>JBGQJV010000443.1:0-2078 GCA_041499215.1 Gemmatimonadota bacterium | reverse complement strand
TGTGGGTCCACAGGCCACCCAGGCCGTACGCGGTCGACGCGCCCATGAGGAAGATCCGGTAGGTCCCGGCCGGCTTGGAGATACTCACTTCTCCCGATCGGCGGAACCCGACCGAGTTGTGGCGGATGCCGCGGGTGTCGACGTAGTTGGGAGTCGGGAGGATGTTCTTGTAGGGGTCAAATGCGAACTGATAGAGGTGCTCCCCGTCATAGCCGCTGCTCGCCCGCAGATAGAGCCGGGTCCCGCCCTCCAGCGCGGCCCCGAGCAGAACCAGCAGCACCAACCCGGCCAGGACCAGCTTCCAACGGGAAATCGGATTGTGGGAGAGCTTGTCAGCAGTCATGACCCGCCGGAGGCGAAGGAATGTCGATCAGGAACGGGAGCCCTGGTGCTGCGGACATGAAACCACTCCCCGAGGGCGCTCCGCGTTCACGGGTCCGGCAAGGTTCGTGCTGGGGGAGGCCCAGCAATGCTAATGACGCCTCTGGCCTCCTGCCACCGCCGCCTCCCTACCATCCGGCTTGACCGCCACCTCAGTCCGCCGGTACCTTCGCGTGGAATCAGGACTTACCGCGCTTCCCGGCGCCGGGGACGGCAGACGCTCGATGCCGCCGGACCACCCGGGTCGGGAACCGGACCGCTGGGACGTTCTGTCGCTGTCGAGCCTCCTTTCATCAATGGCCCCCATTTGGGCCACCAGGCCGATCCGCCCCTGTGTTCCAGACACGGCGGACCCGGCTCTTCGCAGGAGGAGATGTGAGCCCATCGCGGCAGACCGGGTTCGTCGTCACGACGGTCCTCATCGGCCTGGTGGTCGGGCTTGCCTGCGCTGAGCTGGTTGTTCGGCTGTTCGCGCTCGCCACCCCGCTTCGCCCGGTCTTCGGCAACTATGTGACCGACCCCCATCTACCGTTTCGGCCCCGACCGTTCAGCCGGGACACCGGTCATGCGGCCGAGTTCGCCTACGACTACCAGCACAACAGCTTCGGGTTTCGCGACATTGAGCATGACCTGGTGAAGCCGAGTGACACGTTCCGGGTGCTGGGCCTGGGCGACAGCTTTACCTCCGGGGTTGGAGCCACCTTCGAAGAGGCCTATCTCTCGGGTCTGCAGGAGAAGCTGGACCAGCGGACCGACGACCATCCGAAGGTCGAAGTCATCAAGGCAGGCATCCCCCGCTACTTTCCCGAGGCCGAGAGAATCCTGCTCGAGCAGGACGGAGTCAAGTTCCAGCCGGACCTGGTCCTGGTCGGAGTTCTGCCGAACGATGTAGCCGACACGTACCTGGGGCTCGATGCCGTGACCGCCGACCCCTCCGGATTCCTGAAAACCCGGGAGGCGACGGCACTGGGAGCCTTCGGATCTCTGGTGTACCGCTACTCCCACCTCGGACGGCTGGTGCTTCGGGTCTACATGGACCGACATGGCCAGCCGCACTATTGGGACATGTTCAAGGAAGGCAGCTTCCACGAAAAGGACTGGGTGAAAATGGAAGTCGAGTACGGCAAGATGAAGGCGCTGACCGACTCGACCGGGGCGAAGCTGGTGCTCATCCACATTCCACAGCGGGGTCCCTGGACTGAAGAGAGCCGTTACCTGCCCAGGCGTTTCTCGGCCTGGGCCGCCTCGCACGGGGTGTACTTTCTGGACGTTTTGCCGGCGATGGAGCACAACCCGGCGCCGGACCGCCTGTACTACCCCAAGGATGGGCACTGCACGCCCGCCGGGTATGCCGTGATCGCCGATACCCTGTTCAAGTATCTGGCCGACCAGGGCCTGGTTCGGTAGGGGCGTGGTGCAGAGACCCGACCGATTCCAACGGCACTCCCCCTCGATGGGCGCCACCTCGCTCAACTCAGGTGTTGCCTGCGGCCTTCTGCCGTGCGTCGGTCCCTGCGGGATGAGATCGGTGCGTGCGTCAGGGTCGGGGGCGTCGGCCGGATGAGTGGCCGCCTGCTGCTGCTGTCCTATCACTTCGGCCCCGGCTGCGATACCGGCGGGTTCAGGTGGAACGCGATGACTGCCCACCTCGCCGAGGCTGGGTGGGAGGTGGAGGTCATCTCGGCGGCACGGCCGGG
>JBGQJV010000442.1:0-2097 GCA_041499215.1 Gemmatimonadota bacterium | reverse complement strand
TTCGCTCCGGTCGGGGTCGGTCTCGCGCCAGCGGGCGGCATCGGCAACCAGCAGGCTCGCCCGGATGGTGGCCGGCAGCCCGGACGATTCCGCGATCCGATCGGTAAGCGCGGACGCCGTCTCCGGGTCGTGTCGCCCGAGCGCGGCCACCAGTGAATCCCAGGGAGTCAGGGTGTCGCGCGCGGTGAGCAGCGTATCCGCGATCGCGAGAGCTTCCGGCAGCCGACCCAGCCCGGCAAGGGCGGCGGCCCGCTCGCCCCGGGCGCCGGGATAATCGGTGCCCGCCAGCTCCGCGAGCGCGGCCTCGTACTCGCCATTCATCCGCTGAGCCCGCCCGTGGGCGAACAGCGCCAGGCTGCGGCGCGCCGTGTCGCGGCTGCTGGTAAGGCGGCTGTAGGCACTCATCGCGCCGACCGGGTCGCCCAGCGTGGCGCGGCAGCCGCCTACCAGCACCGCCGCTTCCTCCGCCATGCCGGGATTGCGGGCGGTGACCATCACGTTTTCCAGCGGGGGGAGCGCGCCGGCACAGTTGCGCAGCTTCACCAGCGCCGTGCCCTGCAGCAGCCGCGCCTCGTCGGCCCACTTGCTGTTGGGGTGGCGCGCCAGCACCGACTCGGCCTTCACCTCGACCTGCCCCCACAGGCTGGTCGCGTCGAAGGTCCGGCCCTCCGCCTCCGCCTTGCGCGCGCCGCCGGCGAGGCGCTTGGTGTTGTACATGCCGTTGTAGTAGACGCACCCGCCGACCAGGAGAGACAGGCAGAGGAGAGCCGCGCGCCTCATCTTCCCTTCCCTCCCGCGCTGCCATCTCCGGTCTTGCGCTCGTACTCGAGGAGGTACTCGACGATGGCGTCGGCGATGGCCGCCGCGAGCGATTGCTGTGACTTCCGGCTGGTGAGCAGCCGGGCGTCGTGCGGGTTGGTGGAGAACCCCATCTCCACCAGGATCGCCGGCCGCCTCGCGGTATTGAGCACCGCAAGCAACCGAGACTGCTTCACCCCCCGGTTCGTGCCGGTGTGCACCTTCCCCACTTCCGACTGCACCAGCTCGGCGGCCCGGGCCGATTCGCGCAGGTACTCATTGAGCTGCAGGTTGCGCAGGATGAAGTCGAGACCCTCGCCCACTTCCGCGGCGGTGTCCCCTTCGAACCGCAAGGCATCATTCTCCATCCGGGCAATGCGGTCCGCTTCCTCGGTGTTCTGTTCGCCGATGATGATCGTGTGGAACCCGTCGATGTCGTTGTAGCGCCGGCGGGCGTTGGAGGGGAGGGCGTCGACATGCAGGCTCACGAAGAGGTCGCACTTGTCGGTGCAGAAGCGACCGCGGTCGAGCAGTCCGATGAGGGTGTCGGTGGTGCGGGTCATCACCACCTTGACGCCCCTTCCCCGCAGCTCGTCCCTCAGCAGTAGCGCCACCTGCAGGGTGATGTTCTTCTCGGTGAGGCCCCGCGGGAAGTACACTCCCGGGTTTCCCGGATCGACCCCGCCGTGGCCGGCATCCACGGTCACCACATGTCCCGGGAGCAGGCCATTGGGGAGGCGGGCGGGCTGTCGCACCGTCGGTTTGGGCACCGCGGCCAGCGGGGGCGCAGGCAGGGGTGGCCCGATCTCCTTCAGGCTGCCGGTCGCCTTGTCCCACTGATACCGCTCGCCCAGCACTTCGGGGAGGATTTCGGAGACGAACTGGAGCGGCAGGAAGAGCGAGTCCCGCACCTGGAAGGCCCACCCGGCAAGCGGCAGCAGCCGGTCGTTGAAGGCCAGCATCGGGGCTCCCAGCAGGAACCGGAAAGACTGGCGGGCGAGTGTGACCTCGACCCACCCCTGATCGGGCCGGACGCCTCCGTTGAGGGCCCGCACCAGGCCATCGCCGGAGATGGCGGGGCCGGCCTGGGGATCGAGCGTGACCGGAAGGCGGGACACGCCCCGCACCGTCGCCACGATGATGACCTCGGGAGCGGCCGATGGCGGCTCGGTCCCCTGGGTTCGGCCGGCCTGCACCACCAACAGCGTAGCCGCGGACACGGCGGCGATCCCCGCCCGGAGCCCGCTCACACCCGCCCCCGATGCGCCAGCGCCCTGGCCACCTCCCGCTGGGCGTCAC
>JBGQJV010000441.1:0-2120 GCA_041499215.1 Gemmatimonadota bacterium | reverse complement strand
TCCACCACCCAGAAGAACCGGCCCGACTCGAAGTCGAGGTCGCGGGCCTCGCGGTCCTGCGGCTGCACGGTGGTGCTGCCGACGGCGTAACTCCGCTCGGCTACGACGCTGCCCTTCTGGGTGGCAGCGACGCTCTGGATCTGCAGGGCACCCACCTCGAAGGTGGCGTGCACCCCGAAATTGTTGGCCGGGATAGTGGCGGCGATGAACCGGGAGGGAGGCGGCTGGAATGTCACCGTGCCGACCTCTACCCGTCGGACCACTTCGTCCTCCAGACCCTCGTAGTAGACCTGCAGATTGTTGCGGGCGGTGAAGTCGCGCTCGGTATCGTAGTCCACGTCGACGTGCAGCCGGCGGCCGATCACGCCGCCGGCGCGCATCGAGAGGTAGGTATCGAAGCGTGGCGCCTTGAACCCGCCCCGGCAGCCGGAGTTGAGGTCGAGCAGCTCGAACGGAGTGCAGCGCAGGTTCTTGAGCCGTTCGGTGCGGAGCTCGGTGCGGGCCTGGCCGTCGATATTCAGGTCGGCGTACTTGCGGGACAGTCCGAGGACGCCGGGGCGCTGGGCGAGGCTATCTTCCACTGCGAGGGCCTTGCGGCCGTAGATGCGTCGAAGCCGCCAGGCCACCGCGCGGTCGGTTCGGAGCGAGTCCAGCCGCGCCGCGACACTGGTGAGCCAGGCGTCCCCGGCCCGCGTGGCTGGGAGCCGCGAGCCTCCGGCCCAGGGGCTCCGGAAGATCTCCGGCTCCCTGAGTTCCAGCTCCGCCGGGGTACCGAACCGGAGCCAGGCGGTGAAGGTGGTGTCTCCCTGCGCCCGGAGCGTCGCGGGAACGGCGAACGCCAGGAGCGCCAGGGCGGCCACAACGCGCACTAGGCGAATGGCGGGAGATCTTGCCAGAGGGACATCAGGCTTGAAGCTGCAGGACACCGCAAATATACTGGCCGGATAGAGAGCTTACAACTCGTTACCGCAGGGAGACTTCGCTGCTCGTGCGCCTGCTGGACCGCTACCTCGTGCGGCAGTTCGTACCGCCGCTCCTGTTCGCCTTTGCCGCGATGACCAGCATCATGCTGCTCAATCAGGTCGCGCGGCGTTTTGGCGCGCTGGTGGGCAAGGGGCTGCCCTGGTCGGTGATCGGGCAGGTGTTCCTGCTCTGCCTGCCGTTCATCATCGCCATGACCCTGCCGATGGCGGTGCTGGTGGCGGTGCTCTACACCTTCAGCCACCTCGCGGCCGACAGCGAGATCACCGCCATGCGGGCCAGTGGCGTGAGCGTCCTGCAGCTGCTCCGGCCGATGCTGGTGGTGGGGCTGCTGCTCACGGCGACCAACTTCTGGTTTACCGATCAGGTCCTGCCCAAGAGCAACGCGCGGCTCCGCAACCTGCTCATCAACATCTCCCGGAAGAAGCCGACCCTGGAGCTGCGGGAGCAGGTCATCAACGAGATTCCGCCCAGCGGGCTGTTTCTCCGGGCCAGCCGCATCGACGCCAACACGGGGCGACTCCGGAGCGTGACGATCTACGACATGGCGGGGACCGATAACCGGCGGATCATCTACGCCGACAGCGGCGTGATGGGCTTTGCCAATCAGGGGTCCGATCTGCAGTTCCGGCTCTATGACGGGGCGATCCACGCGTTCAAGCAGAGCGATCCCACCCTGCTGCAGGTCACCGACTTCCAGATCAACACGATTCTGGTGAAAGAGGTCTCCAACCGGCTCGATCTCGAGGCCAACGACGGGGTCCGCGGCGACCGGGAGATGAGCACCTGCGAAATGATGGAGACCGTGCGGGGAGCGGAGTACGAGATCGCCCTGGCAGAGGAGCGCCGCCGGCTGTCGCTGGAGCGGGACCTCCGGTCACTCCTGGTCCTGCCATCGGCGGGAGGGCCGCACCCCGTCTCCAAGGCCCCCCTGCCAGCCTACTGCCAGGCCTTCGCGCAACTGGCCGCACGGCTGGGGACGGCCCAGCCCGACTCGGGTGCACAGCCGTCGGAATACGACGACGAGCCGCCCCCCAAACCGGCGCCGGTCAAGACGATAGCCCCCGTCCCCGGGGACCGGCCGCTGGCACAGCCGCTCCAGGCGGTGCCGCTGCCCAAGACCCCCGGAGCGCGGCCGG
>JBGQJV010000440.1:0-2143 GCA_041499215.1 Gemmatimonadota bacterium | reverse complement strand
GCCCTGATTCTGTGTCGCGGGGCGCTGGTCGAGCCGGGGGTGGTGTTCGACACCCGCCATGGCGCGGTGGTGCTGGAGGCCGGAGTCGAGGTCCGCCATGGCACCCGGCTGGAGGGGCCGCTGTTCGCGGGGGAGAAGTCGCGACTGCTGGGAGATTCGCTCCGGGCCTCGGTGCTTGGCCCCCGCTGCACGGTGAAGGGCGAGGTCTCCACCTCGGTCTTCCAGGGCTATGCCAACAAGGCGCATGACGGGTTCGTCGGCCACAGTGTCATCGGCCACTGGGTGAATCTGGGCGCCGGCACCACGACCTCGAATCTCAAGAACACCTACGGCGAGATCTCGCTCTTGGTGGGCCACGCCCGGTTCGACACCGGCCGGCAATTCCTCGGGAGCCTGATCGGGGACCATGCGAAGACCGCCATCGGCACCATGCTGCCCACGGGCACCGTGGTCGGTGCCGGCGCCAATGTGTTCGGCGCGGCGCAGGTGCCCAAGTACATCCCGCCGTTTGCCTGGGGATCGGACGGTAGGGAGCGGATGAACGAGGACGGGTTCCTCACCGTCGCTGCGCGGGTCATGCCCCGGCGTGAGGTGGCATTCACCGCCGAGCGGCGCGCGGCGCTCAGCGCCACCTGGAAGCGGCTGAGCCCGAGATGACCGACCTGTATGTGCTGGGTTCGGGATCCGCGGGGAACGCCTTTGCCGTCGCCGCCCTGGACCAGGTGCTGCTGATCGACGCGGGATTCAGTGCCCGGGAGATCGGGCGCCGGGCCGTCCAGGTGGGGCTCGACCTGTCCCGCGTCTCCGGGCTGGTCCTCACCCACGAGCACGGCGACCATACGGCGGGCGCGGCGCGGTTGGCCGCGACGCTGGGGGTCCCCATCCTCACGGCGCCTGGCACCTGGGACCGGCTCCGGCCGCGGATGCCCACGGCGCGATTTCTGCCCCTCGCGATCATGGGCGGAGTGCAGCACGGTGCCTTCCACATCGAGGCCTGCCTCATCAGCCACGACGCGGCGGAGCCGGTCGCCGTCTCCATCCGCACCGCGGCGGGACACCGGATCGGCATCGCCTACGACCTGGGGCGCCCGACCACGGCGGTCCGGTTTCTGTTACGCGAGTCGCACGCGCTGATACTGGAGGCCAACCACGACGAAATCCGGCTCCGCACCAGCGGCTATCCCCCCGTGGTGCAGCAGCGGATCGCCGGCTCCGGCGGCCACCTCTCCAATCGCGCCGCGGCCGAGCTCTTGTCCGAGCTGGTGCACCCCGGGTTGGCGACCGTGGTCCTGGCCCACCTGAGCGCCCGCTGCAACAGTGCGGAGGAGGCGCGCGCGGAGATCTGGCCGGCGCTGGTGGCGGCGGACTTCGCGGGCCAGCTGCACGTCTCGGATCAGGACCACCCGCTCGGACCGATCGCGCTGGGCCCGGACCTCGCGGGGCTCCACAACTGAACCTGCCCAACCCACCCGGGTCGGATCGGCTTCAGCGGGGAGCAACCTCAGGATCGGGGGGAATCTTCACGGAATCGGGTCGCGCCGTGGGGGGACCGACCTTGGTCAGCGAGACCGGCTTGGTAAGGTCGCCACCGGAAAGGGTGAGTCTGGAGCCCTTCAGCTGGAGCCGGTAGGTCACCCACTCTCCACCCAGCGCCAGCATGATGCTGTCGGGCTTGAGCCGCCAGCGCACCGTCTCGGTACCATAGGAAGCGCTGGAATCGGCTCGCACAATGATCGTGCGGGGGGCATCCTTGCGCTTCTGATCCTTGAGGTCGGCCTGCCAGGTCCCCAGGACGGCGGATGGAGCCGATGACTGGGCCTGCAGCGGCCGGACTCCGAGAGCCAGCAGAGCGAGCACCAGGGTGGACAGATGTTTCCGCACGATGACTCCTCCCGAGGTCAATCCACCAGCGGCGCCAGGACTGCGGAGCCCAAGGGCAGATTCCGGGCCAGCGTTCACGGGCGCCAATCTAATCCGGCGGGCGGAGGGCAGGAACCGAGGCGGACGGGCGGACGGGCCCTAAAGGACTCCCTCGCCCCGGGTCGCGCCAGGGCGCTCCCAAGGGGGCTCGGTCGCGGACGGGCGGACGGGCGGACGGGCGGACCGAAGATAGCGGCAAACGCAAGCTGCGCGACCCCGATTC
>JBGQJV010000439.1:0-2165 GCA_041499215.1 Gemmatimonadota bacterium | reverse complement strand
GGGGTACCAGAGGGTCATCGTCCCCTGCAGCCTGTCCCCTTGATATTGGGCTTCGCTCTTCCGGCTGCCATCGGGGTACCAGTGCTTCACCAGGCCTTCCTGCTGCCCGGCATGCATGGGCCGCTCGAGGATCACGGTGCCCGTCGGGCTGAAATCCTTCATTAGCCCCTCGAGCTGGCCGTCGACAAAGGTCTGGGTGCGCGCCAGATGTCCCGCTGAATCCCATTCCTCGCGCGGCCCTTCGCGCTTTCCGGCCTTCCAGGTCTCCGCGAAGGCGCGCTTACCATTGGCATGCCACCCTTCCGCGTTTCCTTCACGCAGCCCCGCGGCGAACGGCATCGTCACGCTCACGCCGGTGGCGCTGTCCCGCGGCACGAGCAGGATTCCGGTCAACGGCGCCTTCTTGCCGAGTTGATAGCGGAGCCCATCCGCCCGCTCCTCGGTCCGGGCGAGTGGGACTCGGGTGGGGCCGCACGCGGCGATGGCCAGCAGGCCGAGCAGGGGAATCAGCCGCAGGCTGGAGCGGGAGTGTAGAGCGTGGACCACGGAGGACCTCGTCTTCGGTTTTGAAGGAAACCGGCACACCACCGCCGGCTGCCAGAGACCGATCATAGACTGAGCCTCCTCAAGGAAGCCAGGATACCGGGGTGAGGACTCCTTCACAATGGGATGGTGCCGGTTTCCGTGCCCCGGTACATTCTCGCGTCCAACCGGAATTCCCATCCATCCACTCCGGTGCCTGATACCGCCGCCCCACGGGGTCCTCGTGAGCGTCCCGACGGCCGATGCACCTCCGACCTGACCGCATCGCCCGGATCGCCGGGCCGGCGCTCTTTCTCCTGATACTGCTTTTCGGACCGGCGGATCTGAGCCCGCCGGCCCGCCGCACGCTGGCCGTGGCAGGCTGGATGGTGGTCTGGTGGATCACCGAGTGTGTGCCGATCATTGCCACCTCGATCCTGCCGCTGGCGCTCTTCCCCATCCTGGGCATCGCATCCACCAGAGAGGCCGCGGCCCCGTACGCCAACGAGCTGGTGTTTCTGTTCCTGGCGGGCTTCCTCCTGGCCGCCGCCCTGGAGCACTGGGAGAGCCACGTCCGGATCGCCTACCGGTTGGTGCTGGCCGTCGGCCTCTCCGGCCACCGGGTGGTGCTGGGGATCATGCTCGCCACGGGCTGCATCTCGATGTGGATTTCCAATACGGCCACCGCGGCGATGATGTATCCGATCGCCATCGCGATCGGGGCGCTGTTCCCGGAGGATAAGGGAGGCGGCAACACCCGGACCTCGCTGATGCTGGGCGTAGCCTACGCTGCCTCCATCGGCGGGATGGCCACGTTGATCGGCACGCCCCCGAACCTGGTCGTGGCGGGGGCGATGCGGGAGCTCACCGGCACCGGCATCAGCTTCGTCCAGTTCATGTCGCTGGGCCTGCCGATCACCCTGCTCCTGCTTCCGCTCTGCTGGCTGCTGCTGGTTTTCGTGGTCTTCCCGGGACAGCCGCGGCTCCAGACGGACGCGGCGGAGTTGCTCCGGACCCGGCTGGCCCGGCTCGGGCCCATCCGGGGTGGCGAGGCGCGGGTGCTTGCGATCTTCACCCTGGCCGCGCTCTCCTGGGTCCTGCGGGAGCGAAAGGAGATGGGCGGCATCACGCTGCCGGGCTTGGTCGATCTCTTCCCAGGGCTCTCGGACACCGCAATCGGAGTCACTGCCGCAGTCCTGCTCTTCCTGGTGTCCGCCACTGCCGCGGATGGCACCCGCCGGCCGCTCTTGACCTGGGCAGAGGCCAGGAAGATTCCCTGGGACGTGCTGCTGTTCTTTGGGGGTGGCCTCACCCTGGCCCAGGCGGTGGAGGCGCAGGGTCTGACCGGCTGGATCGGCTCAGGGCTCGACCGGCTGCAGGGGCTGCCGCCGTGGATCATCCTCCTCGGACTCGCGACCACCGTGCTGCTGCTCTCGGAGCTCGCCAGCAACCTCGCGGTCGCCA
Source organism: Gemmatimonadota bacterium (assembly GCA_041499215.1). Lineage (GTDB taxonomy): Bacteria > Gemmatimonadota > Gemmatimonadetes > Gemmatimonadales > GWC2-71-9 > JADJOM01. The sequence continues at coordinate 179 of JBGQJV010000439.1, read as the reverse complement.
CGATGGTCATGCCCATCGCGGCGGCGCTGGGCCACACGGTGGGTCAGCCTCCCGCCGTCCTGATGCTGGTCGCGGGGTTCGCCGCCTCCACCGGGTTCGCCCTGCCGATTGCGACACCGCCGAACACGATCGTGTTTGGCTCCGGCATGGTCACCGCGCGACAGATGGCCCGGGCCGGC
>JBGQJV010000438.1:0-2168 GCA_041499215.1 Gemmatimonadota bacterium | reverse complement strand
CCCGCCGCGTACGCGGTGGCCGGGATCTTCACCCTCAACACGGTGACCGGGTTGTGGAATCTGGCCGAGGCGGGGAAGGTCAAGCAGGGCAGGAAGCGACGGACCTGGCACTCGCCGCTCATGGTCGCCGCGGACGCCGGCTTCGTCTACTCGATCGCGAAGGCGCCCAGCACTTCCAAGATCGATGCCCGAATCGCGTCAGGGAAGCGGGGTGGCTGGACGCCACACAAGGCCTCGGCCATCGCTTCGATGGGGGTCGCCACCATCGGGTACCTGATGATGTTCCTATGGAAAGGGGGGGAGTGAGGAGTGAGGAGTAAGAAATGAGGAGTGAGGAGTGAGAAGTAAGAAGTGAGAAGTGAGAAGTGAGAAGTGAGATGCGAGCAGGGCACCGAGTCTTTTCACTTTTCGCTTTTCGCTTTTCACTTCTCCTGGGTCCCCTGCCAGGCCGCGTCAAACTCCCTGAGCCAGATCACTGCACCCAGGCGCTCGAACAGGCCGCGCGCTTCAGCCCGCAGCACCTCCGCCTCGGCCACTCGGCCCAACGCGCGGAGCACCCGGGCCGCCGCGGCCGCGCTCTCGCCCTGCAGCAGGGCGCTCCCATGTCGGGCGGCCGTGGACCGCGCCGCCTGCGCCTCGGCCAACGCCAGGTCGAGGTCACCCTCCTCCAGGCCCACCAGCGCGCGCAGCCGGCCGGCTTCGGCAGCGCCGATCTCATCGCCGGTACCTTGGGCGAGCTGTTGCGCCACCGTGGCATTCTGGCGGGCCCGGGCCACCTCGCCCAGCCCCAGGTAGAGCTCGGCCTGTCCGGTCAGGGTCAGGGCGCGGAGCGAGCCGTCGGCGGCGCCGTCGGCGAGCCGTACGGCCTGCTCCACGGTTTCGCGGGCGTCATGCAGCCGCCCCATCTGCCGGAAGACCAGCCCGAGATTGTGGTGGGTCTCGGCCATGCCGCGCCGGTCGCCCAGCCGCTGGTAGCTGACCAGGGCGGAGCGATACAGGCTGAGGGCCACCTCGGGCTTCTCACCCAGCTGCGCCAGCGAGGCGAGGTTGTTGGAGGCTCGCGCGGCCATCAGGCTGTCGTCCAGCTCCCGCGCCAGTTCCAGCGCTTCGCCCAGGTTCCGTTCCGCCTCATCCAGGTGGCCGCGCTCGAAGGCGATGACGCCCAGGAGATTGAGCGCCCGCATCCGGCCGTCGCGGTCTCCCCGGGCGTGGAACTGGGCCAGCGCCGATTCCGCCACGCTGATCGCTGCGCCGTAGCGGCCCAGTCGGGTCGCGGCGGTGGCCGCCATGAGCGCCGCCTCCGGCTCGCGTGCCAGCCCCGCCCCACCGTTCTGGAAGCGATCGAACGCCTCCTGGAAACGGCCGGTCGTCACCAGCGAGCGCAGCTCGCGGGCGGGATCGTCGGGGGTGGGGGTGGGCGCAACCATTGCTCTACTCAGTACGCCAGCGCAAACCGGCTGAACCCGTTCAGCCGGGCCTCGACCTCGTTCTGGCTCTCGATCTTCCCGGTGCCGACCCGGAAGAAGGGGTCCCCCGGCCGCTCCTGCCGCCAGATATCCAGCCGGGTCTCGATGTCACTATCCTCGCCGTCCTCATGTCCGTCGTGGTTGAGATCGTTACTGGCCTCGGTGTAGTTGATCTTGAGCTCGGGCGCTTCCGACGGATCGAACAACAGGCCGGTGGGCTGGAACTCGAAGAGGATCGAGTCGTTGCCGACCCACTTGAGGCTGATGAAGAGCGAGTCGCCGTCGGAAATCAGGGTGCCGTCCGGGCGGCGCATCATGCTCAGCTTGTTCACCTCGAGCGAGGCGAAATCCCTCGTGGGTCCGCTGGGGCAATCGGCGAGCTGGCCCGACTGGGGGAACACCAGCCGGATGGTCTTGTCCTCGCCATTCTTGATGAAGTAGGCACCGGTGCTGTCGGCGCAGAGCGGGGGCGCGGTGTCCGCCAGCTGGAGGAAGGAGAGGCCCGACGGCGGCGTGCCGCCTCCCGAATCGGTCGAGTCGGAACAGGCGGCCGCGGCCAGCGCCGCGGTGGCCACCAGGGTCCAGCACACACGGTTCGTCATAACCATCGCTCTCCTCGCAGGTCGTCTGCCGTGCTACTCGTCATCACCCTGACCGTCCAGGATGCGTTGCAGCCGTGGCCGGGAGATTCCCAGCCGGCGT
>JBGQJV010000437.1:0-2181 GCA_041499215.1 Gemmatimonadota bacterium | reverse complement strand
GTGCCGGCCGGCCGTTGCCTGTGGGGCAGTATCGTGGCGGAGGAGGAGCAGTGGATCCACGAGGTGAACTGGTGGTATTTCGAGCAGCCGCGTAACCCGGGCCCGAAGCTCAAACAGGAGCTGGACGCGACCTGACCCGTCCGCCGTCTCCGCCCTCCTCCATGCCGACCATCCTCGTGCTTCGCTGTGGTGCCCGCCTCCTCCCGCTCTCCGGCAATACCGTTGCGATCGGACGCCTGCCGGAGTGCGACCTGGCCCTGGATGGTGTCGAGGTATCGCGGCGGCACGCCCGGATTGTCCCGACGCCGGAAGGGCCGTTGCTGGTGGACCGGAGCCGCTTCGGTACCTACGTCAACGGCGCCCAGGTCATCGGCCCGTCCCTCCTCGCCGCCGGCGATGTGATCCTCATCGGCAAGTACGACATCATGGTAGAGGAGGCGGACGCGCACCATCCGGTCGTCGCCCGGAACCAGGCGGGATGGCGGCAGCGGTTTGCCGCGTGGCGCCGGCGATACGGCATCGCCGAGCTGGTCGGTACCGCGGCGCTGGTGCTCGCCACCCTGGGGACCCAGCGCGCCACCGGCAGCATCGTCCTTGCCGCACTGGCTGGAAGCCTGGCCGAGGCCGTGTGGTTCTACTCGGTGCTGCTGGTGCGGGAGGCCCGGCAGGAACGGCGGGAAGCGCGCGTCGGCGGCTTCGAGCGGAGACCGCTGCGCGAGCTGGGCCACGACCTGTTGCTGGAGTTCGGCCCGGCGGAGCGGCTGGACGGGCTGGTGCTCCGGCCGCTGTGTCTTGGCCTGGGACTCAAGCTGGTACACGGATGGCTGGGGGCCCTGCTGGGCAAGCTCGCGGCCGACCTGCTGTTCTACGGCCCGGTGCTGGCGCTGTTCCACTGGCGGGGCACCGGGAAGTCGGGCGGCGGGGACGGTGACGGGGACGGGGATGGCCGTCGCCAGACGACCTCCGCCGGAATACCGCTCGTCCGCGACTAGCCGGAGCCGGGGGCGCCGATCCACTGGCTCGTCGTACAGTCACACCCGCATCTCAATGCAGAGGCGCAGAGACCGCCTTTGCGAGGCCTCCGGAAGGCGCTTATCGGCTGACTGCCTGGCGGAGCAGCACCAGGTCGGTGATGTTGTCAGCCGTCAGCAACCCTACCAGTCGCCCCGCGGCGTCCACGACGGGCAGGGCGGGGAACCCGCTGGTCCGGAGCCGGGTGAGCGCCTCCTCGAACGAGAGCCCCAGGGGAAGCAGCGGGACCGGACGGCTCATCGCCTCGCCCGCCGTCGAATCGGCGCCCCGCGCCGCCAGCCCGCGCACCAGGTTGTCCCGGGTGAGCAGGCCCTCCACCACCCCATTGTTGTCGACCACCGGAAACTCCCGCTGCTCGGTTTCGAGCAGGGTATCCGCCGCCATCCGCAGGGTGGCGTGGACCGGAATCGTGACGAACCGGGTCACCATCATCTGATCGATGATGAGGCCTCGCCCGGCTGCCCGGGTGGCGACGATGTTCGCCTCCTGGCCGGCCGAGAAGAAGATGAACATCGCGATCAGCACCCACATCCATTGCTGCGAGTGGATGCCGATGACGGCGCCGACGATCGCCGCTCCCTGGCCGATCGTCGCGGCGATGCGGGTCGCCCGGACGTAGTTCATCCGGGACGCGAGGATCGCCCGGAGGACCCGGCCGCCGTCCATGGGGAAGGCCGGGATCAGGTTGAACACCAGGAGGAGGACGTTGACGTAGAACAGCTGCTTGAGGACCGTCGGCATCTCGAGATCCGCCTGGGTCCACAGCACCTGGTGCCCGGTTGCCCAAAGAGCCAGGTAAAGGCCGCCGGCGATCGCGAGGGTTACCGCCGGGCCGGCCAGTGCGATCAGCAGCTCCTGCCGCGGCTCTTCCGGAATCCGCTCCAGCCGCGCCACCCCGCCGATGGGAAGCAGGAGCACGTCGGGGGTGCGAATGCCGAAGTGGCGGGCCATCAGGATGTGGCCGAACTCATGCAACAGCACACACAGGAACAGGGCGACAAACAACACTGTCATCCCGATCGCCGCCGTGACACCGGACTCCAGCTGCCACTTGGCGAAAAAGAAGGCGAGCAGGAGGATGAAGGTCACGTGCACCTTCACGTCGGTGCCGAGGATTCGGATGAGGCGCAAGGACCAGGACATCGGGCG
>JBGQJV010000436.1:0-2217 GCA_041499215.1 Gemmatimonadota bacterium | reverse complement strand
GCCGTCCGCGCCCGCGCGGTATCTCCCTCTGCGAGCAGGGCGCGCGCCTCGATCAGCCGCGCTTCCCCCACATACGCACTGCGGGTGTCGGCCAGTGAATCGACCGCGGCGATCTTCCGCGCTTCCCGAGCAAACTTGAGCGCCTCGTCGATTGCACCGAGGGACAACGCGGTTTCCGCCGCCAGGATCACCACCGGACGCAGCCGTACCTTGCGTCTGCCCTCGTAGTAGCCGTTCGACCTGAGCGCTTGGACAAAGCTGTTGTGCCCGGCGGCGGTGTCACCCGCCGCCAGCGCCAGCAGGCCTTCGAGAGTCTGGACATCGGGCACCTGATCGTCGGTGTCCTGAACGTGGGGATAGCTGGCCCTGATCTGCCGGAATCTCGCCAGGCTGCGACGGGCCTCGGCCGTCGCGCCAAGCCGCACCTGCGCGCGGGCCAGGCCAAACAACCCGCGACCCTCCCAGTAGAGATTGGTGTCGCGCACCGCCTGCGCGACCAGCAGACCGAAATACTTCCCCGCCGAGTCGGGATGACCCTGGAACAGAGCGGTTTCGGCATAGTGAATCAGCGGCTGGGTCGGGGCTTCGCCGTTCGGGCTGGTGCGAGATGCCCGACCGAGGACATCGTGCAGCACCGCCTCTGCCTCCGCCGTCTCACCAAGCTTGATGAGCGTCAACGCCAGGTTGTGCTCCATGATCACCCGCGAGATCATGCCCCCCCGCCCGCTGCTGTCCATGCCGGCGAGGGCTTGCCGAAACACCGGCTGCGCCTCCCGAAAGTGGTCCTGGGCCGAGAGAGCGCCGCCGAGGGAATTCAGCAAGCTCAGGTAGAACATGTCGCTGGTCTTGCCGAGATCGTGCCTGATGGCGATGGCCCGCCGAGCCGCAGCGATGCTGGAGTCGGCGTCGCCCGCCTCGAGTTCCAGCTCGGCCCGCGCCTGGAGGCAGAAGGCCTCGGAGTCCGGGTCCCGGCCAGCTCGGGCCAGCGAGTCGGTGCGGTTCAGCAGGCTGCGGGCCTCGTCATAGCGACCCTGGGTGCGCAGGTTGTCGGCCCGGACGCAGCGGATCTCGGCCAGGCGCTCCGCCCCGTGCCCCGCCAGCGCCAGCGACTCCGCCCTGGCAAGAAGCTCGGCCTGGAGCTTGACGTCGCCCAGGTCGCCGTAGCGGGTCGCGAGCTGCAGCAGCATCGTGCCGAGAAAAGCAGGATCCTCGCCGTATTGCTGTTCCACCAGGCTGCGGCCCCGGTCGAGGATTTCGCGCATGGTGAGCGGCTGGTCTCCGACCGAGGACATCAGCAGGTCTTGGAACTCGATCTGAGCGTCAGCCCGCCGGCTCTGGTAGACCGCCGCGTCCCGCTGCCGCCGGGCCTCGCGCGCCTGGAGCGCGGTTACCACGGCGGCGCCGATCAACGCCAGGCTGACGAGGAGAGCCGCACCCACGGCGCCGCGGTTCCGCTGCAGAAACTTTCGCGTCCGATAGCTCCATGCGTCCGGCCGGGCCGACACCGGCTCGTTCCGAAGGTAGCGTTCCAAATCATCTGCCAACGCCGTCACCGTCGGATAGCGCTCCGCCACATCCTTCCGCAGGGCCTTGGCCAGGATGTTCTCCAGATCTCCCGCATAGTCCCGCTTCAACCGCTCGGGCGAGGCATCCCGGACGGCGGCCAGCCGGAGCGCTTCATCCCGCGAGAGTCCCCCACCCGGCGTCACCGCCTGGGAAAGCTGGGCCGGTTGGGTTTCCAGTACGGCGCGCACCTGCGCGGCGGGTGTGTCGCTGTGTTCGCTGGTCGGGTGCCGGCCGGCGAGCAGCTGGTACAGCACAACGCCCAGGCTGTACACGTCGGTGGCGGTGGAGACCGGCTCACCCCGAATCTGCTCCGGCGCGGCGTACTGATAGGTGAGCAGTCGCTCGTGCGACGCCGTCAACCGACCGGGTTCGCCGGCCTCATCCTCCAGCAGCTTGGCAATCCCGAAGTCGAGCAGCTTTACCGTCCCATCCGCGGTGACCATGATGTTGGAGGGCTTGAGGTCACGGTGCACAATGAGGTTGGCATGGGCGTGCGACACGGCCGCCAGCACCTGAAGGAACAGGCGGAGCCGCGCCTCGGCGGAGAGCTTGCGTTCATCGCACCAGGCGTCGAGCGGCCGGCCTTCCACCAGTTCGAGCACCAGGTAGGGCTGGCCCGCCTGGGTCACTCCCGCGTCGAGCAACCGTGCG
>JBGQJV010000435.1:0-2237 GCA_041499215.1 Gemmatimonadota bacterium | reverse complement strand
GGAGGCCGAGGGCGGAGTGTGCATCCTGGCCACGCACCTCGGCAAGCGGTACGTGAAGGACGGCCGGGTGCATCCCCGCACTGAAGCGCTCCTGCGCCGCCTGGCGGGGAAAGGCGGCTGGTTTCCCACTGTCAGCCAACTGCTCGATTGGCTGCGGAGCGGCCGGGGCGATCGGACGCTGCCGGCGTCCGAGTGGCGGCGGATGCAACTCCGGTGGGCTCGGGATCTGGTCGTGCGCCGGCTGCGACGGCCGCCGCCGGTGGAGTGGCCGTCCTGATGTGCGGCCTCGCGGGGTTGTTTCGAAAAGGGGGTGCCAGGGCGGAGGACCTCGAGGCGCTGACCCGCGCCATGACCGGGACCATCCGTCACCGGGGACCCGACGACGATGGCGTCTTCGTGGCACCGGAGGCGGGTGTGGCACTCGGCTTCCGGCGGCTTGCGATCATCGACCTGAGTCCCGCCGGCCATCAGCCGATGGCCTCCGCCAGCGGACGCTTTACCCTGGTCTTCAACGGGGAAGTGTTCAACCACAATGCGCTCAGGGAGGAATTGCTCGCCCTGGGCCATCGCTTCCGGGGCCACTCGGACACCGAGGTGATCCTCGCGGGCTTCGAGAGCTGGGGGATCGCAACGGCGGTGCGCCGCTTCGTCGGCATGTTCGCCATCGCCGTGTGGGATGCCGGGGAGCGGACCCTCACCCTGATCCGCGACCGACTCGGCATCAAGCCGATGTTCTACTGGTCCGGGGGCCGGGACTTTGCCTTCGCGTCGGAGCTCAAGGCGCTGGTGGCGGTGCCGGGCTTCGAGGGTCGCCTCGAGCGCGACGCGCTGGCCTCCTATTTCCGGTATCTCTATGTCCCGGCGCCCGCAACGATCTACCAGGGCGTCTGCAAGCTCCCTCCCGGCCACCTGCTGACGATCCGGGATCCCTCGGTGGCGCTTCCCGTGCCCGAGGCATACTGGTCGGCGCTCACCGCCGCGGCGGAGGGCGCCGCTTCCCAGGTTACGGGATCGGACCAGGACGCGGTGGATCAGCTCGATGCCCTGCTCTGCGAGGCGGTGCGGCTGCGACTCGAAGCGGACGTGCCGCTGGGTGCGTTGCTCTCCGGCGGAATCGACTCCGCCACGGTGGTGGCCCTGATGCAGGAGGCCTTGCCCCGCCCCGCACGCACCTTCACCATAGGGTTCGACCGGCCGGAGCACGACGAGGCCGAGCATGCCCGGGCCATCGCCCGCCACCTCGGGACGGATCACACCGAGCTCCGGGTAAGCGGGGCGGACGCCCTCGAGGTCGTCCCGTTGCTGCCCGACATGTTCGATGAGCCGCTCGCGGATCCCTCACAGATCCCCACCTATCTCGTCTGCAAGCTAGCCCGGCAGCACGTCACCGTGGCGCTCTCGGGTGACGGAGGCGATGAGCTCTTTGCGGGCTACAATCGCTACCGCCACGGCGCGGGGCTCTCCCGCAGGATGGCGCGGGTCCCCGCGCCCGTCCGGACAGCCACCGCAGCGGCCCTTGCGGCTGTGGCTCCCGGGGCGTGGGATCAGATGGCGAGCGTGGCCACCCGGTTGTTGCCGGCCCGCTCCCGCCCGCGCCTGGTCGGGGAGCGGATCCACAAGCTCGCCCGGTTGCTCCGCGCCGACGGGACGGCGGCGCGCTACCGGACTCTGATGTCGGCCTGGGATCAGCCGCAGACTCTCGTCCCCGGCGCTGAAGAGCTGGCCGATGAGCTGGACCGCATCGTTGGCGGGAACAGTCCGGTCGAGCTGGAGGAGCGGATGATGCTCGCCGACCAGCGCGGCTACCTGGCCGATGATCTGCTCGCGAAGGTCGATCGGGCCAGCATGGCGGTCAGTCTGGAAGCCAGGGTGCCGCTGCTCGATCATCGTCTGGTGGAGTTCGCCTGGCGGCTGCCGCTCAGGCACAAGATCCGTGATGGAGAAGGAAAGTGGATCCTCCGGCAGGTGCTCTACCGGCGGGTCCCGAAGGCGCTGGTGGATCGCCCCAAGATGGGCTTCACCGTTCCGATCCTCGACTGGCTCAGGGGACCGCTCCGGGCGTGGGCCGAGGAGCTGTTACAGCCGGCGGCACTGGCCGAAGGTGGGCTGCTGGACCCTCGCCCGATTCGCGCGGCATGGGGCGACGTGCAGGCCGGACGCACCCCCAATGCAGTGGCGTTGTGGGCCGTACTGATGTTTCAGGCCTGGCGTCAGCGCTGGCGGCCCACAGTGTAGGC
>JBGQJV010000434.1:0-2262 GCA_041499215.1 Gemmatimonadota bacterium | reverse complement strand
GGCTGCCTCACAGACGTGCGCAACTGGGAGTACGCCGATGAGCCGGCGCTGGTCTGAAGAGTTCCGGGTTCCGGGTTCCGAGTTCCGTGTCCGGCGGGGGCCGAACGCCGGCGCGGAGCGCGGAACCTGGCACTCGGAACTCTGAACTCTGAACTCAGAACTCGGAACTGCTGATGCAGGCTTTCACGACGCACACCGGGGTGGTCGCGGCGCTCGACCGCGCCAGCGTGGATACCGACCAGATCATTCCCAAGCAGTTTCTCAAACGGGTGGAACGCACCGGCTTCGGGCCGGCGCTGTTTCATGACTGGCGGTACCTGCCGGACGGGGCACCCAACCCCGGCTTCGAGCTCAATCAGCCGAAGGCGGCCGGAGCCACGATCCTGCTGGCCGGCGCCAATTTCGGCTGCGGCTCCTCGCGGGAGCACGCCCCCTGGGCACTGGGCGAGTACGGCTTCCGGGCCGTCCTGGCCGAGTCATTCGCCGACATCTTCTTCGCCAACTGCTGCCAGAATGGTCTCCTGCCGGTGCGGCTCTCGAGTGGCGAGATGGATGAGCTCTTCCGGCGGTACGGCGCGGCGGCAGGCGCGTACCAGCTGACCGTGGATCTGGTGAATAACCGGGTCACCGACCCCGCGGGTTTCTCGGCCGCATTCGAGCTGGATGAGTACCGGCGGGAATCGCTGTTGAAAGGACTGGACGAGATCGGGCGCACCCTGCTGCACGAGCCGGAGATCGCAGCCTTTGAGCGACGCCGGGCCATGCGGCTGGCGCAGCTCGAGGCATGACGACCTGGCGCATCGCCATCCTGCCGGGTGACGGAATCGGACCCGAGGTGGTGGCCGCCGCGCTGCGCGTCCTCGCGGCAGTGGGCGAGCGGTTCAACCTGCGGTTCCGCCTCAGTGAATACGCCATGGGCGCGGCCGGGGTGGCGGCCTACGGCGAGCCCTTTCCCGCCGAGACCCGAGCGGCAGTCCGTCAGGCGGATGCCGTCCTGCTCGGGGCGGTCGGCGATCCCTCCCTCGATGCGGCCCCCCGGCATCTCAAGCCGGAGACCGGGCTCCTCGACCTCCGCGCCCTGCTCGGGGTGTATGCCAACCTCCGCCCGGTGGCCATTCACCCCGCCCTCGCCGAGAGCTCACCGCTGCGTCCCGAGCGGCTCGCCGGCACCGACATGATCATCCTGCGGGAGCTGACGGGAGGGCTGTACTACGGCGAGCCCCGGAGCAATGACGGCACCGAGGCGGTGAATACGTTGCGGTATACCCGCCGGGAAGTGGAGCGGATCGCCCGGCTTGGCTTCCAGCTGGCCAAGAGCCGGCGTCGCAGGCTGCTTTCCGTCGACAAGGCCAATGTGCTGGAAACCTCCCAGCTCTGGCGCCAGGTGGTGACCGGCCTTGCCCCGGAATACCCCGAGGTCCAGGTGGAGCACATCTATGTCGATTACGCGGCCATGCGGCTGGTGAGCGACCCCGCCTCCATCGACGTGCTGCTTACCGAGAACATGTTCGGCGATATCCTGAGCGATGAAGCAGCGGTGCTGGTGGGCTCCCTTGGGCTGCTGCCCTCCGCTTCGCTGGGGGACGGGGCTGGGCTGTTCGAGCCGATTCATGGATCGGCCCCGGCATTGGCCGGGAAAGACGTTGCCAACCCCATCGGCACCATCGCCAGCCTGGCGATGCTGCTGCGCTACGGCCTCAAGCAGGCGGAGGCCGCGGGTGGAATCGACAAGGCGATTCACCGGGTGCTGGCGGAAGGGGCCCGAACCGCCGACATCGCCCGGGCGGGCGAAGCGATCCTCGGCACCCAGGCGATGGCGGAGCGGATCGCGGCGGCGCTCTAGGCGGACGGCGGCTTGCCCTATCCGGCGCCTCGCCGCGCCGAGCCGTGAGTCAGGGAAGCGGGGCCGGCGGCGCGGCGGGGATCGGCAGGCAGAGTGTGAACTTGAGCATCTGGTCCGGCATCGCGGCGAGGTCGGCGTCGGTGAGATCGGGTGCCCGCTCCGCGATGGAATTGCGCAGTTCCCGTTCATAGGGTCGCTGCAGCTCTACCACGCACTCCGAGCAGAAGTGGCCTTCGATTTCGCCGAACAGGTTGCAGGTTACCGGCGCGCCGTCCTGGCTCAGGGCTTCGCGCGTGTGGCAGCGTTCGCACAACATCTGGGCCTCCGGTCGGTCAGGGTTCCCAAGGTGCGGGAACATGACGGAGCGGAGGCCACTTTGTTTCGTCCGGCACCGTCGGGCGGGTGAGGCGGGCTCACGG
>JBGQJV010000433.1:0-2262 GCA_041499215.1 Gemmatimonadota bacterium | reverse complement strand
TCGGTCTGCCGGGCTCGCTGCTGCTCCTCAAGGCCGGCTCGACCGGCATCTTCGACCTGTCGGAGGGCGGTACTCTGGTGGGGGGGTACGGCGGAGTCGGCGTGGTGGCGCCGCTGGGCGGCCGGGTGGGGCTCCGGCTCGAGGCGACCCGGCGCTGGTACTTGGTGGCGGGAGCGCAGCCACCGGTGTGGGTCCTGAGTCTCGGGCTGACTTCCATCCCACTTAGGCGGTGAGCTTTGCCGACGGGCAGAGATCCGCCAGGACACAGCGGCCGCACTGGGGCCGGCGCGCGATGCACACTGCCCGGCCGTGCAGGATCAGCAGGTGGGAGAGGAGGGTCCACTGATCCCGAGGGACCAGCCGCATCAGATCCTGTTCGATCTTCACCGGGTCGCCATGGCGGGTGAGCCTGAGCAAACCCGCGAGCCGGGTGACGTGGGTGTCCACCGTCACTCCCTCATTGATGCCAAAGGCGTTCCCCAGCACCACGTTCGCGGTTTTCCGTCCGACCCCTGGCAAGGCGTGCAACTCCTCCATGGTGCTGGGAATCCGGCCGCCGTGCTCGGCGACCACCGCCTGAGCCATGGCGATCAGATTCTTCGCCTTGTTGCGGAAGAATCCGGTGGACTGGATGAGCCGTTCAACATCGGGCTGACGGGCACGGGCAAGCGCGGCAGGGTCGGGATAGGCCGCGAACAGCGCCGGGGTGACCAGGTTCACCCGCACGTCGGTGCACTGGGCGGAGAGGATCGTCGCAACCAGCAGCTGGTATGGACTCTGGTGGCTCAGGGCGCAGCGCGCGTCGGGATAGACCTGGGTGAGGTGGGACAGAATCTCGAGGGTGCGGGCCGGAAGGCCGGAGGCCGGAAAGCGCCGGGCGGCGGCTCCACCCTGCCGTGTCCGGGGTGCGCCTCTCCTCACATTCCTCCCTGACGGCTTCCCGCCCTTCCGCCCTCCCGCTTTCCGGGCCTTGAGCCCTCCCGCCTTCCCGCCTTCCCGCCCGGTCAAGCACCCCTCCGCTTCGCCGCGTGGGCCAGGAAGCCCTCTACCGGCCGGGTGTTCAGCACGTCCTCCGCGGTCAGCCAGCCCTTCCGGGCGATCGCCACGCCGTAATCGACGTACCGAATGCCGGGGAGGTTGTGGGCATCGGCGCCGATGGAGATCATCACGCCGGCGTCGTGCGCCTGACGCAGCAGGCGCCAGTCGAGATCCAGCCGGTGCGGATCGGCGTTGATCTCGATGGCCACACCGGTTCTGGCGGCCTTCTCGAAGACCGCCTGCAGGTCCAGCGGATAGGGATCGCGGGAGAGCAGCAGCCGGCCGGTCGGGTGCCCGATGATCGTGAGATACGGGTTGTCCATCGCGGCGAGCATCCGGGCGGTCATCTCGTCACGGGTCAGCCCGAACCGGCTGTGAATCGACCCGATGACGAACTCGAGCCGGCCCAGGACCGCGTCCTCGTAGTCCAGCTCTCCGGTGGCGAGGATGTCCGCCTCGATCCCCTTGAGCACCCGGATCCCGGTCAGTCGGGCGTTGACGGTGTCGATCTCGTCCGCCTGGCGGGCCAGCTCCTCGGGAGTGAGACCGCCCGCGTAGGCGGCCGCCTTGCTGTGATCGGTCAGGCCCACGTAGCTGTACCCCGCCTCGCGGCAGGCAAGGGCAAGCTCCTCGACCGAGTTGGAACCGTCGGAATAGGTGGTGTGACAGTGCAGGAACCCGGCGAGGTCGCGGCGCTCGATCAGCTTGGGGAGCCGGCCGCCGGCCGCGGCTTCGATCTCGCCCCGCCCTTCGCGCAGCTCGGGCGGAATCTCCGCCAGGCCGAGCGCGGCGTAGAAGCTCCGCTCGTCGGTGGTGGGGACGAACTCGCTGCCGCGCCAGAGCGCGGCGCCGTCGAGCCCGAAGCCTTTCTCCCGGGCGAACTGCGCCAGCTGCGCCAGATGCGCCTCGCTGCCGGTAGCCTGTACCAGCATAGCGCCGGCATTGCGCGGCGTGGTGACGATGACCTGGGCCTGGGCACCCCCGCTCACCCGGAGGGTAACCCGCCGTTCGTCCTGCCCGGCGAACTCGTGCACCCCAGGCAGCTGGCCGATCACCCGGAAGATCTCGGCCGGCGGCACGTTCGCCACCAGGACCACCACGATGTCGCGCACGACTTCCATGCGGCGCCGCAAGTCTCCGGCTACCTCGGCGGAGAGCACACCCGGCAGCGCGGCGAGCGCGCTCCTCAGTCCCTCGGCCTCCTCCGCGGCGTGATGGGCCAGC
>JBGQJV010000432.1:0-2279 GCA_041499215.1 Gemmatimonadota bacterium | reverse complement strand
CTGGGACAGCGGCTGGTGGTCACCCTTCGACTACAAGGAGATGGGTGACGCGCGGGTGCTCTACTCCGCCACGGTACTGTGGAAGGGCACCTACACCATGACCTACATCGCGCGCGCCACCACGCCGGGTGTGTTCGTGCGGCCCCCGGCGCATGCGGAAGAGATGTACAACCCGGCAGTGTACGGCCGGAGTGACGGCGGGCTCTTCACGGTTACTGACAAGTGAGACTCACGCGGGTTCTGCGTGCCTCCGTGGTGAACCGCGGGAGTGATCGGCAATGAAGCAAGCAACCGGCGCAATCTGGAAATGGGGCGGTGTGGGCCTGGCCCTGGGCATCGCGGGCGCCGGCATCTGGGTCGCGCAGCCCGTACCACCCGAGCTGCTCGCGCCCAGCCGGGCGCAGAGCCTCACCATCGAGGACCGGCAGGGCGCGCTGCTCCGGACCACCCGCGCCTCTGACGGCAGCCTTGCGAGCTGGATTCCCCTGACCGACATGGACCCCGACCTTCCCCGCGCCTTCGTGGCCGTGGAGGACCGGCGCTTCTATCAGCACCACGGCATCGATCCGCGGGCAGTCATCCGGGCGTTGCGCGACAACCTGCTGGGCGGGCGGGTGGTCTCCGGAGCTTCCACGATCACCATGCAGCTCGCCCGCCTGCTCCGACCGCTCGGCCGCGGATGGGATGACAAGCTGATCCAGTCCCTCTGGGCCCTGCGGCTCGAAGCTCACCTCCAGAAGAACGAGATCCTGGAGCAGTACCTCAACCGGGTGCCGCTGGGCCAGGGCACCGTGGGCGTGAATGCCGCCATGCGGCTCTACTTCGGCGGCTCACCCGCCGAGGCGAGCCTGGGCCAGGCGGCGCTGCTCGCGGCGCTGGCCCGCGCCCCCTCCAGTCAGAACCCGCTGGTCGATCCCCGCCGCGCGCTGGAACGACGCAGCCTGGGTCTCCGTGCGCTGGCCCGGGAGGGCTATGTCAGCGCGGAGGAGAAGAGCCGCGCCAGCCAGGAACCGCTGCTCGGCACCGGTCGAGGCCGACCCTTTCTGGCACCCCATTTCACCAGCCGGCTGCTGCTCTGGGCGGAAGCGGAAGATCGTCCGCTGGCTGGTCGCTGGCGGACGTCCTTGGATCTGGGATTGCAGTCGGAGCTGGAGGACGAGGTCCGCCACACCGTGGACCAGCTAAGGAACCAGGGAGCCAGGCAGGGGGCGCTGGTGGTTCTGGACAATCCCACCGGCGAAGTGCTCGCGTGGGTGGGGTCGCCCGATTTCTGGGCCGACACCTCGGGTCAGGTCGACATGGTGGTGAGTCCACGTCAGCCCGGCTCGGCCCTCAAACCGTTCCTGTATGCCCTCGCCTTCGATCGGGGGGCGACGGCGGCGACGGTGCTGGCGGACATCGCCACGACCTACCAGACCGCGAGCGGGCCCTATCATCCCCGGAACTACGACCGGCGCTACCACGGCCCGGTTCGCGCCCGGGAGGCGCTGGCCAGCTCCTATAATGTTCCCGCGGTCGGGCTGGCGGACCGGATCGGGTACTCCACCCTGCTCTACGGCCTTCGCCGCGCCGGCTTCGCTTCGCTCTCCCGCCCGGCCGAGCACTATGGCCTGGGGCTGGCACTGGGGAACGGCGACGTCACCCTGCTCGAGCTGGCGAACGGATACCGCGCGCTCGCCAACGGCGGCTTATGGTCTCCCCCGCGCTACTGGGCCGGCGACCAGACCCCTGCGGCGGGAGACTCCGCGCCCCGCCGGGTGGTTTCGCGGGCCGCCGCGGCTCTCGCGCTCGACATCCTGACCGATCCGGTGGCCCGGATTCCAGGGTTCGGCCTGACCACTCCCTTCGACTGGCCCTTCCGCGCGGCGGCGAAGACCGGCACCAGCCGCCACTTCACCGACAACTGGGCGGCGGCAACCACGGGGCGGTTCACCGTCGCCGTGTGGGTCGGGAACTTCAGCGGTCAGCCAATGGAGGGGGTGAGCGGCGTCTCCGGCGCCGGCCCGCTGCTTCACCGGGCGGTGCTGGTAACCGCGCGCCGGTATCCGCCCGGCGACCTCATCCGTCCCGCCGAGAGCGGGCTGGTTGCAGCCACGATCTGCCGGGTGTCCGGTGAGCTCGCGTCAAAGGATTGCCCTCCGATGACGGAGTACTTCGCCGCCGGAACTGTCCCGAACACGGTCTGTCGGTGGCATGAGAACGGCGTGGTGCGGCTTCCGGCGGAGTATGCTGAGTGGGCTTCGGCAAATCGTTCCGAGTTCCGCGTTCCGAGTTCCGAG
>JBGQJV010000431.1:0-2279 GCA_041499215.1 Gemmatimonadota bacterium | reverse complement strand
CATCCCGTACTTCCGGCTGTTTGCGGTGCCATCCTTGTTGAGGAACCGGCCACGTACCCGTTCCGTTACCACCCGGCCAAAGCCGAGATCGTTCGGCTCCGCGGTGGCGGTTCCCCCGCCGCCTGAGCCCTGCTCGAGCTGCTCCAGTTCTGCCATGCGCCCCTCATCCGTCAGACATTGGACAACGATTCCGTCGGCGGATTGGAAAATAGGTCCGCCGGGGCCGTAGTGGCGGGTGCGCCTCGGCAACTGACGGTCTGGCCCCCGTGCCCGTGGAGGTATACCCATTCAGGCACGCTGGAGGCCCCGAATCGGGGATGGCCCGTGGCCTCCCCGCCCGGCCCTTGTCCCAGGGCTCCCGAGCCCGGAACAGCAAGCCCGTCCAATTGCGACTGGCCCGAAGCCGTCAACTTGAGTGGCACTGAAACCCAGACCAGGAGGCCGTCATGGCCCGAAACGTCGTCGCCCCGCGGGCACCGCGTGCGGCACCGCCCACCCCACGGGAAGGCCGTTCCATCGCCGCCCGGCTCTACTCCACCAAGAACGACCTGCCGGAGGAGAGCAGGCGCGAGGCGGTGGGGCTGCTCAACCAGCGCCTGGCCGAGAGCATTGATCTGCAGACCCAGTGCAAGCAGGCCCACTGGAACGTGAAGGGGCCCTCCTTCATCGCGCTGCACAAGTTGTTCGACGAGATCAACGAGGATGTCGAGGAGTACATCGACCTGCTGGCGGAGCGGATTGTCCAGCTGGGGGGGATCGCCGAGGGAACCATCGGCGTCGTGGCGGAGCGCTCGACCCTGGTCGATTATCCCCTGGGGCTCAGGACCGGAGAGGAGCACGTCGCCGCGCTGTCCGACGCGCTGGCGATGTTCGGCCGCGCGGCCCGGATCGGCATCGAGGAGATGAACGACCTCAAGGACGCCGGCAGCGCCGACATTCTGACCGAGGTCTCCCGCGGGGTGGACAAGTGGTTGTGGTTCGTGGAGGCGCATCAGCAGGGGCGGGAGCCGGCTCGCTGAGCGACGAGGCGGTCGGGGCGGACAAGGCGGACGGGACGGTCGAGTCCGCGGCAGGACCGAGCACCTTGCCGCGTCCGTCCCGACCGTCCCGTCCGTCCCGACCGTCTTGACCGTGTCGGCCGTCCTCCGCGTCAGTCGCCGGGGAGGGTGTAGTCGAACCGGTAGGAGTGGCGCCCCTCCTCGATGATGATGTCCATCTTTCCCGTCAGCCCCACGAGCTCGTCGGTACCGGAGTCCGGCACCACCGTGACGGTCAATCCCGGTGCGCCGCGGGTCATGAATGCGCTGTGCTGCAGCACGAAGGTCCCCTTGCGGCCATGCAGCGTCCCCCGCACCAGCTCCATGGCGACGTATCCGGCCGATCCCTGAACCGCGGTCATGGCACTCAGCATCTCGCCGGTGCTCACCGCCTCGAGGTCGCCGTGGAATTCCTTGTCGATGGTCATCCGGCCGAGTTCCGCGCCGCCGGCCGCGGTGTGGACCGGCTGGGGGGTCAGCTTCACCTGGAAGGTGCCACGCGCCTCTCTGTTCGTCACCGCCGCCTCCTGAGCAGTTTGGGGGTGTGCCGCCTGGGCCGCCATCCGAGTCGGTGCCAGAGCTCCGAGGACCAGGCCGACGCCTGCCGCGACCCCCGCCAGTGTCTCAATCCGCATATCCTCTCCTCCAGCCGGGTTTCCCGCCTGCAATCTGGTTCCCCGGGTGGACCTGGCAGCCGTTGTCCGGCGCTCCAGCCCCTCCGGGTGACGCCACAATAGCGATAGCGGGCGGAGAGCTATAGTAAGAACGCGACCGCTCCGTGCTGGGGCCACTGCGGGAGGCGAGGATGCCAAGACCGCCCGGTCCGGGACCACGCGGGATCCTGAATCGGCAACCGGGAAACGGGAACGTCCGGCACGCGCGTCACCTGCCGGCGGAAGAGCTGCGCCCGTTCGTCGACTGCTACTGGATGGTGCGCTGGGACCTCCGCGGACAACCACCCCAGCTGGCGGAGACCCTGCCTCATCCCTGCGTCTACTGGGTGACCGAGCTGGGCCAATCGGCCATTCATGGCGTCGGGACCGGCCGGTTCGTCCGCCTGCTCGAGGGAAGGGGTCGGGTTTTCGGGGTGCGGTTCCGCCCCGGCGGGTTCCAGCCTTTCCTTGGGAGAGCCGTTTCCGCCATCACCAATGGTTCGCTCCCGCTCCGCACCGTGTTTGGCAAGCCTGGACGTGCCATCGAACAGGCGCTCAGCGACCTGGACGCGCGCGCCGCCACGGCTCT
>JBGQJV010000430.1:0-2281 GCA_041499215.1 Gemmatimonadota bacterium | reverse complement strand
GTTCGTGATCCGGTCGACCGGCAGCTTCTCGGTGTAGTCACCGTTGATGGTCTGCTTGGTCGTGACCGCGTCGCGCGGCACCAGCGCGTTCACCGCCGCCGTGACCTCGATCTCGCCGATGTCGACCGCCTGCTGCTCGAGGGCGAAGTCCTGGGTCACCGTCTGGCCCGCCGAAATGCGGAGCCCGGTGATCCGGACCGGCTTGTACCCCACGAACTGCGCGGTGACGTCGATGGACCCGGCGGGGATGTTGTTGATGAAGTAGTAGCCGCGGCTGTCGGCTACCGCCCCGAAGGCCGTCCCCTCGACCCGGACCTGCGCGCTCGCGATGGGCGCCCCGGCCTGATCCCGAATTCGACCTTCGAGCTTACCAGTCGCCTGCGCCTGAAGCGAGCCCGCTCCGGCCAGGATAGCGACTGCTGCAGCCGCGATCCACCGCGCTCTGCGAGCGAAGGCGCCAACACTGCTTTCTCTCATGGAGACGTCCTCCGATGGCGTGAAACCAACAACTGCAAACCACACGGTACCCAAGAAGGCGCAGACGACCGAGCGGTCGCCCTCGACCCGAGTCACGGAACGAGTTGCACCTGACCTACCTGTTGGATGAACTGCGGACTAGAACTGGATTGAGAATTGGAACTTCTTAGCGGCCTGGCCTCGGCCCGGTCAGGCGGCATGAATATGGAGTGAGCAAAATCACGTGTCAAGGAAGGGTAAGGTGGCGGGATCTGGCCAGGACGCCAGGTGTAACTCATTGGAACAACTGAACATTGATGAAACGTGCCGGTGCGGCCCATCGCTCGGCCGCAAGGGCCGTGCGCCGCAAACCGGAAAACCGAGCGCGAGAAGGTTCTGCCCCCCACCGCTCGCCGGTCAGGCCTGGGGCTCAGCCTCGCCCCCGTCCCGGGAGCGAATCCGCCTCGGGACCCAGGCCGAACAGCCTGAGGGGCACCCGATACATGTCGCCCTGGCCGTTCCCGATCCCCGCGACAGCCCGGTCGTCCGGCGGTGAGTCGAACCGCTCGCCGAGCGGAACCGCCAGCGGGCGCGTGCTGCTGAAGTACAGCCACCGGCCATCGGGAGAAACGCTCTGATTGAAGTCGGATTCGGGGCTGTTGACCCCATGGTCGAGCGGCACCGCACGCTGCCACACGCCGCCCACCCGCCTGCTCAGGTACAGGTCGTAGTGTCCCGCGGAGTCGGTTCGGCCCTTCCCGCTGAAGATGAGGTAACTCTCATCCGGGGCGATCCACGGTTCGACTTCGCTCCCGGCCGTGTTCACCGAATCCCTTAGGTTCTCCGGCTCCTGGTACCGGCCATCGACCCGGCGGGCTACCCATAGATCCATCCCGCCACGTCCGCCGGGGCGCTCGCTGCCGAAATACAGGTTGCCACTTGCCGCCACCGACGGAGACCACTCGTCCACGCCGGGCAGGCTGACGGGCGCATCGAGCCGCAGCGGGGCACCCCATTCGCCTCCCGGCTCCCGGGTGGCCCGCCAGATGTCGTAAGTCGGCTGCGGCGCACCCACCCCACCAGCGGGACGGTTGGAAATGAAGAAGAGGGCGGCTCCGTCCGGCGAGATGTGCGGATCGGCGTTGCTCCACCCGGCAGCGAACCGGGGGACGACCGGCGAGCTCCAGCGACCCTCGCGGGTCTGCCGCGTCTGATAGATCTGGTAGCTGCTGAAGTCGGAATTGGCGCGGCAGAACAGCACATCCCGCTCATCCGGAGAGAAGGCCAGGAAGAAATCCCACTCACCGGTGGAGAACAGCCCGGCACCAAACAGCTCCGGGACGTCCCCGGCCGTCCTCGCTGCGCTCTCTGGCCGGGCAGCGCAACCCGGGATCAGGAGCAGCGTCGTCGCCGCCCCCGCGACGAGCAGACCGAAAGAGGAGCGCCAGCCGCGCCGGCTCACACCGGCTCCGCCCACCAGCCCGGACCCCGGGCAAGTCGGGCGAACCCCGCGCTCGGCAGACCGACGCCAAAGGCATGGATCAGAAGCCCATTGATGACGCCGGGGGCGGTAAAGCCGCCCCGGTGGATCGCCGACATCGGAATGACCACGAAGTTCATGAACAGCCAGACGCCCACGCCATAGGCGATGCCGCACCAGGGCCACGCGCGAACCAGCAGGTCGAACCGCCGGCTGGCGAGCAGGTAAGCGATGACCACCGAGAAGGCGATGAAATAGTGGATGACGATGCCGAGCAGTACCGACTCCATCCCCACGTCGAACGAGGATGGTCCCAGCAGTCCGCTGGCGATGCCCTGGAAGATC
>JBGQJV010000429.1:0-2299 GCA_041499215.1 Gemmatimonadota bacterium | reverse complement strand
TCCGGGAGCGGGCGGTCCTGGTCTCCCGGGCCGAGCGTCCTCGGGACGAGCGGGTCACCGGTGTCCTGCGGTGGGAGTCGTCGCACCTTGATGTGCCGGTCGAGCTCGACCTGGTCCCGTTCTTCGCCGACCTCGCCTGAGGCCCATCGCCTTCACAGCCGAGCCCGCTAGCTCTGAACAACCATCGGCGCCGCGGGGGAGTGGCCCCTGACGGCAGGCCATGCGCTCAACTTCAACGCACCGACTCGACCCAGATCCCTCCGTTCCCGCCGTTCGCGATCACGGCCTGCCGCGTCACCGCGCATCCGGCCCTGCCGGTGAGTGCGCCCCACAGCGTCCCAAGCTGCCGACGATCGAGATGCAGCTGGAACGGAATCAGCTCGATCACGGCGGGGTAGATCACGCCGGCGGTGCGGACCAGGCCCGGCGCCGCGTGTTCGTGACCTGCCATGGCGTCTGGAGGCGGGCCGTTCCGACGCTCCCGGAACCCGATCAGCCCGCGCACGACGATGGAGCCGGAGTCTGGGGCCAGCAGCTCGCGCCGGGGCGCCACCTCGACCACGGCGAATTCTCTGAGCGAATCACTCCGCTGGCGGAGCCGCACCCAGGCTGGCCGTGACCGCGACCAGCGGAAGGTCGAGTCGCGCTCCCTGCCGACGGCGGCAATCACCGCCTCGGGATAGCCCAGGGCCCGGAGGCCGGGCGCGTCGAGCCCCGGTGGAATGGAGAGGGAGTCCGGTGCGACCCTCAGCCGGAGCGCTGGGGCCTCGTCGGAGGTTCCTCCGCCGATGAGGTGCCCGGCGCAGACCTCGATCGTGGTGAGGGTGGCAGCCGCCGAGCGTTCGCGCCCAGCGGATACCAGCACGACGCCGTTCGCCACGACGACCAGCGCCATGGCGGCGATTGCCCACTTCATCCCGCCTCCACTCGCACGCGGCGCAGGCGCCTGAGGACCAGGAGGACGCTCAGCGCGAACGCGCCGACCAGCAGGAAGAAGAGCCACTTCGGCAGCAGGTCCCAGAACCAGTCCACCAAACGCATGAACAGGTAGAGCACCGCTCCCACCGATCCAATCTGCATGACCAGCCGCTGGTCGCGCCGGATCCCCCAGACCACGAGGGCCGTGAGCACCACGGCGCCGAGCAGCTTGTAGCCGGTCTCGATCGTATGCCGGTCGGTCGTCGCGAACGCGCTGAGGCCGCCGTTACTCTCCACCAGCAGCAGCCCCAGGACGATCGCGGTTGCGCCCATCCCGCGCCACCAGGGAGAGAACTTCGCCGGGCCGCGAATCCAGGCGGGCGCCACCAGCGCCAGCAGCCCCACCACCAACAGCGGCTCGATCACGCCGAACCCGTCCCGCCACCAGAGGCCGAGCGGGATAGCCCCGAGGGTCCAGAGCCATCCGCCGAGGCCACCGATTCCCACGATGAGCGGAAGGGTCAGGCCATAGCCGTAGGCGAGCAGCATGGCAAAGGCGCCGACGGCGAGGAGCGCGGCGCGGGAATCCGGGAGATTGTAGAGCTGGCCCAGGGTCCCGAGGTTGACGGCAAAGGCGATCGCCGCCACCGTCGCGATCAGTGAGGCGACGTAGCCCGATCGTTCCCGCGCCGCGGCGACGTGGGTGAGTACGACGAGCAGAACCGACGGGAAGGTGACGAGCGCCAGTTGCAGCGCCAGGGAAAGCGTGCCCCAGTGCGAGCTGACGAACAGACCGTACGCCGCCGAAAGCGCGATCGTCCCGAGCAGGGTGGCGATCCGCATGCCGGTGGAGAGCCGGGCCCCGGCGGCGGTGAGATCCACCTCGCCGCTCGCTGCCAGGGCCGCGAGCGTCGCGTCGTGGTGCGCGCGGATCCGCTCACGGGTCGCCGGATCGAGGGCGACCACGCCTTCCGCCTCGAGCCGCGCGAGTTCCTCGCGGAAGGCGATGATGGCCGATGCCCGCAACTGCTCGGTGGAGGGCATGCCCCAAGGTAGGGGTGAGGCGGCAAGCGAGAAAGAGACGGGCTACCGGGAAATACGATGAAACCGGGAGCAAATGAAGGCCCTGCACACACTCCTGCCGCCGTGTTGTCTGGCGTGCCCACCGGCCGGCGGCCAGATTGGGGAACTGCCATCCCCCGATCGGCCACCACATCATGGCCACTGTTCCACCTGGCCTGGCCACCGCGCTTCAAGATCGCTACCGGCTCGACCGCGAGCTGGGTCACGGCGGTATGGCCACGGTCTATCTCGCCCACGACCTCCGCAACAACCGCAAGGTCGCCCTCAAGGTCCTCCGCCCTGAGCTCGCCGCGATCCT
>JBGQJV010000428.1:0-2320 GCA_041499215.1 Gemmatimonadota bacterium | reverse complement strand
TTCGGACTGGCCGAAGCGGAGAGGTGAGGGAGGGGTGGTGAGGTCACCGCCGCCGCCGCCGCGGGCCGATTTCCAGCGTCGCCATGACCCGCGCGGTGATCTGGTCACTAGGCGCCGTGTAGGCTTCGCTGGAGAGGCTGAAACCCGGCGCCGGGGCCCAGGTCAGCCCGCCGAACAGAATCCAACGGCTCAGGTTCACCTCGATTTTCGTGTTGTCCAGCGTGCCGTCGGAACGGGTGAAGTGCACCCGGAAACGCGGGTGGAGGATGTTGTACCCTGAGCCGAGATAGGGACGGATCCGTCCCTGGTTCAGCGCCCAACCGATGGCCAGCTCGACGCCGAAGATGTTGGGGCTGTAGCGGTCGTTGGAGACCTCGCCATCCAGGCAGATGGGACTCGCGGGGTCTTTCACATCCTTCGCGGAGCAGGTGAACGGGGCGTTGATGTGGCCGATCGTCGCGTGGGCCCGACCCATGAACATCGTACCGTGCTGGGTGATCGGGACGGTACGGGAGAGCGCAAAGCTCCAGAGGTTGGGCCTCACCCCGTTGATCCGGACCGGCGGCACCCAGCTCGCCTCCAGCAGCACCCCGTCACCCAGTTCAAACCCGATCCGCGGCCGGGGGAAAGCGGCTAGGAGGTTGACGTTCTCCGGCCCCTTGCCTGGCTGGCAGGTGGTCGCGGTGGCGATGCGGTCACTGGCATCGGGGAGGTAGGTGCCCTCGAGGCCAACCAGGATGGTACCCGGACGATACAGCCACGGCGCCCGGGCCGGACTGAACGCCAGCGGGACTGAGAAATGACCGAAGAGCTCGGCCTCCCTGGAGTCAGTGGCCGGGTTACAGGTACCCTGGGCCGAGAGCGAGCCGGCCACGAGGAGTGCACCAAGGGCGAGGGGAAGGGCTCGCATGGTCATTCCTTGCTTGACAGTGCGGGAGGCGGGCTCTACTCTGACCAGTTCAATGACCGACCTCGAACGGCTGTTCCGCCGCCTGGTGGATAACCTAATCGCCATCGATCCGGCTCGCCTGCACCGTCCCATGGCGCTCGGTGATCTCCTCAGTTCGGTCATCCCCTACCGCACCACCCGTCGCGCGCTCGGCATCGATTCCGCCGAGGACTATGACATGCTGGTCCTCAGGCTGTGTTCGGGCGAAGGAGGCTTCGTCCGGCTCCTGTCGGACGACGTGACCCTGGTGTTCCGCGACCAGTTGACCACCCCGAACCCCGACCTCGGCGTCCTGGGCGAGCATCGCCAGGCAGAGCTGGTGCTGGGTGGCGAGCCGCTGGCTCATGCCCTCGGGCCCGGCCCGGACGAAGCCTTCGCCCCGGTGGAGGAAGAATATCTCGACCCTGCTCCACCCACGCCCCCACCGCCGCCTCTGGCCATGCCAGTCGATTCCGCCCGGCGGATGCCGTTCACCGCGGAGCCGGTTCCCCCCATGGTCCCCCCGCCGCCACGGATGACGGCGGAGCCCGAGCCGCACCGGCCGCCGGTCCTGCGACTCGAATCCGGGCCGCGGTGCAGCTACTGCGGCGGACACCTTCCCGCGGGACGCACCGTGAACTTCTGTCCCCATTGTGGGCAGAACCAGAGCTTTACCCGCTGCCCCGACTGCCAGGCCGAACTCGAGCTCGGGTGGCGTCACTGCATCAACTGCGGTCACTCCGTTGGCGAGGGATAGACTCCCGGCAGCACGAGAATGGGCGACGATGGGTACCGTGGGATCGGGGTACTACCCATAACCTGCCGCTGGCCGGCTCGCGAATTCCTCCCCTTCCGCGGCATCACCGGCCAGCTGATCACCGAGTCGGGCCGCGACAAGGCCCGCGAGTCGGCCCTGGAGTGGCCCGGTCCCTGCGACTGCGAGATCCGGGCTTCGGGCAACTTCTTCTGCATGGTATTCGCCAGTCGGGAAGCCTGCGACGCACTGACTCGCGCGAACCACACAGCCGTCCGCCCCACAGCCTGCGTGTGCGCCCAGGCCAGCCCCTGGTCGTCCATCCCGGCAGATGCCCGGGTGCGCGTGCGCACCCGGCCCAACAAGGAGCCGGAACAATGCTGGAAAGTCTCGGGACGCTGGCGCTCACCCTCACGCTACTTTCACCGGCATCGGCGATCCCTCGCGACAGCACTCCCCGCGACACCCTGATCCTGGCGCATGAGTTCACCGCGCCCACCGAGTTCGTCCGGGTAACGCTCGACGCAGGCCAGGTCTACCGGGTGGAGCTGACCGACGGAACCGCCATCCAGGTCAGGACGCTTCTTCCCGGCGAGCAGAACCCCGTCGTGGCCCGAACAGAGTCCTTCCCCCGTGCC
>JBGQJV010000427.1:0-2342 GCA_041499215.1 Gemmatimonadota bacterium | reverse complement strand
CGGCACTGATTTCCCCAACGACCTGGTCGACGCCTTCATCTCGCTCTATCGGATCGACGCAGGCTTTACTCCCACGCTCGGCTTTGTCCAGCGGTCGGGGATCTGGGAGACGACCTCGCACATTGACATCACGCCCCGACCCCACCTGCTGGGGATCCGCCAGCTCGACCTGCTCTTTCCGATTCCGAGCTGGGACATCATCGCCAACGAGTCGGGGTCTCCGTTCCGGAGCCGGGACTGGCAGACCGCGATGTTCGAGTGGCGGCCGATCGGCGGGGATCTGGAATCCGGGGGCCGCTTTGAAGTCAACATCCAGCGGTTCTTCGATGCGCCGGTGGATACCTTCGATGTCTTCCGCGGGGCCCGGATCGCGCCGGGGCGCTACTGGTGGACCCGGGGCGAGCTGCAGTACCTGACCTCACCGGGCCATCCATTCAGCGTGACCTCGCTCGTCAGTTGGGGAGACTTCTACAATGGCAAGAACACCGAGATCGACCTGGGGGCGGAGTGGCGCGGCGGCGGGCACCTTATTCTCGGCTCGACCCTTTCCAGAAGCCGGGTGACCCTGCCGACCGGTGCCTTCACGGCGACCCAGGTCACCGGCCGAGTCGAGTACGCGTTCAACACCCGCACCTCGCTCCTCGGATTCGTGCAGTACAACAACGCGGATGAGCGGGTGGACTTCAATCTCCGATTTCACTGGATACCCCGCATCGGTGACGATCTCTTCGTCGTCTGGAACTCCGGCTACACCACTGATCCGACCGCGCCGCACCGGTTCCCCAGCACCCACACCCTCGGACGGCCGTTGAACGGGGCGCTGGTGGTGAAGGCCGCGCACCGCTTCGGGCTGTGACGAAAGCGCTGAGCGTTACCGACCACCACCGTCAGGAGGTATTGAAGTGCGCACTTCGTGGCTCGCCGCACTCTGCGCCATCGCGTTGCCCGCTCTCGCTGCGTGCCGTGATCGACCGGATGGAGGCGACACGAAGGCCACTGTGACCCGGAGCGATCCCAAGCAGCACCGTCGACGCGTGAAGGCCGAGCGTCCGACTGAGGACACCCTGACGCCGATGGCCCTGCAGTGGGGAACCGACGTCAGTTGCGACGGACTCGGCCCGGATAGCACGCTCGCGCGCCGCGCCGCGGGATGGCGTCTCGTCGGCGACACCGTCACCGCGCCTGCCAGCCCGGGCGGAGTTTGGCTCAGCCGGTGCAACATGGCTGATACCGACGTCCAGGTTCACCTGTACCTGGCTCGTGCGGCGGGGCCCGCCACGGCCGGTATCGCCTTTCGGGCTGCCGATTCCCTCACGTTCTATGTGGCCCAGGTACACCCCAGTGCCGGGCGGGTGAGCATCGCGATCAGTCAACGCGGAGTCATCCGCCAACTCGGGGCAACCGGCATGCCGAGCGGCAGCACTGGCCCGTGGTATGACTTGCGAGTCGTCGCCATCGACAACGCCCTGCAACTGTGGCTCGAGGGGCGGCCGGTACTGACCGTGGGGGACAGCCTGCTGCACCATGGCGCCACGGGGGTCTGGGCAGGTGATCAGAGCGGCGCGCGCTTCGTCGGATGGCGGGCGATCGGTCGGCGCTCCAGCTACGGCGCCTAGCCCGCGGCGCCCGAGGAAGGTGACTGAGGGGAGGGAGAAATGAAGGCATGCTCTGTTCTCCTCCTGGGAGTCTTCGGCATGACTGGAATGATGGGTACCCGCCAGCCGGTCGGCGCGGCTCGTCGAGCGTCGTCCCCGGCGCCGGGCTGTACGCTCGCCCAGGGTGCCGATCCGCACGGCCGTCCGGCGACAGTTCCCTACGCCAAGACCGCCGGGAAAGAAGGAGCAGCAAAGCCACCCCAGGACGCTTCTGCCGTCCTGCGTTCGGTCGGGGATGTGCCTCTCCCCGGTCGTCCGGTTCGATTCGACTATCAAACCCAGGACCCGCGGTCCGGCCGCCTGTACATCTCGCACATGCACGATGCCCATGTCGTGGTGTTCGATACCCGCTCCCGACAGGTGGTGGGCCGGATAGCGGAGACTCCGGGAGTGACCGGCGTCTGGGTGGTGCCCGAACTCAGGAAGCTGTACGCCTCGGTGACCGGCCGCTACGTCGCCGTGATCGACACCGACAGCCTCACCGTCCGTGCCACGCCCGGGCCGATCGCCTTCCCCGACGGGATCGCGTATGCGCCGGAGGCGAGGCGGATCTTCGTGTCGGACGAATCGGGGGGCGGGGAGCTGGTCATCGACGCCGTGACCGACAAGGTGGCCACACGCATCCCACTCGGTGGCGAGGCGGGGAACACCAAGTACGATGCGGGGTCCGGCTGCATCCTGGTGGCG
>JBGQJV010000426.1:0-2354 GCA_041499215.1 Gemmatimonadota bacterium | reverse complement strand
TGCTGGCGATGTTTCCGCTGTGCGTCTGGTTCGCCGGTGTAAAGCAGCGTGGCCGCTCGCCCTGGCTCAGCTACCTGTGACAATCACGCCTCCGCGTTGGTTCCTGCTCGGGCAGGGAAGCCGCGGCTCTGGGCATGGCTCTTGAGCGAGTGATGGCGTTCTCCCCATCTGAGGGGCGGCGCGCCGGCCCCGCGACGCGGCTGCGCGTCGTGGGCGCCGGTCTTCCCCGCACGGGAACCCACTCGCTCAGAATCGCGCTGGAGCAGCTGCTGGGCGGACCCTGCTACCACATGAGCGTGATCCCCGGTCATCCGTTCGACCTCGGCGTGGACTGGGACCACGCGCTCGCGGGCGAATCTCCCGACTGGAGTCGAGTCTTCAGCGGTTTCTCCGCCGCGGTGGACTGGCCCGCGTCGATGTTCTGGCGGGAACTCAGCGCGGCGAATCCCGATGCCCTGGTGCTCCTGTCCCTGCGGGACAGCGCGGAAAGCTGGTGGGAGAGCATGGAAGCGACGATCCTGCCAGTGGCACGCAGAGCACTTGCCCCCGACTGGACTGAAGGCCGGGGCCTGCTGACGTTGCTGGAGCGATTCGCGGGGAGCCGCGAATGGGACGACCCGGCGAGGTTGATGGCCGCCCATGACCGGCACAACCTGGAGGTGCGGGAGGCCACGCCGCGGCAGCGACTGCTGGAGTGGCGGGCCTCGGACGGATGGGCGCCGCTCTGCACTGCGCTGAACCTGCCGGTGCCGGATGTGCCGTTCCCGTGGCGTAACCGAAGGAGCGAGTGGCGGGACTGACCGCGGGAGAGCGCGGCAGGCTCGGCGCTCCCAGCGAGTCGACAGCTATCCCTCGGGCAGCATCCGCCGGGCTCGCTCGCGCACATCCGCCGGAATAGGACTGGCCTTCCGCAGCCGCGCGTCGAGATGCACGCCGACCAGCAGGGTGGTGGCCGCGACCTCACCGGTCGCGTCGTTCCGCATCTCGTGGGTGAACCTGATCGCCTTCTCCCGCACCTCGAGCAGCTGGGAGTAGATCGATAGCAGGTCCCCCGCCAGGAGCTCCCGCCTGTAGTTGATGGTCTGCTCCACCGCCACCATGCCTGTCCCAGCGGCACGCATGGCCTCGGCGGTCATTCCGAAGGTCGCCAGGAACTGCCAGGTGGCTTCGTCGAACTTGCCGACATACCACATGACATTCATGTGGTCCATGTGATCACACTGCCAGGGATAGACGACACCACGGTGGGTCAGGATGGGCTCGGGCAGATTGTCGCTCCCGGGAATGGTCCGACGAACAGGGTGACGCGCCGTAAGCTGTCAACGGCGGCGGGCTCCCACAAGTCTGTGCCAACGGTGGGGTGTTGTGGCGCTGGATCGGCTTCAGTGATCGCGGACGCGAGCGAAACTAGGGCCGTCGCTCCCGCTGGCGCAGGTTGCGGAGCAGCGCGCGCCCCGCGTCCGCCACGGCGCCCTGGAACGCGCGAGGATCCGGAGCCTTTGCGCTGTCACGGGCGACGGAATCGCCGGTCTCGGTGAACACCAGGCGGAGGTCGAGACGATAACCGCCCCCGGCGGGCCGGGCGACTGCGCCGAGGATCAGGTAACGGGCGCCGACGAGACGCCCGGAGCGAGCCGCGCTCCGAGCGGAATCCAGTTGCGGGTTGGCGGCAGCGGAGTCGTACCGGGTGACCAGACGGAGGGTGGAGTCGGCTCGGACGAGTCCACGAAGGATCGCCGCTGCGGTGGCGGCGGCGGGAAGTGCCGAAGTGTCATTCGGGACTGCGACAAAAGGCGGAACCGCGACGCCGACGGTGGGCGAGGACGAGGGACGCTGCTGCGCGTGAGCGGCAGGCGGGGCGAGCAAGGTACAGCCGAGGAGTAACGCGAGCGGTCTCATCTGTGGCCTCCGTGCCCTCCGTGTCTCCGTGGTGAACCCTGCCGCCGGCACGCCGTTGCAGGCGACTCTACAGATCCAGCCGCACGTGGACCACCCCATCCCGCACCCGCTCCTCGATGCTGAGCCCGCTGTGCTGAAAGACCTCGAGCATCTGGGTATTGTCGGGCAGGACGTCGGCCTCGAAGGCCTCAATGCCGATGGCTCGCGCAATGCGCGCCAGGTGCTCGAGCAACAAGGTGCCCACGCCCCGGCCCTGGAACTGGTCACCCACCACAAACGCGACCTCGGCGCGGCTCGGATTCTTGCCGCGCACGAACCGCCCCACACCGATCACCCGGCCCTCGGGCGTGTCGCCCGGGATGACCGCGACCAGCCCGACGTGAGCGGTAAAGTCGAGCTCGGTGAGGTACTTGAGCTCGGTTTCCGTCAGCTCGTGCTTGGCCTGAAAGAAACGC
>JBGQJV010000425.1:0-2358 GCA_041499215.1 Gemmatimonadota bacterium | reverse complement strand
GCCGGTCGGCGAGGGAACCAGGCTCACCTTCGTGCATGCCGGGTTCAGCCGCACCACCGACGTAAGCGACTATCCGTTCGGCTGGCCCTGGTTCCTCGAAGGGTTGGAGCGGGAGGCAGAGGCGCTGGCGGTTAGCAGCTAGCCGTTAGCCGTCCGCGAGGGTAGCGACGGGGCCATCCCTGGAGCCAGCGAAGGCGCATGTCGTGCTGCGCCATCGCTGGCTCCTCGCTTTCATCGGATCTCGCGACCTGACGATCAGGCTTGCCTCTACCGGCCACGGCCGGCAGCTTACGCGTAGTGTCAGGTCGCAGTGGGCCCATGAGGTGAGGATTCCTGTCATGGCCGACCTGGTGAGCTGTGGCGCCACGCGGCGGTGGGACCAGGCGGTGGTGCCGAGTCGGAGCTCGAGGCGGGCAGGGCCGCGCCGGGAGTTTCGGCGCTACTATCAGCGGGTGGTCGAGACATGGGTTCGACCCTGCGCCTGGCGACGCCCTTCCGAGCGCAGCTCGGTCCCATGACCTACATCCATTGCCCCAGTTGCGGCCAGAAGGCGTTGGCTGTCGCAACCCGCTGCCCCCGCTGCGGCGCGCCGTTCGAGGCCCAGTTCTTCCACCGCCGGGCACCGCCTCCGAAGCGTCGCCGGATTCCGTTGGGACTCCTCGCCGCGGTTGCATTCGGGGTGGGACTGTGGATGGTCGCGGCCCGGTTCGAGCACCCCGGCGCGGTCCCGGCAACTCCGCTCTCGTCGGCATTGGATTCGAGCCTGCCACCCCGACCCGGACCGGTCCGCGCGTCCCCCAAGGTAACAGTCGACAGCGCCCAGCCTGATTCCTCGCCGACCCGGCGAGCGCCGGGAGAATCCTTGCCGCCGCCCTCCGGCCTTGCGCCGTCTGAAGCCACAGCCGATTCGGGGGCGACCGCGCGCCGCTACACGACCACCTGGGTCAACGTCCGAGCGGGGCGGAGCAACACGGCGCCTGTGATCCGAATCCTACGCCCGCGCCAAATGGTACTGGTGGGCTCGCTCGAGCAGGGGTGGTATCGGGTGATGAACGATCGACAGGCGCCGGGCTTCGTCGATGGCCGCTACCTCAACGCGGTTCCCCCGGCGGTTCCACCATGAACGGTCCGTCCCGACCGGGGGAACACCTGGCGGTCGCCCAAGGGCCACCACCGGCTCAAGCGTCGGTCTCGCCGCGAGGCGCTGGGTCAAGGACTGCCGGAGGCGGACTCGCACACCAGGAGAAAGTGGCCACCGCGCACGCCCCCTCCGTCCGCGCGCAATACACTTGGCGGGGCCAGCCTGTTACGCTTGGAGCGACTCCATAACCGGACCCCCGGACCCCCGGACCCCCGGACCCAGAACTCGGAACTCGGAACTCTCCGGCACCGCACTCTCCCCCAAGACCAGACCACCATGCCCGATATCGCCAGTCTCCACCCCATCATCGTGCACTTCGTCGTGGCCCTCGGCATGGTCGGCGTGATGCTGCGCCTGGTATCGCTTACCGGCCGCCTCTCCTGGACCGGCCCGGCCGCCGCGCTTCTGCTGGTCGGCGCGTCGGTGGCCGCAGTCCTCGCGGCACAGTCAGGCACGGAGGCGCATGGCGTCGCCGAGCGGATCCCCGGCGCGCGGGAAGCGGTGCAGGAGCATGAGGAAGCAGGAGAGACGACCCGCAACCTGTTCCTGGTGGTGGGCGTGCTGGAGCTGGCCGCGCTGGCGTTCAGGTCTCGCGGGGGACTGGCGAAGGGCTTGTTGGTAGCGTCCGGCCTGGTGGGGATCGGTGCAGCGGTGGAGTTGTACGAGGCGGGAGAGCACGGCGGTGAGCTGGTCTACGGCTATGCCGGCGGGGTGGGCACCCGCCTGGGCGACACCACCGATGTGCGGCATCTGCTGGTCGCGGGGCTGTACCACCAGGCCCGAACCGCGCGCGAGGCCGGGCGACTGGACGAGTCGGCGCGGTTGATCGAGGAGCTGGGCAGGCAGGACCCGGACGATCCGTCGGTCAAGCTGCTCGGCGCCGAGTCCCTGCTCAAGGACCGCAACGATCCGCCCGGAGCGCTTGCGGCCCTCGCCGCGATTCAGGCCGACTCCAACGACCGGCTCGTGACCATCCGCAAGGGAATGCTGGCGAGTGAGGCCTGGGTTGCCGCGGGGCAGAAGGACTCGGCCAAGGTGATCCTGTCTGACCTGCGGCAGCGCTTTCCCCAGGCGCGGTCCGTGGCTGAAGCGCTCAAGAAGCTGGATAGCGCCGGGAACTAGTCGTCCAGCTTGAGCTCCCGCACCACGGCCTTGGCGCGCCGGTCGTCGGAGTCCTTGAGCTTGTTGCCGGCAACCTCCCGCACGAGGGGATCCCG
>JBGQJV010000424.1:0-2436 GCA_041499215.1 Gemmatimonadota bacterium | reverse complement strand
GTCGCTCTCACCCCTCACCCTTCACTCCTCACTTCTCACTTCTCACTTCCCACTTCTGACTCCCCATTTCTCACAGCTGTGTCAGCTGGTCGTTCCGACGGTCTTCGTCACTTGGTACTGGCCGCAGTTGATGAACACGATCTCCACGTTGGTCACCGCGCCGTTCCGAGTCACGACCAGGTTGAGCGTGCCATTGGTCAGACGCGGCGTCACCTGGCAGGTGGGGTCGTACTGCAGCGGCTCGGTGGTGGTCACGGCAACATTCCAGCTCCGGTTCGCGGTGGTCCAGGTGCTGGTGCCTTCGAGCGTAAAGCTCCCGGCAGGCAGCGGGATAGCGAGCGCGATGGTTCCGGGGGTCGTGGCGACGAAACGGGCGTGCCAGTTCTTCTCGTGGGTGGTCGTCCGGCCGCTCACGTGGGTCCACACCGTGGTGAAGTTGGTGATCGTGTGACCCAGGGTATCGGCACTCCCGCCCCATTCACGGGTCCCGTTGTGCACCGCCTTGAAGCTGCGCAGAGGGAAGGCGTTGTTGACGCGCTTGCGAGTGAAGTCGGTGAAGATGTGCTTGACGCCGATGCTGGTGAGGTTGGGAAGCGGATCGATGAAGTCGATCGAGCCGGTCAGCGAATCCACCAGCTGTCCATTGGCCCGGGTAAATTCGCAGTTGTAAGTGAGCCGGGCGGAATCCGGGACCACGTCGCCGTCGCTGTTGATCGGCGGGTTCGGGGAAACCGTCACGCAGGCGGGTGGCGTGCTGCTGACTCTGATGCCGTTGCTGGTGGCGCCGGCCATGTTGATGCCGGTGCTGGGGTCGAAGACGGATGCGTCGGTCATTTCCGAGACGTCTTCGGCCACGTCCTGCCCGACGTCCTGCACCTGCGCGGAGCTGAGCAGGTTGGCCCCGAGCGAGGGGCCGCTGCTGTCGCTGCAGCCGGCCAGGGTAAGCACGAGGGCGCCTAGAGCCAGGGCGCCGGTTTTGAGCGGGCGATGCGGCATGACTTCACTCCTGTTGGGGTTCCGGTTGCGGCCAGCGTTCCCCCGTTCGACTCCGGGCTGCACCTGGTGTTAAGTGGTGACCTGGGTCACACAGTTGCGTGGCCCAACGGGAGGTCATGGCGGGAGGTTGGATCCGCGGCGCGGCCCTCTCCGGTCACTCTCTTCGCCGAGGCGGTGGGCGATTCCCGGTCGCCTGCCTGCCCCGGATCGGGCAGCCGGTGGGCCCAGGGACGGGCCGGGGACCCGCCGCACCAGGAACTCGATCAGCCGCTCGAGGTGTACCCGCGACAGCCCCCGAACCGGTGCACCCGAGCGTTCTCGGCCAGCTGGGTGACGCCCCCTGCGAGCCTCCCTCCCGACGCCGCTGGCTGGCGGCGTCGGCTCCAGCCAACTATGCTGATCGGCATAATCCCGTACGGCACCACAGCCCCCTCGGAGCGCCGCCCATGCCCCCGCGCAATCCCTTCGAGTTCGGCCGCGAGCTTTCGCTCAACGAGCTGGTGGACCGGGAAACCGAGCTGGCGGAGCTCCGCGGTATCCTGGTCGGCTCGGGGAAGTGCTTCCTCATCGGTCCCCGGCGCTATGGCAAGACCTCCCTGCTCGCCGGCGCCGCGGCGCTCGCCGCGAAGGAGAAGGCGCTGGTGTTGCGCTACGATGGCGAGGTCTTTCCCACGCTCGATCTGCTGGCCGCGCGGCTGGTCCGCGACTACGCCGCGTCTCTGGCCGGCACCGCGGAGCGGGTGGGGAAGGCGGTCCGCACCTTCTTCAAGGCAGTGAAGCCCGCGATCACGTTCAAGCCGCTGGACGGCTCCTGGTCCGTGTCCCTCGGGGTGCAGCCGCCGGCCGCGGGCGCGCTGCCCCTCTTGATCGAGGTGCTCGACGGCTACGAGAAGGCCGCCCGCAACCGATCGCATCCGACTGGCCTGATCCTGGACGAATTCCAGCGGATCGTGGACCGGGGCGGGGTCGACGCCGAGGGCCAGCTCCGGGCGGCGGTGCAGACGCACCGGCACCTGGCTTACATCTTCGCCGGCTCGGAGACCCGGGTGCTCGCGGCCATGACCGGTGAAGCGTCCCGTCCGTTCTACCGGCTGGGAGAGCGACGCTTTCTCGGTCCGATCCCGCGCCCCGCGTTTCGCGCCTTCCTCTCCCGCGGGCTCAAGGTGGTGCTGGCAGTGACCGACGAGGGCATCGAGGCGATTCTGGACCGGGCGGAGGACGTACCCTACAACATCCAGCTGCTGGCACATGCCTGCTGGGAGGCCGGCCAGAGCAGCCGGCCGGGCACCCGGCTTACCCCCGAATTCGTGGCCGGGGTGGAAGGCTCCGCCGCCCGGCGCAGCGATCCGCTCTTCACCCAGTTGTGGACCAGCCTCACCGCCCCGCAACAGAAGGCGCTGCTGGCCCTGATTCACGAGGCGGGGAAGGGGCTGGCGTCGG
>JBGQJV010000423.1:0-2449 GCA_041499215.1 Gemmatimonadota bacterium | reverse complement strand
TGGTGTCTTTGAGTTATGTCGCGGGCGCGCCCTGCCGGGGAGCCCCGGCCGATACCCTGATTTTGCAACCGAGTGCGGCGATGGGCTCGGAACTGTGATTTCGAAGTTCAGAGTTCAAAGTTCCGAGTTCCGAGTTTTGAGTTCTGAGTTCTGAGACCGGCGAGCCCGCGGTGGTCCCGGAGGCGCGTGCCAAGGCACGTTCCGCGTTCCGCGTTCCGAGTTCCGCGTTCAGACACCGGCGAGCCCGCGTCGCGCTAAGGCGCTCCCAAGGACTCTCGGTCGCGCCGGAGGGACCCCGCGGGCGAGCCAGCTGTCGCGGAACGGCGGAGGGGGCGGGCGGTCCTTACGGGCGCTCGGCTCTCGCGTGTGCAGGACAGATCACAAGATCGGATGGGCGAACGCAACGCGCCCTCCAGGACCGCCCCGCCCTCTCCGCTTTGGATCAGGAGATCCGACGGTGGCCGGGAGTCCCTACACCACGACTGAGCCGGGAGACCGTAGCCCCGGCGGGGGCGAGCCGGGTACTCCGCTCCCAGCGGGCGAGAATGCGGAGCACCCGTTCACGTTGCAGCCGGAATCGCGGCGGAATCGCCGTGCTCAGTCTGGTGTGCCCAGCGGTCGGCTGCATGGCTCCTGCGAGCTCGGGCGCCGCTGGCGCGAAGTTGTGGATGGGGCGATCGGGTCGTCTACCAGCAGTAAAGCGGTCCCAGCTGGAAAGAGTTCCCGGCCGGGATCGGCCGCCCGAGAACGGCCCTCGTCCCACACCGGCCCGCGGACGGAACCGGGGGGCCTTTGACGACGTTATGGATCTGACCCACCTCACATCCTGGTGCGACGATGCGTCTCTCGCTGGCCTCCATCCGCGGCAACCACCATTTCCTGGAGCAGGGCATCGAACTCCTCGAGCGGCTTTCGCCCGAGGTCTACGGCACCCCGATCAGACCTGGCTGGGCGGCCGTCGGAAGCCAGTTCCGCCATGTGCTCGACCACTACCGTGCCTTCCTCCTCGGCAGCGCCAGCGGGCGAATCGACTACGACGCCAGGCAGCGGGAGCGTCTGGTGGAAACCGACCCGAGGGAGGCTGTGACCCAGGCGCGGGAGTTCATCGCCACTCTGGAACGGATCCACGTGGAGGACGCCAACCGTCCGGTGGCGGTGCAGATGGATTCCGGGGGTGACCAGCGGGTCCCTGACTGGAGACCGTCGACCATCGGGCGGGAGCTGCAGTTCCTGGTGAGCCATACGGTGCACCACTACGCCCTGATCAAGCTCCTGCTGGAGGATGTGGGCATCGACGCAGGAGCGGACTTCGGGGTGGCGCCTTCCTCCCTGGCCTATCAGGCGATGACGCGACGGGAGAGCACAGAGGCCCACGCGGGGAACTGATCAGCGGGTCCCCGCGTTCATCGGTGGTCACCGGTCTCAGCCGGACAACTCCAACGGAGTGACCACGATGAAAGCGACGGAACTGACGCGGGGCGCGACCCTGGCCAGCTGGGCCTGCCAGCTTACCGCCGCCGCGATCCTCGGCCAGACCCTCTTCTTCAAGTTCACCGGGGCACCGGAGTCCCGGTACATCTTCTCCACCCTCGGCATCGAGCCCTGGGGCCGCATCGGCACCGGCGTCGCCGAGCTGGTGGCGGTAGCGCTGCTGCTCTATCCGAAGACCTCGGTCCTCGGGGCGGTGCTCGCGGTCGGGCTCATGGGCGGGGCCATCATGGGCCACCTCACCCGACTGGGCATCGAGGTGCAGGGCGACCATGGCCTGCTGTTCAAGCTGGCCCTGACCGTCATGGTCACCTCCGTGATCGTCGTGGTGCTGCGGCGGAGAGAGCTGCCGATCGTCGGGGATCGCTTCTAGGTGCGGCTGACCGTCTTCGGCGCCACCGGGCGGGTCGGTCGCCGGTTGCTGGAATACGCCTCGCGAGACGGCCACTCGGTGCGGGCCCTGGTGCGCGACCCGGGACGGCTCCCCGCGGGACTCGGCGGGCAGCTCGTCACCGGCGACGTCACCGATCCGGACGCGGTGCTCGCCGCGATCGATGGCTCGGCTGTGGTTAGCGCGCTGGGCGGCGCCGGCCTGGCCAACCCGGGGACCATTCTCTCCGACGGAATGCGCGCCATCACCGGCGCGATGAAGCGCCTCGGGTTAGGCCGCGTGCTCGCCGTCGCCGGCTCGGGAGTGCTGGATGATCCCCGGGGCGGCCTTCGCGCTGAGGCCCCCGACTTCCCGCCGATCTACGCCCCGATCACCCGCGAACACCTGGGAACCTGGGAGGCACTTCGGACCAGTCAGCTCGACTGGACCCTGGTGTGCTGTCCCGACCTGCAGGATGGCGAGCTGACGAAGCGCTACCGGGTGTCGGCCGACTTGCTGCCGGAAGGGGGAACCTCGATCTCAGTCGAGGACACAGCGGCGTTCATGCTGCAGCAGGTCAGTCTCACGCCG
>JBGQJV010000422.1:0-2470 GCA_041499215.1 Gemmatimonadota bacterium | reverse complement strand
GTGGTTCCGTTACTCAGCGTGGCGGTGGCGGTGAACTGCTGCGTGGCCCCGCTCGCCAGGCTGGCGGTCGCCGGGGTTACCGCCACGGCCGTGATGGTCGGCGTCTGGGTCGTGATGGTTACGGTGCTGGTGTCGGCCTTGCCGTTCGCGCTGGCGGCGATGACCCGGAAGTTCCCCGCGGTGCCGCCCGCGGTGTACAGCCCCGCCGTACTGATCGCCCCGCCGGTGGCGGTCCAGGTGACGCTGGGATTGGGTTGTGTGGTCCCGTTACTCAGCGTGGCGCTGGCGGTGAACTGCTGGGTGGCCCCGCTCGCCAGGCTGGCGGTTGGCGGCGTCACCACGATCGCGGTGATGGTCGGTGCCGTGACGGTGATTGCGCTGGTGTCCGCCAACCCGCCTGCGGCGGCCGCGATCACCCGGAAGGTCCCCGCCGTGCTCCCCGCTGTGTACCGGCCAGTTGCCGACACCCTGCCGCCGGTCGCGGTCCAGGTCACTGGCAGGGGCGTGGTGCTCCCATCGCTCAATTGTCCAACTGCGCTGAACTGCTGGGACTGGCGAAACTGCAGGCTCGCCGTCGGGGGCGTCAGCAGCACGGCCGTCAGGGTCGCGGGCGGGGTGGTGATGGTCACGAGCGCCGTATCCGCCAGGGGCCCTCCCTGCTGGGCGGCGATGACCCGGAACGACCCCATGGTGGCACCCGAGGTGTACAGCCCCGCCGGGGTAATCGTGCCGCCCGTTGCGCTCCAGCTTACCGTCACCGTCGTCGTGTTTCCGTCGGTCAGCAGGCCGGCGGCCGTAAACTGCTGGGCCTCGCCGGGCTGCAGGGCGGCGCTGGCCGGCGTGACCTGGATTGCGGTCAAGGTCGGCGACGTGGGTAAGATCCTGACAACGCTGGTATCCGCCAATCCCGATGTGTCCACCGCGATCACATGGTAGTTCCCCGGGCTGTTCCCGGCAGTGAATACCCCGCCAGAGCTGACGCTTCCGCCGGTTGCGGTCCACACCACACTCGCGGCCGTGGTACTGCCATCGCTGAGATGCGCCTGGGCGGTGAAGCTGAGAGACTCCCCGATGCCGAGGTCGGCACTGTCCGGCTCTACCGTGACGGCAGTTACCGTTGCCGACAGCGGACCCAGGCCTCCGCCCTCCTTCGCAGTTCCCGCGGCGCACCCTCCCGCGAGCAGCAAGCCGATCACGGCGGAGCAGAGCGCGGGAGTGCCGAACGTGGGGGTGCGCATGGGAGCCAGTTTCTCGCCTGCGGTGGTTTCGGAGAGGCCAGTAGTCGAACGGTCCGCCCTGCCGACCAAACCGGTCCTACAGGCGTGCGCAATTCAAGAGTGACGGATGTGCCAGCCAGGTGGTGCAAGCCATATCAGGACCCGGTCGAAAGACCGTGAGCCCGGCTAGGTGAGTACTAAGGTGAAGTCGGAGAACGCCCCATTCCACGGCACGATGATCAGGTCGGTGTTGTTGGGGTCGGTAGAGTTCTTGAACGTGACCTCGCAGTCCCCGGCCGCCGCCGCCGTTTCGCGGGGTGGAGCGGTGAGCCTCGAGCCCGGCCTCGGCTTCGGCTTCGGCTTCGGCACGGTGCGGCGCTTCATGGGCTATCCGTCACGCTCAGCGATGTGAAGCCGAAATCGGAATTCTGTGGCCCATCGGCTCGACGGAAGAAGCCGACGCCTGGGCTGCCCGCTGGAAGGGTTCCATCGGTGGCGGCACAGAGTTGCGTCCCGTTCCTGAACAACGTTAACGCTGTACCGACCGCCGTCGCGGCGACCACGTCACCGTTGTTGATCGCCCCGTTGCAGTGTGCGAGCACGTCGAAGGAAGCCAGCGGGCCATTCCACCGGACGATCGAGACACCCCCGCCGTTGACGCTAAAGGTGAACTCGTACAGTCGGGCACTATGCGCAGTGATCGTGCCGCGGAGAATGAGTTCGACCTCTTTCGAGCCGCTGGCGCCCCCGTTGAAGACGGTGGCCTGGGCCCCTTGGTTCGGCCCCCAGCTGCCTGCGACCAGCGCGATCGCGTCGTCGACTCCGTTGGTCCCGGTCTGTGTACCAAAGACGTGACCGGGTGTCGTCCGCACATTGGACCAGTCCAGGCCGGTCGTGCCCCCGTTAATCCAGTTCCCGCCCTCGCTGACCGGGTTCTCCGTCAGCGGGAAACTGGTGCTGTAGGTGCGGGCGCCGGCCGGGGTGATGCTGACGTCGGCGGTGTCCGCCAGGATCCCGCCGCCAGTCAGGGCCGCGATCACACGGAAGCCGCCGGGAGTGCCCCCCGCGGTGTAGAGTCCCGCGCCGGTGATCGTTCCCCCGGTGGCACTCCAGCTGACACTGGGATTGGGATCCGTGGTACCGTCGCTCAGCCTCCTGCTCGCGCTGAATTGCTGAGTGCCTCCCACAGAGATGCTCGCCGGATTTGGCGCGACAATGAGCTGCTCCTGGCCGGTCAACCGCGGGCCGGAGTC
>JBGQJV010000421.1:0-2480 GCA_041499215.1 Gemmatimonadota bacterium | reverse complement strand
CGCTGAGACGCGACGATGGCCCTCCCCTCCTGCGTCAAGATGCTGGAGCACTGGGTGGAAGACCGCCTCGGCACCGGCTTCACGCTGGACCCCCAGAACCGACCCACCCCTAACTTTGTCACCGGCTTCGCCAGGCTCGACACCCTCTTCGATGACGCGCTCAATAAGACCGGGCGGACCAGTCTCGGCACCCTGCTTCATGCCAAGACGGGCGCCGCGGACATTGACACGTTGTTCGAACTGGACGTCGGCCCATACACCCTGAGCATCGCGCTGGCCGACCTGACCGGGGATGAGAACGATCCGAACAGCAAGGTGTTCCACCCGCAGTACGTGGCATACCATGACCGGGCCGTGATCTACCCGGGCAGCCTCTCCAAGATCGGCCCAATTTACGCGGCCCATCAGCTCAAGTTCGACGCCGATCACATCGCGACTGGCGCGCCCGCGGCCACCCAGGCGAATCCGGCCAAGCTCAAGAAGTACGTCTTTGACAAGTTGAGGGCGGATTGGAAGACGGCCGGCATCCCCGGCAGCGACCGGCCCGTTCTCGAGGAGATCCTGGTCGTCAACAGCCAGACCTTTGCGCTCACAAAGACCTTCGCGAAACGGATGAATGACATCACCCACCCTCCGGACGACACCGACTGGAAAAAACACAACCCGATGAACGAGGGGATGGACCACCTGGTCCGACGGCTTCAGTTCCCGTACATGGGGTCGCTCTTCCTGCAGTCCGGTCTCGCCGATCCGGCCACAGGCGGATTCTGGATCTGGCAATGGAACATTCAGTGGCTCTGCAAGGGGCGGATCACGCGCCTCTACTCCGGCCAGGACAACCTCGACATGCAGGCGCTTTCGGTCGCGACCTATCTCGCCCTGCTCGCGCAGGAGCGGCTCATCAGCCGGGCCGTCTCCAAGGAGCTGAAGGATGTCCTGGTCGATGGCGACGCGGGATGGTTCCGGAACGCCTGCACGACGAAGCTCCCACCCGGGGACAAGGCAAACCTCCGGTTCTGGGGAAAGCACGGCGCTGTCGGCGCGCACGCGAGCGAGGGGCTGCTGGTCGAACGCAAGGTACAGGGGCAGTGGATCCGCTACATCGTGGTCTGTCTCCTGGACACCAAGCGGAAACGGAGCGACTACAGCTACTTCGACTCGGAGGAGCAGAAGAAGAAGGACCCCCCGGATCCGCTCAGCGATCTCCTGTTGACGGTGCTGGTGGAGGAGCTCATCCCTGTGTTGGATGGAGTCATTCTGGCCAACAACTCACCCCCGCATCCATGAACGGAAGCCCGAGGTCCGAACGGCGTGGCCTGGCACAGGCGGCGGTCTCGGCGAGCGGACGGCTGGTACCCTGATGCCGACGGCGGCCGAGAACGCGGAGATCTTCGTCGACCTCCTGGTCGACCTCTTCGGGCCGGTGATCGGCGCCATCGAGCGCCCCGAGGAGGCGTCCCGCCTGCTGGTGGAGCTCGGCTACCTGCCGCCCTCCGCGGTGACGGCGCTCGACACCCTGGCCCCCGCCCTCCAGAAGCTGCAGGACCTGATCGAGGCGCTGGAAGCGGCCGCGGCCAGCTCCGACGACGACCAGGTCGGCGAGATCCTGCTCCGGATCCTGGCGCTCACCGCGGATGTCTTCCGGGCGGTGAACGCGCTGGCCACGGCGCTGCAGGGGAATTTCGCCGGCTCGGGATTCCTCACCGACACGGACATCCTCGCCACGATCCCCCGCAGGCTGGCCGACTACCTGGTGGTCCGGTTCCTGGAGACGAATCACCGGGTGGTCCATGCCTCTCTGCTGCTGGCGGGGATCATCGAGCTGGAGGAGGTCGGTGCCGCTCCCACGGAATTCCATGCGCCGTACCTGCGCCGTACGGTGCGCTGGGAGCAGATCTCGGCCTATTTCTCCGACCCCCTGAATACCCTGAAGGCGAACCTGGTCGACGCCCAGGGCCTGCACTACCGCCAGCTGGTCTACTTCCTCTACACCCTTGGCGCCGGCCTGGGGTATTACGCCGGGATCGTCCGTCCGAATCTCGCGGCGCTGGGCACCTTCAACGACGGGCATGACCTGAGCCCGCTGCTGCCCCCGCCGGATACCTCGCCAGCCATCGACGACGAGTCCATCACGCCGTACAGCGATATCAGTCCGCTGTCGTCGCTCAGCTTCCCGCTCACCTCCGATCCCGCCGCGGCCCTGAGCATCCTGCTCTACCCGGTGATCGATCCGGCCACGACCCATTGCACCGGGGTGGGAGCGGGGCTGCGTTTCGGATCCGAGCTGAAGATCCCCCTGGGAGATACCTACGAGATCAGCATCAAGCTCAGCTCGACCCTGACCGACAGCCTGGGGGTGCGGCTGGGCACCGATGGCACCTTCACCTTCATCAATCAGCTCTTTACCACCAATCCCGCCAAGCTGGCCGAAGGGATCCAGTTCGGCGCCCGGGTGGGCATCGAGCCCACCGTTTCCCCGG
>JBGQJV010000420.1:0-2493 GCA_041499215.1 Gemmatimonadota bacterium | reverse complement strand
GGCCGCACTGGGCTCGACGTCACCATCCTCGGGTTGGGCGGCCATCACGTGGCGGTATCGGGTTCCGAAGCCAATGCCCGCCGCCTGGTCGAGGCGGCGCTGGAGGAGGGTATCAACTTTTTCGATACCGCGGAGAGCTACGGCGGGGGTTCGAGCGAGCAATGGCTGGGGATGGCGCTGGCCGGTGTGCGGAAGTCAGTCGTCCTCATGACGAAGACCTACGCGCCTGACGAACGAAGTGCGGAGAGCGCCCGGCGCCACCTCGAAGGCAGCCTGTCCCGCCTCAGGACCGACTACCTGGATCTGTGGCAGCTCCACAGCGTACGGAGCGCCGACGACGTGGATCGCGCCTTCGGCCCTGGTGGGGCCATGGAGTTCATCCAGGAGGCCAAGCGGCAGGGCACGGTGCGCTTCATCGGCGTGACCGGCCACGTGACGCCCGCGGCACACCGCCGGGCACTGGAGTACTGGGACCGCGGAATCAGATTCGACGTCATGCAGATGCCGCTGAACCCTCTGGACTACCATCAGCGCAGCTTCACCCGCGAGGTGCTGCCGATGGTGGTGGATCGCGGGATCGGCGTCATCGCCATGAAGACCTCGGCCGACGGTGCCTTGCTCCGCGAGGGCCTGGCCACGATTGACGAGTGCCAGCGATACGTCTGGTCGCTGCCGGTAAGCCTGGCGGTAGTGGGGATGGAGCGGCCGGAACTGGTGCGGGAGAACGCCGGGCGGGCCCGGGAGTTTCGCGCCATGCCCGAGGCGGACATCGCGGCACTGCGTTCCAGGCTCGAGCCCCGGGCACGGCTGGCGCTGGAGTGGTACAAGCGATGACGCGGGTTGGATCTCGAGGCCGGGATCGCTGGTGCGCCGCTCCGACCAGCCGATGATCAGCACCGGTGGCGCCGCGGACCTGACGGGGCCAGCCGGTCAGGTCCGGTCCCGAGCCGCCGAGTCGTCTTCCTCCGCCATGGATTGCATCGGGAACTCCCCCGTCACATCAGGCGCCGGAGCTCTCCGCGCCGCGGCCGGGACCGGAGACTCGGGCCCCAGGGCATCAGCCAGCGCCCAGGCGAACGGCAGGGTGGCGAGCACCAGGAGTCCCGAGGTCCAGAACGGGACCCCCACGCCGAACCGGTCCATCAGCAGCCCCGCCGCAACCGGGAACAACACCCGTGACACCCCGCCGAAGGTGTGCTGCACCCCCATGTAGAGACCGCGCTCGTTCCCCGGCACCACCCGGGACAGGAGCCCGGTCACGCAAGGGAAGAG
Organism: Gemmatimonadota bacterium; assembly: GCA_041499215.1. Taxonomy (GTDB): domain Bacteria; phylum Gemmatimonadota; class Gemmatimonadetes; order Gemmatimonadales; family GWC2-71-9; genus JADJOM01. The sequence goes on along the minus strand of JBGQJV010000420.1, from coordinate 1,221 downwards.
AAACGCGGTACCGAGCGGCATCAGGGTGAATCCGAGGAAGAGGATCGCGGCATGTGAGGCCAGGCCGGTGCAGCCGAGGCCGGCCGCCAGCAGGAGCAGCCCGAGGCGGGACAGCCGCGCTTCACCCAGGCGGTCCACCAGCGGCCCGAGCAGGAGGGATCGCACCACCACCCCCATGCCGCCCAGGTACATGATGAAGTAGCCGATGTTCCGCTCGGTGACTCCCATGCGGTGCATGAGCAGCAGCGGCACGGTCTGGATGGTGCCGTAGAAGGCCCCGATGCCGATGGTGTAGATCCAAATGAGCCGGGAGGCCGGCTCGTGCCAGTGGCTCAGCACCCGGACAATCGCGGCGCGGGGCGTGGTGGTGGAGGGGATGGCGTGGGACTTGGACACCCGGAGCTGGCGCGACTCGACGAGGAAGCGCGAGGCGAACCCGGCGACCAGCAGCGAGAGCGCCGCCGCGCCGATGCCCGGCGCCATCCTGCCTCCCAGGCTGATCATCAGCGACCCGAACGCCGGGCCCGCCACGGCGCCGAGGCTGGTTACCGCCGAGAGCCAGCCCAGGCTCTTGGTGCGCTGCTCGGGAGGCGAGGCATCGGCCACGTACGCCTGCACCACGCCGATGGTGCCTCCGCCGAGACCCTGCACCACCCGGGAGAGCAGCAGCACCAGCACCGATCCCGCGAAAGCGAACACGACGTAGGCACACCCGCCGAGCAGCAGGCCTGCGAGGATCGCGGGGCGGCGGCCGTACCGGTCGGAGAAACGGCCCCACACCGGCGCCATGGCGAGCTGGGCCACCGAGAACGCGGACACCAGGAGCCCCACTACCGTCGCGCTGGCGCCCAGCTCGGTGGCGTAGAACGGCAGCAGGGGCAGGATCATGGTGAGCCCCACCATGTCCACGAAGGCCGTCACGAACAGCACCAGCAGTCCCGCCATGGCCTGATCTCCCCGTCCCCGAACCGAGTGAGAGCAATCTTCGCGCATCTGGACCCGGTGGCATGCGCGGACATCGGCCGTGGCCAGGCCGGCCCAGGCGGCGGTGTAGCTCGAGTTCGACTCGCGATCGAGGCCGTAGCGGGAGGCGACGCTCGCCCGGAACCTGGCGGCAACCGGGACACGCGAAGGCGGCTGGGTCAGACCTCGCCCCTCGCCACGTGGTGCACGCGCTGGTTAGACGGCTCCTGGCGACTCCGGATGCGCGGCGGCGGTGCC
>JBGQJV010000419.1:0-2513 GCA_041499215.1 Gemmatimonadota bacterium | reverse complement strand
TCTTACTTCTCACTTCTCACTTCCTTGGCCTACCGGAACCGCAGCAGTGCCGCCAGACCATCGACCCCGGTCCTGGTCTCCGGGTCGTCGATCACCTCTACCTCCACGTGCTGCCGCAAGGCCTCTTCCAGAGCCTCACTGACCAGGTCGGGCACCGGAATCGGATCGCCTTCTCCCGGGCATTCACCCCGAGCCAGCACCAGGCGTCCCGACAGGGCGCAGCGGTAGCCCGAGCCGGTCTGACCGGCGGGCACGACCAGCACCCGGACCTGTCCGCGGCCCAGCGCCCGGAGCGAGGGGCGCGCGCCATTGACGGCCCAGCCGGTCCCGGCCCCCTGCTCGACCTCCGCCATGACCGAGGCCTCATGGGTGCGCTCCCATGCGGCACGGGCCTCGAGCGCGGCCTTGCGGACTTCGGCCGGTGTGGCCGCAGTCGGATTGAGCCGGGCAGTCCCAACCACCCGCTCGGCCAAGTCGCGCGGCAGGAACCGTTGCTGGTCCATGATGGTGCGGGTGGGGCCGGCAAGGACGATGCCCTGACAGGCACGATCCGCCACCAGTACCGCTAGTTGCTGGGCCACGGCGGCGGAGTGGCGGTGACGCTCTTCCCGGATCCGGTTGTGGAAGTCGCGCTCTCCCCAGCCGGGCGAGTCGGCCCGGTCGCTGTGGTACTTCCCTCCCCGAGTAGCGGGCACGAAGAGGTCGGACACCTCGCTCACCTCGAAGGCGGTTACCTCGAAGAACCGGGTATGGGTGCGGTCCACGAGAGCCACCAGCAGCCGGCCGAACGCCTCGACAGCGGCGAGGGCCTCGGCCAGCCGCGGCCGTTCGCCGAGCAGCACCCGGGTCTGCAGGACCCGGGGCAGCGGCAGCACTTCGAAGAGCCCGAGCGACTCGCAGGCAAACAGGGCCATCCCCGGGCTGTGCGGCAACGCCCCGGCGTTCTCCAGGTGAGCCGCCATCCGGGTCAGGTCGCGAAGCAGCGCCTCGTGTTCCGGCCTGGAGAGACCCGACTGGTCCGCCGTCTCCCGTGCGCGCCGGATGGCGTCGCGGGCGGCGATCCGGTAGCGATTCCGGATGCGGTCCTGCACATCGAGCCGCAGGTAGAGGCTGACCACCAGCGGCCCGCCGGCGCGCAGCGTGCCGAGGCGCTCGAGCAGGGCCAGCGCCTCTCCGGCGGTCGGCAGTTGCACTTCGGGTCCGAGCAGTTCGGTGGCGGTCACGGGGTGACTCCTTTCGATTCCTGGTGCGCAAATGTCGGCACCCTCAGAAAACCTCACCGCGGCCTTGGGTCGCGGAGGCGGGATGGCCCCGGGGGATCACGGTGCTCGCCTGGGGTCCCTCCTCGCCTTCAGCCTCGATGTAGCGCACCTCGGCGCCGATCGCCAGCCGGTCAAAGCCGCCGTCCGCTACGCTGTTCTTGTGGAAGTAGATCTCGCCGCCGTCCTCGGCGGTGATGAATCCGTACCCTTCATAGCCATACAGACGGGTCACCCGGCCCTGCAGCTCGCCGGCATGGGGCTTCACATCACCCCTGAGCTCCCGGGCATAGTCCTGCAGCTGGCGCCGGGCAGCGTCGAACGCATCCTCGAGTGCTTCCCGGAAACTTGGCTTGGCCTTCCGGGTGATCGCCAGCTCGCCCCCCGGCACCGTCAGTGACAGCCGCACAACCCAGGCGGCGGGGCTGCCACCCGAACGGCGAGGGCGCACAGTCACAACGGCGTGGCAGGCCACCAGGCGGCTGAAGAACCGCTCCAGCCCTGCCACCGCATCGCGAATCAGCGCCTCCTGGTCGGGCGCGAGCTCAACACCCTTGGCACTCAGATGGACGGGGATCTCCATACCTTCCTCCTCAGCCCTTGATCACACCGACGGGGCGCAGGCGGGCAACCTTGCGCGCCAGCCCAGCTTCATGCACCACCGCCACGACCCGCTCCACGTCCTTGTACGCGTTGGGGGCCTCCTCGGCCAATCCCCGGACAGACGGGCACCGCACCACGATCCCCTGCTCTTCCAGGGCATGCCGGACCTGGGCGCCGGATGCCGCCGCTCGCGCCGCCGTGCGGCTCAGCGCCCGGCCGGCCCCGTGGCAGGTACTGCCGAAGCTGAGCGCCAGCGCCTCGTCGGTCCCGGCCAGAACCCAGGAGGCGGTACCCATGCTCCCCGGGATGAACACCGGCTGGCCAACGGCGCGGTACGCCGCCGGCGTCTCGGGATGTGCCGGGCCGAATGCACGGGTAGCGCCCTTGCGGTGCACACACAGCTCCGAGCCGCCGTGCCGTTCCAACTTGGCCATGTTGTGGGCCACGTCATAGCAGACCCGCAGACTGGCCGAGGGACCAAGCACGGTGCGGAAGGCGTCGCGCACCGACCTCGTGATCACCTGGCGGTTGGCGAAAGCGAAGTTGGCCGCGGCGCACATCGCAGCGAAATAGCGCCGGCCTTCCGGCGCCGCGAGAGGGGCACAGGCAAGCTGCCGGTCCGGGAGCTGGATGTTCCACTCCGGCAACAGG
>JBGQJV010000418.1:0-2526 GCA_041499215.1 Gemmatimonadota bacterium | reverse complement strand
GCGTACCCTCACTCGTGCCCATCACCGCGCCATGGCGGTTGCGGCACTGACCCTGGCGCTGGCCGGTTGCAGCAAGACTCCGCCGCCGAGCGGTGGAGGAATGGCGGACATGCCCGGTATGGCCGGGATGAACATGTCGGGCGACTCCGGCGTGGCGCTGGATCGCTCTTCCGCCCAGCGACTTGGCATCAGCTTCGCCCGCGCGGCCAACCGGCCGGTACGCTCCGGGCTCCGGCTGGCGGGTGCGTTGACCTACGCCGAACCCGGGCGCGCCTATGTGAATGCCCGCATCAGCGGCTGGGTCGAACGGCTGAGCGCCGACTATGTGGGCAAGCCGGTCCGGGCCGGCGATGTGCTGCTCGCCATCTACTCGCCGGAATTGGTGAGCGGCCAGGAGGAGTATCTGGCGGCGCGGCGTCTTGGAGACTCGACCCTCGCTGCTGCGGCGCGTCAACGCCTTACCCTCTGGGACATCCCGGAACAGGAGATCGCCGAGCTGGAGCGTAGCGGGCGGGTGCGCCGGACGCTCGATCTTCGAGCACCACGCGGCGGAGAGATCGCGGAGAAAATGGTGATCGACGGACAGGCGATCCACGCCGGCGACAACCTGTTCCTGATCGCCGATCGGAGCGCGCTCTGGGTCGATGTCGCCGTGTTCGAGATGGATGCGCCGGTGGTGAAGATCGGGACGCCGGTATCGGTGGCGGTCGGTGCGCTCCCGGGCCATCGCTATCCAGGCAAAGTGACCTTCATCCAGCCCAACGTGGACGAAAAGACCCGCACCCTCACGGCCCGGGTCGAGGTGGCAAATCGGGATGGGCAGCTCCGACCCGGGATGTACGCGACGGTGGAGCTATCCCCGGCCGCACAGGTCGCCCTGGCCGTTCCGCTGGAGGCGGTACTGCCCACCGGCACGACCAATCTGGTCTTCGTCAATCGCGGCGACGGCAGCTTCCTGCCACGTGAGGTCACGGTCGGCGCGCGGGGGGATTCCCTCATCGAAATCCGGCACGGGCTCAAGCCGGGTGACGAAGTCGTGGCGTCCGCCACCTACCTGCTCGACTCCGAGTCCAACCTCGCTGCCGCCATGCAGGGATTGATGTTGCAGATGGGGATGGGCCTGAACATGGGCGGGATGAGCAGTTCCAGAGACTCGGCAAAGGGGGCGCGGCCATGATCGCGAAGCTCATTGCCTGGTCGCTCTCCCGCCGCGGGCTTATCGCGGTGGCAGCACTCGCGCTGCTGGCGGCTGGTGCGCTCTACGTTCGCTCGATGCCGGTGGACGCCATCCCTGACCTTTCAGATGTGCAGGTGATCGTGTACACCGATTACCCCGGGCAGGCGCCGCAGGTGGTAGAGAATCAGGTGACCTACCCGCTGGTCACGGCGCTGCTGGGCGTTCCCAAGGTGAAGGTGGTGCGGGGGCAGTCGATGTTCAGTACCTCGTTTGTGTATGTGATCTTCCAGGAGGGGACCGATCTCTACTGGGCCCGCTCCCGCGTGCTGGAGCGCCTCAGCGCCGTCCAGTCACGCTTGCCCTCGGGGGCAAAGACCGAACTTGGACCCGACGCCACGGGCGTTGGCTGGGTGTACCAGTACGCCGTAGAGGGCGACGGCTATTCGCCGGCCCAGCTCCGTTCGATTCAGGACTTTCAGCTGCGTTACGCTCTGCAAGGGGTCCCGGGTGTGGCTGAGGTGGCGAGCGTCGGGGGCTTCGTGCGGCAGTACCAGGTGCTGCTCGATCCGACGCGGCTCCAGTCCTATGGGGTCACTGCCCAGCAGATCACGGAAGCGGTCCGGAGCGCCAATCAGGACGTCGGCGCGCGTACGGTTGAGGTGGCCGGCAGCGACTACGCCATTCGCGGGCTGGGCTATTTCCGCGGGGTCGAGGACATCGCCAACGTGGCGGTCGGGGTCGGGCAGGGTGGCCGCCCCGTCCGCGTCGGGGATATCGCGGATGTGACGCTCGGCTCGGACCTCCGCGTCGGGATCGCGGAACTGAATGGCATGGGCGAGGCGGTGGGCGGCGTCGTTGTCATGCGCATCGGAGCGAATGCCCTGGATGTGGTATCCGGAGTCAAGGCGAGGCTCGCGGAGCTCAGCGCCTCCCTGCCAGCGGGTGTCCACATTGTCACCACCTACGACCGAACCGAGCTGATCCATCGCTCCCTCCAGACGCTGCTCCGCACCCTGCTGGAAGAGTCGCTGATCGTGGCATTGGTGTGTGCCGTCTTCCTGTTGCATGCTCGGAGTGCTCTGGTGGCGATCGTCACGCTGCCCCTCGGCATTCTGGCGGCCCTGGCCCTGATCCGGTGGATGGGAATCAATGCCAACATCATGTCCCTCGGCGGCATTGCCATCGCCATCGGGGCGATGATCGATGCGGCCATCGTGCTGATCGAGAATCTGCACAAGCACATCGAACACGAGCCCGACCGACCGCACTGGGAGCGGGTTCTGGCCGCCTCGAAGGAGGTCGGACCGGCGCTGTTCATGTCACTCCTGATCATCACCCTGTCGTTCCTG
>JBGQJV010000417.1:0-2569 GCA_041499215.1 Gemmatimonadota bacterium | reverse complement strand
GGCCGCACCCAGCGCCTTGAGCAGCGCCGGGTTGGAGCTGGTCACGTTGAGTCCGACCGCGGCGATAGCGGTGAAGCCGATGGCGCCGGTTGCGTTGTTCTGCGCCGCCGTCAGGGTGTTGAACCCGGCGGCACCGAAATCATTGTTGATCTCGGCGACCAGGTCCTTGAGGCTGTGGAAGTCGGACGTGCCCACCCCGGTGTCGTTCTTGACGTAGGTGTAGTTCTGGGTGTTGGTCCCGTCGCTCACCGTCACGGTGGTGCTGTCCGGCACCATCCCGAAGATCGAGCTGTTGGAGGTGCCGTTGGCATACAGCCCGCTCACATCGGAGCCCGCCCCGCCGTTGCTGGTGCTGGACTCGACCGCGAACACCTTGCCCTGGGTCGCGAGGACGGTGCCGAGCGGCAGCTCGCGGGAGTCGAGGTTGCCCGTCAGCGTCACTGTGCTGGTGGCGCGCGCCGGCGACTTCTGGCCGAACGGCAGCTCGATGTCGGTGATCGCCGAGCCGGTCGAGATGTTGCCGCTCGAATCGGCGTTGATCCCCTGCACCTTGAAGCCGTTGGCCGGCGACACCAGCTTGCCGTTGGCGTCCAGCTGGAAGTTGCCCGCCCGGGTGTAGTACGACCGGCTGCCGTCGCTGAGGACGAACAGGCCGTCGCCCTGGATGGCCAGGTCGGTGTTGAGCCCGGTCGACTCCAGATTCCCCTGAGCGAAGTTCTGGTCGATGCTCCCGATCTTGGATCCCAAGCCGATCTGAATCGGATTGATGCCGCCCAGATCGCCCGGCGGCCGGGACGCGCCCTGCAACAGCTGCGCGAAGGCCTCGGCGAAGGTGACCCGGGAGGCCTTGTAGGCCACCGTGTTCACGTTGGCGATGTTGTTGCCGATCACGTCCATCCGGGTCTGGTGATTCCTGAGCCCGGAGACGCCGGCGAAGAGTGACCGCATCATGGCTGTACCGACTCCGTGGTAGAGGGAAGGACGCGGGCGCCGGTGATGGCAGCCAGGATCGACGCGCCCGCGGGAGCCCGTTCGACTTCAACCACGTTATCGAGCGGGAAGTTGAGATCCCCGGACCGGAGGATGACGGTGCCGTTCTGGAACGACACGCCGTCCACGATACCGGAGGTGTAGGTCTGCACCGGGATGTCGGAGCCGGCGGCTCCGGTCACGGTGACCTTGTAGCTGTAGGTGCCGGCGGGAAGGTTGCCCGCGTCCAGGGTCCGCCGGCCGGCGTCCTGCCAGCCAAGGTCCCGGGTGGCGACTTCCTTGCCGCTCGCATCGTAGATCGTGAGGCTGGCCTTACCGCCGCCGGTGCCGATGTCCACCCTGACCTTGGGGGCCGGCCCGCCGGCGGTGACCTGCAGCTTGTTGCCCGCCGCGATCACGTTGCGCCCGATGAACGAGGCGCCCAGGTCGGCCTTCATCGCCAGCGTGGTCATGCCACCGGCGTCCACCTGGCTCTGCAGCACCTTCTCGATGTTCTGCATCGATTCCAGGCTGCTGAACTGTGCCAGCTGAGCCGAGAACTGGGTCGGGTCCTGCGGGCTCATCGGGTCCTGGTGCTGCAGCTGGGTCACCAGCAGCCTCAGGAAGTCGTCCTTGCCGAGCGCGCTCTTGCCCTTCCCCGTCTGGGTCGTGGCTGTGGGCGTGGGCTGCGCGGGACCGATCGGTCCCTGAATGACGGTACTCATGGGTATGTGCTACCTCCGGCGATGCTCTGCACCCTTGTCGCGGGACCGTCGGTTGGGATGGCGATGTCCATCCCCCGGCTGCTGCTGTTCCCGTTGGCCGCGTCCCTGGCGCTGGTCGTCCGCCGGCTGATCCCTGCCGGGGGATGCTGCTCCCTTGCTTTCACCCGCGGTGGCGAACGCCGCCGCCGGGGCCCCGCCCCGCTCGATCGCGCTCTGCCCCGCCTGCTGTACCGATACCTTCGAGCCGGTGAACCCCTGCCGCACCAGTGCGGCCTGCAGGTCATCCATCCGTCGTTCGAGCTGACGGGCGCTCTCGGCATCCGGCGGGACGATGACGGCTCGCACCTGGTCTCCCAGTACGCTCACCCTGATGCGGGTCTGCCGGCCATCCGCGTCCGCTACCTGTAGCGTCACCCGGTCGGCAACCCCTGCCGGGCGTTCGCTGCCGGGTGGGTCATGAGGCAGGTTGCGTGCCTCGCTGCTCCCGCGTGTTCCGATACTGTCACCCCGCTCCGTCAGGCGCTCCGTCAAACCAGGAGGCACCATGGAAGCCGATGCAGTGGTGTCACTTGTGGCGGCGTCCCCCGGCCGCGGCCGGTCCACGGCGGCGGACCGGTCCTTCGGTTCTGCCGGCGTCGGGGCGGGAAGCTCCTGCCGGGAGACCGGCAGAGTTGGTTGCGGCGTTCCCCGCTCGGCTCTGCCACTGTGGGGCAAGCCGGCTTCCGGAGGCACGCTCGCCGATGCGAGCGGGATTCGGGCGTTCACCCGGTTCTCTTTCACGTCAGCCGGAAGCGGTGCCGGCTCGGACCGCGATTCCTCTACCGGCCTCGTGCCCGGAGCAGATGCATCGGACCGCCCGCGAGCCACGTCGCCGC
>JBGQJV010000416.1:0-2598 GCA_041499215.1 Gemmatimonadota bacterium | reverse complement strand
GCGGTCCCTTCGGGTGATGCCGGAGGTGGAGGCCGGCGGCCGCTCTCCCTCTGGTATCTCCTGCACGTCCCACTCGCCGCGGCGCTGTTCGTGCTGGCGGCGTTCCACGTCTTGGGCGCCATGTACTACACCCGCCTGCTCCGCTGAGCCCATGAGCCTCACCACCGGACTCACGCGCTGGGCCATTGGCGCGGCGGCCGCCGCCCTGCTGCTCGCCCTGGCCGCGTGGCGCATCTCCGGCGGCGGCATCTTCAGTCCCGGGGCCCTGGCGGAGACGCAGCACGGGGCTCCACTTCAGGGGGTGGCCTCTCACGCCGAGCTGGATCGGCGCTGCGGGGCCTGCCACGCCGCACCCGGGAGCGGTGCGACTATGAGCGTCCGCTGCCTGGAGTGCCACTCGGACATCCAGGCCGAGCTGGGAGACAGCAGCGCGCTGCACGGCGCGCTAGACGAGGCCGGCCAGTGCCTGCTGTGCCACACCGAGCACCGTGGCCGGACCGCCGGCATCACCCGGATCCGCGGGTCGGGGCTGGCTCACGACCAGTTCGGCTTCTCGCTCGCGACCCACAGGCAGACCGCCGGCGGGGCCCCGTTCCGCTGCGGCGACTGCCATGGCGAGCGGGGATTCGGCTTCGAGGCCGGACGTTGCGCCTCCTGTCATCGGGCCTACCAGCCAGAGTTCGTGGCCCGGCACGAGCGCGACTGGGGCGGCGACTGCCGGGCCTGTCACGAGGGGACCGACCGGTTCTCCCGCGGCCAGTTCAGCCACGACAGCACCCGGTTCACCCTGACGGGGGCGCACCGGAAGACGGCCTGCGCCGAGTGCCACGCCGGCACGCGCGCGCTGGCCGGGTTCCGCTCCAGCCCGACCGACTGCATCAGCTGCCACCGGAAGCAGGACACCCATCGGGGGGAATTCGGGAGCGACTGCGCGGCCTGCCACGGAACTGACTCGTGGCCCGATGCCCGGTTCGAGCACGCCTTCCCGATCAACCACGGCGAGCAGGGCCGGGTGGCATGCCGCACCTGTCACGACCAGGCACCGAGCTACCGCAGCTACACCTGTTACGGGTGCCACGAGCACACGCCGGAGCGGATACGCCGGGAGCACGACGAGGAGGGTACCGGGAACCTCGGCAACTGCGTCCGCTGCCACCGCACCGGCTCGAAGCACGAGGGCGAAGGACGCGAGCGCGAAGGGCATGAGCATGATGACGACTGAGGATGGAGCCGTCGGCAGCACCTTGACGAGATCCCGCCCGCAGGATACTGTGTAGCTGACAATTGCTCCGCCCCGTGGTGCTTTGCCGCCTATTGCAGCCACGTTAAACAAGTGCTAAAAAGCGACGAAGCCCGGCGGCTATTCCGTCGGGCCCTTTTTCTTGTCCCCAGGCCTGGACGCCGTCGCTCGCGCTTCAACCCTGTAACGGACCCCGTCCGAGGTCAGCCGATGAGCCCTGCAACCTCCCGCCTCCAGCCCGAGACCCGTGCGGTCCGCGCCGGCGTGGCCACCGACACCCAGCATGGGGCGGTGATCCCCCCAATCTACCTGTCCTCCACCTATGCCTTCGCAGGATTCCGCCAGAAGCGGACCTACGACTATACCCGGACCGCGAATCCGACCCGAGACACGCTGGGTGGGGCGCTCGCAGAACTCGAGGAGGGGGCCGGGGCCGTGATTACCTCGACCGGACTCTCGGCGGTGCTCCTGGTGCTGCAACTGCTCCGGCCGGAAGACCGGCTGGTGGCCCCGCACGACTGCTATGGTGGTACCCGGCGGCTGCTCGACACACTCGCGGGACGCGGCCACTTCCGGGTGGAATACGTCGACCAGAGCGACGCCGCCTGTCTGGCGGCCGCTCTCGCGCGCCCGGCCCGGATGCTGTGGGTGGAGACCCCGAGCAATCCCCTGCTGCGCATCACCGACCTTGGCCTTGCCGTCTCCCTGGCCCGGAGGGCCGGCGCCCTGGTCGTGGTGGACAACACCTTCCTCTCGCCCGCCCTGCAGCGGCCGCTCGGCTTCGGCGCGGACCTGGTGGTGCACTCGACGACCAAGTACCTGAATGGGCACAGCGACGTGGTCGGAGGCGCGGTGGTGGCACGCGAACCAGCGCTGGCGGAAGAGCTGGCCTGGTGGGCCAACGTGATCGGGGTGACCGGCGCCCCGTTCGACAGCTACCTCACCCTCCGTGGCCTCCGTACCCTGCATGCACGGCTTCGTTCACACCTGGAGAATGCCGCGGCGGTGGTGGAGCTGCTCGCCTCCCATCCCGCCGTGGCCCGGGTCCACTACCCCGGCCTGCCGGACCACCCGGGACACGCGGTCGCGGCCCGGCAGCAGGCCGGGTTTGGGGCGATGGTCTCATTCGAGCTGGAGGGTGGAGACGCCGCGGTGCCGGCCTTCCTGGCTGGACTCCGGTGCTTCACCCTGGCGGAGTCGCTCGGCGGGGTCGAGTCACTGGTCGCCCATCCGGCGTCGATGACCCATGCATCGATGACTCCCGAGCAGCAGGCCGCGGCCGGGATCACCGAGGGACTGCTCCGGCTCTCGGTCGGCATCGAGGCGGCGGAGGACCTGGTGCAGGATTTGTCGCGGGC
>JBGQJV010000415.1:0-2642 GCA_041499215.1 Gemmatimonadota bacterium | reverse complement strand
GTCCGACATCGAGCTGATCCCGATCCAGCGGATCAACGAGGCCTACGAGCGGATGCTCAAGTCGGACGTGAAGTATCGTTTCGTGATTGATCTCGAGTCGCTCAAGCGGTGAAGAAAGGCGGGAAGGCGGGAAGGCGGGAAGGCGGGAAGGCGGGAAGGCGGGAAGGCGGGAAGGCGGGAAGGCGGGAGGGCGGGGAAGGCGGGAAGGCGGGAAGGGCGGGAAGGCGAGCATGTCATCCCGAGCGCAGCGAGGGATCCCTCGGCGACGCCAAGGGATCCCTCGTTCGCTACGCTCACTCGGGGCGAGACTTCGCTCCCGCCTTCCCGCCGCTAGGCCCCAGCCGGTACCGCCGGTGTCACCGCCGCTTCATCCCGCTCACCGGTACGGATGCGGTGGACCTGCTCCACGTCTACCACGAACACCTTGCCGTCGCCGACATCGCCGGTGCGGGCTGAGGCGAGGATCGCCTTGACCGTGACCGCGACAAAGGACTCCGACACTCCGATCTCCAGCCGCACCTTCTCCTGCAGTCCCATCTTCACAGTGGTGCCGCGATAGGTCTCCACCCGTTCGGTTTCCCCGCCATGGCCCATCACCCGCGATACGGTGAGGCCGCGAACCTCGGCGTGGTACAGCGCCTCGAGGACGTCGTTGAGGCGGTCGGGTCGGATGACCGCGATGATCAGTTTCATGGTCGATTCCTCGGGTTCAGCGCACCGTCTGCGGCGCGAGGGTAGGCGCGGGGGCCGGTGAGACCGGGGCGGACGGGAGGACCAGGATCGAGCCCTCGCCGCTGGAGTACGCCTCCTCGCCGTGCTGGGTGACGTCCATGCCGAGGCCTTCGGCCCGCGTGTCGGCGCGCAGGGTCATCACCGCACCGAGCGCCTTGAGAATCACGAAGGTCATCACCCCGGCGTAGATAAACGAGGTGGCGGCTCCGATCGCCTGTATTCCGAACTGGGTGGGGTTGCCGGCCAGCAGGCCGTCGGTGCCACCCCATGCCTTCTCGGCGAAGACGCCAGTGAGCAGCGCGCCGGACAGCCCGCCGATCCCGTGGCCGGCGAAGACGTCGAGCGAGTCGTCTACCCGGGTCCGGGCCCGGTACACGATCATGAAGTAGCTCGGGAACGCCGCGATGGCGCCGATGGCCAGTGCCCCGAGCGGGCTCACGAAACCCGCCGCCGGTGTGATCGCGACCAGGCCGACCACGATGCCGGTTGCGCCGCCTACTGCGGTCACGTGGCGGCTGCGGAACCCGTCGAGCATGGCCCACACCATCAGGGTCGCCATCGGCGCCAGGAAGGTGTTGGTGAACGCCGTCGCCGCCGAGCCATTGGCCGCGAGGGCGCTGCCGCCGTTGAACCCGAACCAGCCGAACCAGAGCAGCCCCGCACCCAGCAGCACGAGTGGCACACTATGCGGCAGGGTCGCCTGTCGCCCGTAGTCCTTGCGCCCGCCCAGGACCACCGCGGCCACCAGCGCAGAGATACCCGCGTTGATGTGGACCACCGTGCCACCCGCGAAGTCGAGCACGCCCAATTTGCCGAGCCACCCGCCGCCCCACACCCAGTGGGCGACCGGGGCATACACCAGCAGGGTCCACAGCATAATGAAGACCACGTAGGGCCCGAACCGCATCCGTTCGACGATGGCGCCGGAGATCAGCGCCGCCGTGATGATGGCGAAGGTGCCCTGGTAGGCCATGAACAGCACGTGCGGGATGGTCCCCTTGGCCTCCGTGCCTACACCCGCCAGCAGGGCATTGGAGAGGCCCCCCAGCCAGTCGCTCCCGGCCGAGAACGCCAGACTGTAGGCCAGAAGGGCCCACAGGATACCGACGGCGCCCAGGGCCACGTAGCTCATCATCATGGTGTTGAGCGAGTTCTTCGAGCGGACCAGCCCGCCGTAGAAGAAGGCCAGCGCGGGCGTCATAAGCAGGACCAGCGCCGTGGCCACCAGCATCCAGGCGGTATCCGCCGGTACGACGGTGGGCACGGCGTCCTGCATGAGGGGTAGCAACAACGGGATCGTCATGGGGGTCTGGCTCCTCCATTGGCGAAAATCGGGGAAACGCGGCTGTCGTCTGACTTCGGAAGGGACAGGATAGCGAGCGGGACCTTATCGCGCAAGCCGTGCGCACGGTGAATTGTGCATATTCTGCAGAAAATGGTGCGCGCCGTACCCAGGCAGCTCCACAATTCCGCAACTTCGCGCACCAGGATCTGTAGCCTATGTCCAGTCACCAGGGCATGTTGTAAGCGAGTGATTGCCGCGCAGTCTGCTCTCCGTCAGTGGGCCGGGTCAATCGATGGGGCGCGCCTCTCCCTCCGAACCAGCTCGCCCGAGAGAAATACCAGATCGGCCCGCCGCAGGTGGGGCTCGCCGGTCGGCCATTCTCCGACCTGCTGATAGACTCCGAACAGGCGGTATCCCCAGCCCTCCAGATGGCTCTTGAAGATCTCGACCGGAACGTGTCTCTGGTTGTCAGGATGCCAGCCCGCTTCCAGCTGAATCACCTCGATGGCTTGCCGCGCCAGCAGACCTTGGGCGCCCTCGAGGACCGCCAGGTCGTGCCCTTCAGTGTCGATCTTGAGCAGACTGATCCGGTCGATTCCTTCCCGGGCACAGAACCGGTCGACGG
>JBGQJV010000414.1:0-2644 GCA_041499215.1 Gemmatimonadota bacterium | reverse complement strand
GTAGTGGTACTGCCCCCCGGAGACGTTACCGTCCCGCCACCCTGGCTGGCCGGCCTCGCCGGTGGCGGACTGACCCTGGCTGCCGGCGGAGCAGAACGGACCGACTCGGTCGCCCACGGCCTGGCCGCGCTTCCCGGGCACTGCCGCACGGTCCTGGTGCACGACGCCGCGCGACCGCTGGTGGATCGGGGTACGATAGACCGGGTGATCGAGTTGGCGCGGACCGGCACCGCCGCCGTTCCGGCCGTGCCTCTGGGAGATACTCTGAAGGAGACCGAGCCGGACGATCCGGCCCTTACCGTGCGGGCCACCATTCGGCGGGAGCGGCTGTGGCGGGCGCAGACCCCACAGGGGTTCTCCCGGGCGCTGCTGGAGGAGGCGCACGCCCGGGCGCGCCAGGATGGGCTGCGAGGCACGGACGACGCTATGCTGCTCGAACGGCTAGGTGCCCCGGTGAGGCTGGTTGAAGGCTCCCAGCTTAACTTCAAGGTGACGACGGAAGAGGATCTGCGGCTGGCGGAGTTGGTGATCAGAAATGCGAGTGAGAAGTAAGACGTAAGAAGTGAGAGGTGAGGAGCAGGTCAGGCGTGTCTGAGAGGGGGGCGCGACCTGGTCCGTGCACCGTCCACTTCTCACCTCTCACTTCTCACCTGCGCACAGCCTGTCCCGACACTGGACTTCATGACCCACATCCTGCTGGTCTGTACCGGGAACACCTGCCGTAGCCCCCTCGCCGAGGCGCTGCTGAAGCGCAAACTCACCGAGCGGGGTGTGGATGGGGTCGAGGTATCCTCGGCCGGGACTGGCGCCTGGGATGGTGCCCCCGCGTCCGAAGGCGCCTATCTGGTGGCGCTGGAGCATGCGTTGGACCTTTCGGCCCACCGGGCCAGGCTGCTTACCCGCGAGTTGGTAGGCACCGCCGATGTGGTGCTCACCATGGCCCGTCATCATCGTGCCCGGGTGGAGCAGCTTGGCGCGGGGATCCAGGCCCACCTGCTCGGAGAGTACGCCGGGCGCAGCGGTGCCGACGCCGAGGTGCGCGATCCCTTCGGCGGGGACCTCGAGGGCTACCGCGAGACTTTCATGGAGCTGGACACCATGCTGGGTGGTGTTATCGAACGGCTCGAACGCGAGCGGCTGGGTGATCGGCGGTAAGACGCGGGTCTTCGCGATACTAGGCGACCCGGTGGCGCATTCGCTCTCGCCGGCAATGCACAACGCCGCGTTCCGTGCCCTCGGGCTGGACGCGGTTTACGTCACCCTCCGCGCGCAATCTCCCGACATACCCACCTTGGTCCGCGCCCTCGCCCGTGCCGGCGGAGGCGGAAACGTCACCGTTCCCCACAAGGAAGTCGCCGCCCACGCGGTCACCCGGCCCACCGCCCGGGTGAGCCTCCTGGGAGCCTGCAACACCTTCTGGGGCGACGATGGCGAGGTCGCCGGCGACAACACCGATGTCGACGGCGTGCTGGCCGCCCTGAGAGGGCTCGAGGCACCGGCCAGCGGCTGGCTCATCGCCGGCACGGGAGGGGGAAGCCGGGCAGCGGTCGCGGCCGGTGTCGCGTGCGGTGCCCGCATCGCGATTCGCTCGCGCGATCCCGGCAGGCGAACGGCGTTCGAGGCATGGGCAAAAGCCCAGAAGGCGGAGCTGACCCCGTCGGTCGAGTGTGAGGTGCTGATCAACGCCACGCCCCTGGGTCTCAAACCGGGTGACCATCTGCCGCTGGCCCTGGAGGAGGCGCCCAGGGCCCAGGTCGCGTTCGACATGGTGTACGGCCGGGGGGAGACTGCCTGGGTCCGGCAGATGCGACAGGAAGGACTGCGCGCCGCCGACGGACGGGCGATGCTGGTGCCGCAGGGCGCTGCCGCTTTCCGGCACTGGTTCCCCGAGGAAGATCCACCGGCCGAGGTCATGCGGGCGGCGGTCAATGACGCCCTTCGCTGAGGCGGTCGCGCTCCTCCGGCGGGCGGAGCGGTGGCTCCTCCCCGGCGCCTGCCTGCTCTGTCAGGACCCAGTCGGCGAGGCCGACTCCGATCCCCTGATCTGCCAGCTCTGCCTGTCACGGTTCCGTCGACTCCCCGAACCGTGTTGTGCCCGCTGTGGCCAGCCGCAGGCCGGCGCCGCGGATCCCTGTCGCATCTGCGCCGCGTGGCCCGCGGGCTTCGGCCCGGTCCGGAGCGCGGTCTGGCTGGACGACCTGGCGCGGTCCGCAGTGCATCAGCTCAAGTACGCCGGCTGGCCGCGAGTGGCCGAATGTCTCGCCCGGATCATGGCACCACAGCTCCCGTCCGAGCCGGGTGCGGTGCTGGTGCCGGTGCCGCTCGCGCCGGGGCGCCTCCGCCGCCGCGGATACAACCAGGCGGAGCGACTTGCCGGGTCCCTGTCGGAGCGAACGGGGCGCCCCCTCAGGCGTGACCTGCTGGCACGGATACGGGACACCCGGACCCAAACGGCTCTCGCTCCCGAAGCCCGCCAGGCCAATGTTGCCGACGCCTTCAGGAAGGTGGGGGTGGCGGAGGCACAGGTCGTGCTGGTCGACGACGTCTTCACCACCGGGGCGACCCTGGTCGCGGCCGCCACGGCGCTCCTGGAGGGTGGAGCGAAGCGTGTGGGGGCGGTTACCTTTGCCCGGGCCAAACCGCC
>JBGQJV010000413.1:0-2648 GCA_041499215.1 Gemmatimonadota bacterium | reverse complement strand
CGGCGCGGTACGCCGCCGGCGTCTCGGGATGTGCCGGGCCGAATGCACGGGTAGCGCCCTTGCGGTGCACACACAGCTCCGAGCCGCCGTGCCGTTCCAGCTTGGCCATGTTGTGGGCCACGTCATAGCAGACCCGCAGACTGGCCGAGGGACCAAGCACGGTGCGGAAGGCGTCGCGCACAGACGCGGTGATCACCTGGCGGTTGGCGAACGCGAAGTTGGCCGCGGCGCACATGGCAGCGAAATAGCGCCGGCCTTCCGGCGCCGCGAGAGGGGCACAGGCGAGCTGCCGGTCCGGGAGCTGGATGTTCCACTCCGGCAACAGGTCCGGCATCAGGCGGACGTAATCGGTGCAGACCTGATGGCCCAGCCCGCGTGACCCGGTGTGGATCAGTACTGCCAACCGGCCCTCCACCAGGCCGTACGCCGCGGCGGCGATGGAGTCGAACACCTGGTCGACGACCTCGACCTCCACGAAGTGGTTCCCCGACCCGATGGTCCCGAGCTGGTTGTGGCCGCGTTCCTTCGCCCGCGCCGACACCGTATCGGGATCCGCCTCCTCCAGAGCGCCACCCCCCTCGGTGTGGGCCAGGTCGTCCACGGTCGCCAGACCCCGCCCGAGCAGGCTCCGGCTGCCTTCCCGCAGGACCCCATCCAGGGCGGCCGGGTCCAGGCTGAGGTGCGGGTTTGCGTATGCGCCGGAGGGAATACCGCGGCTCAGCTGGTGGACCAGGCTCTCCAGCCGCGGCTTAACCGACCCGAGCGTGAGGGAGGAGGTGAGGAGGCGGACACCGCAGTTGATGTCGTAGCCCACACCACCGGGAGAGATGACCCCATCGCTCACGCGGGTCGCCGCGACCCCGCCAACCGGGAAGCCGTACCCTTCGTGCATGTCGGGCATGCCGTAGACCCGGTGCTCCACACCGGGCAAGGTGGCCACGTTGCAGAGCTGGTCCAGCGCGTGATCCTCCGCGATCTCGCGCCACAGCGCGTCGTCGGCGTACACCCGGGCGGGCACCAGCATGCCGGGACGGCTGCCGATGGGAACCTCGTGGACCAGGCTGTCGGTGGAAAGCGTCGGGGCGCTCATCGCTCGCCTCAGATATCCAGCAGGACCTCGGCCTCGAACCCGCCGTCTTCAACCTCGAAGCGGAGGCCATGCCACGTGGCCGCTTTCACCAGCGACGGAGCGCACTCCAGCACGGGGCCGCTGGCGGTGGCGCGCAGGTGGGTCTCGTTGGCCTCGTGCATCTCGATGCGGGAGGGGAGCCAGCGGTCTCGCTCGGCGAGGAAGAGCAGTTCGTTCAGCCAGTCGACCAGGAGCGCCGCGCGGTCCGGCGCGTCGAGCACGATTTCGTGGACCAGCGCCGCGCCGGGCGGCGGGCGCCCGGGAAGCAGCAGCTCCGCCACCGCCACGGCGGCCTGCTGGAGGATGTCCGCAATGCTGGACCCCCGCAGCCGGAGTCTGACCTCACCGATGTGTGGCAGGTGCTCGAAGGAAGGCCTGGGCGCGAACGACATGGTCATGCGGCCGGGGCAGTGCTGTGCTCCAGCGGGCGGAGGGCCCCACTCCGAGCCCCCTTTTGAACCGCCACGCCGCTCCGGGACCACCATCGGCCGCGCCACGCGCGCCTCCCCATCGGTTCGCCTGCCTGAACACCACGATCAAGGTACTCCAACCGGAGTAAGCAGGACCTGAACGCTGGGTGAAGGCATCAGTGAGAGAGGGCGGGTATCCCGAGCCTTTCGGACAGATATTCGACACAGGTGTCGAGCGTGGCCAGCCGCCCGTATTCCGATTCCGGCACATCCACATGCAGGGCTTCGTCCAGGGTAGCGACGAAGTTGATGAAGTCCATGGAATCGATGTCCAGCTGGTCCCGAATGGGTGCCGCCGGGTCGATTCCCTCCGGCCGGGCCTCGGGCACGACCGCCAGGAGCGCGTCCAGCACCGCCTGCTTCACCTGTTCCCGCGTCATAGCGCCTCCGGCGACTGGAGCAGCCGGTCAATAGTTGCGATGAACGCCGCGCCGCGGTGCCCGTCGCTGGCCCGATGATCCGCGGCGAGCGAGGCCGTCACCACCGGCCGCGGGACCACCGCACCGACTCTCACCCACGGCCGCTCGACCACCGCGCCGAATCCAATGATCGCCGTCTGGGGCGGGTAGATCACACCCAGTACCATGTCCGCGCTCCGCTCCCCGAGGCTGGTCACCGTGATGGTGCCGTCGGCAAGGTCGGAACTGCGGAGCGTCCCCGACCGGGCCCGCTGTACGAGGTCGCGCAGCTCCACCATGAGCGCAGGCAGGGTCTGGCGATTCACGTGATGTAGCGCGGGTACTACCAACCCGCCGCCCCGGAGCGAGGTGGCCACGCCGATGTGGATGCCCTCGGCGTGCTGGATCCGCTCGTTCTCCCACCGGGCATTGAGCTCGGGGAACTCGAGCAGCGCCAGAGCGGTGGCCTTGAGCAGGAGCACAGCCGGGAGCAGGCGTTCTGCCGGCTTCCGCTCCGCGTTCCACTGTGCCAGCCAGGCACCAGCCGGACCGAAATCGATGGTGCTCGCCAGGTAGAAATGGGGGATCTCCCGCTTCGAGCGGCTCATCGCCGCGGCAATGGCCCGCCGCATCCGCTCCTGCCGGCCTCGG
>JBGQJV010000412.1:0-2719 GCA_041499215.1 Gemmatimonadota bacterium | reverse complement strand
GTTTGAGGGAATAGTGGGGATCATACGTCCCCAGCCATTGCATCACGTGATCCAGGAAGCACTCCGCGCCCCCGGCCTTTCCGAACACCCCCAGGTCCGCGTTTCCAGTGAGCGCGGCACCGGGGGCGGACCCCATGGTCGGGGCTATGAGCAACGCGCTCTTCCCGGCCGCGTTCAGGTCCTCACGGAGGGTGCACTTGTACGGGAAGCCGGAGCCCCAGTACTGATAGATGGTGTTGAACTCTCCCCGCTTGTTGCCGTGGAAGTACAGGATTACGTCGACCTCGCTCTGATAGCCGAAGCCCTGCGGGATGAACACGCCCGTCGGACTGGCCCCCGGCAGGTCGATCGGGAAATACCAGGTCGTGTCCGCGGGCCCGATGACCTGACTGGGGAACATGCTGGTCGGGGCTCTCTCGACCGGTGGCACGCCCTTGGGCAGCTTGGAGGAGTAATCCTGCGGGAGAGTGCCCACCTTGGGACAGTCGGCCATCGTCGAACCTCGGGATCCTTCCGGGCTGGGCCGGGGACGAACGGCCCCGCCGGCTGCTGGCGAGTGGGAGCCTACGCCCCGGCCCTCGTCCCGGACCGGGGCATCGCGAGTCTTGTGGGCCGCCAGGAGCCTCACCGCGACACGGGTCGCAGGATTCGTTCGACCAGGGACCAGCTCGATCGGCGGATCGAGGCGGCCTCGCCCCCGTTGCGGGCCTGCTGCCAGACCTCAAGCCTCACGTTGTATATCGGTATCCTGTGACCCGCCCCGACAACTGTTACAGAGGGTGGGAAGGCGGGAGGGCAGCAGGTCATGTCATTCCGAGCGCAGCGAGGAATCCCTTTGGGCGCGCACCCACAGGGATCCCTCGTCGCTTTGCTCCTCGGGATGACACTCGCGCCGCCTTCCCGCCGTCCCGCCTTCTAGCCGAGCCGCTCTACCACCCTGCCGAGTTCGTCCGCAAGCACCCGCTGCTCCTGCCGGAGGACCTCCACCCGCTGTGACCGTCGCATCCGCCAGGCTCTGGCCCTGCTGGCCGACCCGGCCGCCTGACGCGCTTCTTCGAGTCTGAGCGTCAGGAACGCGAGACCCACACCGGCCGGCAGCGCCAGCACGCCCCACGGCCATCCCGCCGCCCAGCCGACCGCCGCCGCCGTGGCGATGATCCACATGCTGAACAGCACGATCCCGGTCGCGGCCTTGAGCGTGGCGAGCGCGTCGGTGTCGCGGGCGAGTTTCGGAGCCAGAATACCCGTCAGCCGGTAGGGCGGCCAGCACCAGACCATTCCTGCCAGCCAGAGCAGCGCCACCAGCGGGGCACGCCACCCGCGCCACCAGTGCGGCGCCGGGAGTGGGCTCTCTCTGGCCAGCTCCGCCGGCGTGACCTCCAGCCGGGCCAGGGCACGGGCATGCGCCCGGACTCGTTGCCGGAGACCAGGCAGCTCCGGATCCCGCTCTGACTCCATCCGGGCGAGCATGCCGCTGGCCCGCGCGATCCACGAAGGAGGGGGTTCCTCCGCCACCGGCGCCTGCGCCGCAAGCACCGCGGCGGCGTGCTCCACCACCGCCTTGTCCGCCCACGACGCAAGATCGCGGGTGACCGACTCGAGGCCGGCGCCGATCCGGTCCGTCAGCTCCTGCGCGGCGGCACGATCGTCCGGATCGCGCCGGGCGAGATCCTCCCACCCGATCGGGTTGCCGACAACGACGCCGGCGGCCGAGCGGAAGGTCGGGGCGTCACGATAGATCACGCCCACGGGGACAATCGGCAGGGCACCCTGCAGCTCGGCCGCGGCCGCCAGCGCCAGTCGCGCCGCGCCGGTCTTCATCGGAGCGAGACCCGGACTGTGGTGGCTGATGCCCTCGGGGAACATCGCCACCACGCTGCCTTCGCGAAGGGCCGCAACCGCCGCCTTGAACGCTTCGGCGTTGCGCTCCATCTGGGTCGGGTCGTCCTGCCGCCGGTAGACGGGAATGCACCCCGCGGCGCGGAACAGCCAGCCCAGCCAGGGATGGAATACGAGGGTCGATTTCGAAAGCCAGCGAACCGGTCGCCGAGCGGCGACGGTCACAACCAGCGGGTCGATGAGGCCGCTCGGGTGGTTTGCCACCAGCAGCACCGGGCCGGCCGACGGGATCGCTCCCTCGATGGCGGTGACCCGGTGCATGCTGTGGACGATCCACCCGCTGAACCGGGGAAGAGACCCGAGGAGCCACATACGGCAGGAATCTACGGGCGGGCACGACGTGGGGCAGGGCGGGAAGGCGGAGAGGGCGGAGAGTGTCATTCCGAGGAGCGCAGCGACGAGGAATCCCTATAGGTGCGCGCCCAAAGGGATTCCTCGCTACGCTCGGAATGACATGTCTTCCCGCCTTCCCGCCGTTCCGCCTCCTAGCCCTCCGGATGCACCCTTGCCGCCACCGCGTACAGCCCGCTTTGATCACTCGCTTGGCGCAACAGGTCCAGCGCCTGGACCAGCTGCGGGTCGTCGTTGGCGGAGCGGACGAAGCTGGTCGAGTCGGTGTCGATGAACAGCCCGATTCTCGATTGCAGCAACCGGTTGAGGAGGCCAGCCCCCCGCTCGGCCAGGGAGTCGTCTACTGTGACCCCCGCGGCCCGGAGGCGGCGAACCGCTTCGCGGCGCCAGTCAGGCTGCACGACGAACCCCGGAGCCACCCGACCCTGCAGTTCCTCGGCGTAGCCGTCCAGCACATCCGAGGCCTCCT
>JBGQJV010000411.1:0-2728 GCA_041499215.1 Gemmatimonadota bacterium | reverse complement strand
GATCGGCAGTGTGATTCCGATCGTCGGATTGGAGTTCAAGAAGTTCGGCGCTTATGACTTCAACATCTTCGCGAACGGGCAACTCGCGAAGCGGGTGTCACTCAGGCTGAATCAGATGACGACGCCACCACAACGGCAAACGTCGCACTGAAGGGAGTGAGCAACGCCCGCACACTTCACCGCCCCGGTCGATCGTCGGCCGGGGCGGCTTGGCCTTCTGGCACCGCGGAGTGCCCGTGGCGGCTTCGCGTCGGAATCCTGAGTGCGACGGCTACGGCCCCACGGGCAGGTACAGGGTCAGCCGGTTGTCCAGGTCGCCGCGCACCGCGTATCCGCAGTACTCGACGCCGCGGTAGTGAGAGCCCTCCGGAGCGTCCACCCGCACGTTGAAGAGTCCCTCCTCGAGCCCGGCGGCTTGCCAGGTTCCGTCGCTGCCGGTTAGGCTGGTGGCGACGACCGTGCCCTCCGAGCACGCCGCGGGCGGCGGGTTCCCCGGGTTGTCAGGCGGCAGAACCGAGTCGGCAGAGGCGAATAGGACGGAGCTGTTCGTGCGGGTGCTATCGGGGGGCTGCCCCGTTCCGGGATTGGCCGGCGGAAGATCTCCCACCCGAATCAGGGTGACGGTGGCGCCGGCGAGCTCCACCCGCTGGCTGTCGGGGACGGTGGTGAACCCGTAGACGATGCCCGCTACCGAGGCGGTGGCCTGGTTGCTTCCCCCGCCCGTTTCGTTGCTCTTCCGCTCGGGCCCGGTCCCGCCGTCCGAACAGGCAGCGGCCAGGCCCAAACCCAGTGCGATGGCGATCCGCACGCGCATGTATCCTCCGAAAGTGGTTCGCTACGTGGGTGCTGCTCGTTGGCCCTCACTCGTCCCCGGCAGACGATGGCGGGGACGCTTGAAAGACCTCGGCGCCTCCCGCAACGTCACCCAGTGACCAAACGGGGTTAGGAGGGGTCTATTGTCCATGCGCGTACCCGACGCCAACCTCGTCCGCCGGACGCAGGATGGCAATCTGGACGCCTATGCCGAGCTCATCGCCCGGCATCGTAGCGGGCTGCAACGTTACGCCCTTCACCTGCTGGGGAACCGGGAGGACGCGGAAGAGGCGCTACAGGACAGCCTGCTCCGGGCATACCGGTCAATCCGCCGGTGCGAGCACCCGGAGCGATTCCGTTCCTGGCTGGCGCGAATCCTGGTGAACCGCTGCCGGACCCGCCTCTCGCGTAACGGCTCGGTGGTACGGGATTCCGAGCGGGACAGCGCGCTGGACAACGCGGCCGCACCGCCCGCGACGGAGCAGGCCGCGTGGGGAGAAGAGATCCAGCGGGCCCTGAGGGTGCTGGCGCCGGACCAGCGGGAGGCGTTCCTGCTTCACCATGTCGAGGAATTCAGCTACGACGAGATGGCCGAGCTGACCGGGGCGTCGGTGCCGGCTCTCAAGATGCGAGTCAGCCGGGCGTGCGAGCGTCTCCGGGCCGAGTTGCGGGAGGTCTACCATGGATGAGGAAATGGACGCCTCCAACGAGGCGCTCCTCCGGGACATCGTGGGCAGCCTGCGGGCGCCGGTATCCGTCGGCGATGGCGCGGTGGAGCGCGCCATGGCGCAGCTCCGGCGCGAGGCGCTGGCAGTGCGCCGGTGGCGCCAGACGGTCCTCACGGCCGGCATTGCCGCGGCGCTGGTGCTCGCGTTTTTCGGGGCGCGGCGGCTCCGGCATCCGTTGGCGCCGAACAACGGGGTGACCTTCGCGCTGGCCGCACCCGCCGCGTCCCGCGTGGTGCTGATCGGCGACTTCAACGACTGGAACCCGGAGGCCAATCCCCTGCGCCGGGACGAGCGCCACTGGTCAGTCACCCTCAGCCTCAAACCGGGCCGGTATCGCTACTCTTACGTGGTGGATGGCTCGAGCTGGCAGGCGGACCCCGGCACACCGCTGGCCGAGGACGACTTCGGCACGCCCACCTCGGTGATCACGGTGGTCAATTGAACCCCGGCCAACATTCCGCCGTCCTGGCCCTCGCCTGTCTCCTCCTTGCCGGTCCGCTTGCCGGCCAGGACGGGCGCCTCACGGCACGCCTCGCCCCCGGGACGCGTGCGGCGGTGCAGCGACTCGTGGACAGCGCCGCTGCCACGGGACTACCAACCGAACCTCTGATACGCAAAGCTCTCGAAGGTGAGAGCAAAGGGGCCGATTCCGTCCGCATCGTGCAGGCGGTGCGGGGTCTGCTCGGCCACCTGAGCACTGCCAGACAACTGCTGGGGCACGCTGCGGAGGATGCGGACCTGGTCGCGGGGGCCGCGGCGCTCCGCGCGGGAGCCAGCCCGTCGAGCCTGACGCGGCTCTCGGCGCTTCGTCCAGGCGAGCGACTGGCGGTGCCCTTGAGCGTGCTGGCCGATCTGCTCGCGTCCGGGATCCCCTCGCAGCAGGCATGGAGCAGCGTCTACGACATGGCATCCCACGGGGCGCCCGATGCCGACTTCCTGGCCCTGCGGGATCGGCTCACCGGTGGAGGCGGTCATGGCGAGCGCGGCCTGCCGCCGCCAGCCGAACGTCCGCCGGCGGCACCACTCCCCGGACCGGAGCACTCCCCGTGAGGGCCCTCGCGCTCTCGCTCGGGCTGCTGCTCGGGTCCGCCGCCGGCCTGGCCCAGGTGAGCGGGCGGGTAGACGCGGGGGTGGGAGGGCCGGGATCCTGGTCTCTGGCGCCGCAACTCGGGTTCGAGGGCAGGCGG
>JBGQJV010000410.1:0-2760 GCA_041499215.1 Gemmatimonadota bacterium | reverse complement strand
GGCCACCCGATGCGCATTCTACACCTCGCCAAGTACTACTGGCCCCGTTCCGGCGGCATGGAACGCGTGGTACAGGATCTCGCCGAAGGCGCGGCCGCGGCGGGGCACGAGGTGTCGGTGGTGGCGGTCGAGAGCCGGATTGGCGGGAGAGTCGGCGGTCAGCGCTCCACGGTGACCCGGGTGTTCTCCTTCGGAGCCCTCGGCTCGGAGGAGATCGCTCCCGGCTACCTCACCGCCGCCCGCCGCCGGGCCGACGTGATCCACCTGCATCATCCGCATCCGCTGGCGGACGTTGCCAGCCTGCTGCGGAGCCGGCAGACCCCCCTGGTGGTTACCCAGCACCAGGATGGCCGGCGGCCGGGCTACAAGCTCCTTGCGCGGTCGGTCCTGCGTCGGGCCGCCGCCGTGGTGGTGCCGAGCCGGGCACACCTGGCGCTCTCCCAGGAGCTGGAGGGCTTCGAGAACAAGATCGAGGTCATACCCTTCGGCATCGACGAGACCCGCTGGGCGGACGTGCCCCGCCGCCCGCTGGACGCGCCGCCCAAGGCCATCTTCATCGGCCGGCTGGTCAAGTTCAAGGGACTGGATGTGCTGCTCCGGGCGCTGGAGCGGGTGCCCGATCTCCGGCTCGACATCGTGGGCGGCGGACCCGAGGGGCCTAGGCTCAAGACTCTGGCCCAGGCGCTGGCGCTGGCCGACCGGGTGCGGTTCTTCGGCGAGTATCCCGACGACGATCTTCCCCGCCGGATGGCCGAGGCCGACTTCCTGGTGCTCCCCTCTGTCACCATCGACGAGATGTTCGGCCTGGTGGTGCTGGAGGCGATGGCGGCGAGCCGGCCGGTGATCACCACCGCGGTGCCGACCGGCGTCCGGGAGGTGAACCTGCCGGGAGAAACCGGTCTCGAGGTACCGGTGCACGACGTCCGCTCCCTGGCCGAGGCGCTCGATACCCTGGCGCGAGACCCGTTCAAGCGGGAGAAGATGGGCGACGCGGGGCGGCAACGGGTGGAGAAGTACTTCACTCGCCAGCTCATGACGGAGCGGCACATGGCGCTGTACGAGCGGGTCGTCGCGTATAATCAGGTCGGGGGGGACTAAGTCCCAAGTTCCAAGTTCCGAGTTGCAGACCCTGAACTCGGAACTCTGAACTCGGAACTTTGTTGTCCGGGCCCTTAGCTCAGTTGGTTAGAGCAGTGGACTCATAATCCATAGGTCGCTGGTTCGAATCCAGCAGGGCCCATTCGCCATCGCCTCTCCGCCGCCGTGTCCTCCTGGGCACGGCGGCGTTCCTTTTTTCCCACCCGGTGTGCGTTCCCTCCTTCACGAGCCGTCCTTGATGGTGAGCAGGCCGTATCCCTCCGTTTCAAAGTGACAAATGCAGCGTGCCTTCGTCCCAGTGACGCTGGGGAGTCCCCGGTCCCGCTGTCTCCGGGCGTCCGGGTTTACCGTGGTCCATGCCTGGTTCCCCGCGGGGACCTGGTTGCCGCCGCACGGGCACGAGGACACCAACTTCGCCGTGATGCTGGAGGGCTCGTTCGATCTCACCCGGCAGGGACGGACACTCGCCTGCCCGCCGGGAGCGGCCCTGGTCGAACCGGCGGGGGAGCGCCACGCAAACCGCATGGGAAGCCACGGCGCTGAAGTCGTCGTGATCCAGCCGTAGTTGCCAGCGGCCTCGAGCCGCGGGAACGAGCGGCTGGCCGGTGCCGGCCGCGAATCGGAATGGCTGTCGCCGGGCACTGAGCGGGTTCCGCTTGGGAGCGGCGCCTCAGGGCCAGCGGATTCGGAGCAGGCGGCGGCAAGGAGCACGAGCAGCGGGGAGGGTAGAAACATTCCACCATCAGGTTTGTGCAAGACGACGCGGACCACGACCCTTACTCTGACTCATCATGCGCGACCAGCACCGTGGCAAGCACGAACTGATCGATGAGGTCACCGGCCTGAGGAAACAGGTGGCCG
The DNA here is from genome assembly GCA_041499215.1 of Gemmatimonadota bacterium. Lineage (GTDB taxonomy): Bacteria > Gemmatimonadota > Gemmatimonadetes > Gemmatimonadales > GWC2-71-9 > JADJOM01. The sequence continues at coordinate 801 of JBGQJV010000410.1, read as the reverse complement.
ACCTCAAGCAGGCCCAGCTCGAACGCCGGCGGATCGAGGACGGCCTGCGGCGAGCGGAGGAACAGCTCCGGGCCCTGCTGGATGCCGCACCAGTCGGCCTCTGCCTCATGACCCCGTCCGGGGAGCCGATTCTCGCCAATGCCCGATTGGCGGGAATGCTGGGGTATGACTCTCCTCAGGAGCTGGTGCGCCTGGGCGGCTCGCTGGGGCTGATCGCCGATGAGGCGGGACGCAGCTGGCTCAGGACCTGCGCCGCCGACCCGGTGCCCGGTCAGACCGCGATGACCTTCCGCTGCCGCGACGGCAGGGTGCTCGAGCTCTCCGCGCTGGGAGGGCGGCACGGCGCCGGTGGGGAGGTGGCGGTGGTGGTGGTCGATGGCGCCGCCGTCCACCCTCCTGACTGACCGCTTCGCCGGTTCGCCAGGCCTGGCGGCCGGCAGTATGGGCCGCCCCGAGAGAGCGGCCTCTCGCATTTCCGGGAACCTCCATGCGGTGAAGGCTGGGGAGCGGACCGAGGCGCCCGGTTCGCCGGAACCCTATCGGAAGCTGCGCGAGGAACTGAACGCGGGAGGCGATGCTTTCTCCGGGGCGGGCGGGGCTGGCACCATCCCTGCTGCTGTCGCACGCCGGCCACTCTGGCGCGTGACCGGGGGAACCGGGTAAGCTCCTCCGACATACGGGGACGCGTTTCCGGCCCCCGCAACCCGGCCCTCATGATCCGTTTCAATCACATTACCGGCAGTCTGGCGGGGCGCTCGGTCGAGTACGACAAGCGCTCCATCCGCGTGGGCACCAGCGGCG
>JBGQJV010000409.1:0-2761 GCA_041499215.1 Gemmatimonadota bacterium | reverse complement strand
CCCGCTCCGGGACCACCTCGGCCCTCGCGTACTTAGCGGATTCCGCGAGCTTCATGGACCGCCTGACCGCCTGACCGCCTGACCGCCTGACCGCCTGACCGCCTGACCGCCTGACCGCCTGACCGCCTGACCGCCTGACCGCCTGACCGCCCTCACCCGCACTTCCCCCAGCCACATTGCCGGCAGGAGATGCAGCCGGAGTTCTTCACCACCGGACCGGCGCACTCGGGACATACCAGGATGTTGTTTACAGTCAACGGGTTGGGTGGCAGGTACCGGGTCGGCTGGAGGCGGGGGAAGGGGGGCATGGTGACCTCAATTCGGCTAACGTTCGACAGCTGGAAGCCGAATATAAACCGAAAATCGAGGCGGTCAATGATCCTGGATCGGCTAGGAGGTTGATTTCGGCTGCCATCGCTATAATACAATAAAGCCACAAAGTATCACAAGGCAGCCGCCACGATACTACGGTATCACAAGGTGCAATCAGTCGAGTTCAAATCCGATAGGGCAGGAACCCTGGTCCGGACGGTCCGGGGGAATCCGGCGTTCGTTCCTCGACCGCTGCCGCCGACTCTTGATCTGGTGCCGCTCATTCGGCCCCTCTCCGCGGCGGACCAGGCGCTTGGGCGACTTGCCGGATTGAGTCGCGGGCTGCCGAAGCCACGACTGCTGATGGCGCCCTTCCTCCGCCGGGAAGCCGTGCTCTCCAGCAGGATCGAGGGGACTCAGACCTCGCTCTCGGAACTGCTCCTGTTCGAGGCTGAGCCTGAGCCGTCCCAACCGGAACCCGACATGCGGGAGGTGACCAACTATCTCCGGGCGCTCGACTATGCCCTGGACCGAGAGCGAAAGCTCCCGCTAAGTCTCCGGCTCATCCGGGAGCTGCACCGCATCCTGATGACTGATGTACGGGGCGGCTCCATGAAGCCAGGAGAGTTCCGCGCTGTGCAGAACTTCATCGGAGCGGCTACGGCTGATGAAGGAGGTGCCATCATGGTGCCGCCGCCCGTCCCGGAGATGCGCCAGGCGCTCGACGCGCTGGAGAGGTACCTCCACGCTCCCTCCGATCTGCCGCCCCTGATCCGGCTGGCCCTGGTGCACTACCAGTTCGAGGCCATCCACCCGTTCCTCGACGGGAACGGCCGGGTCGGCCGGCTGCTGATCACCGCGATGCTGTGTGAGGAGCGGCTGCTGGATGACCCACTGCTCTACCTCAGCGCCTATTTCGAGCGCCGGCGATCCGAGTACTACGAGCGGCTGCTGGCGGTAAGCCAGCGGGGGGAGTACGAGGCCTGGATCGGCTACCTGCTGGAGGGGGTGGCCACGGAGGCCCATGACGTCATCCGCCGGGCGGAGCGACTCTACGCACTCCGGGAGGAGTACCGCGGCCGGCTCAAGGCCAGGCGGGCGTCGTCCCTCTCCGCACTGGTGGACCTGCTGTTCGAGAAGCCGGCGGTCATGGCCACGACCGTCATGCGTCGATTGGAAGTGACCCATCGCGCCGCGATGCAGGCGCTGCGCTCGCTCAAGGAGATGGGGATCGTCACCGAGCCGCTGGCCCGGCAGCGCAACCGGATCTTTCTGGCCCAGGAGATCCAGCGGGTGCTGGACGAGGACGTCGCCGGGTGAGAACGCAAAGGCGCTCACCGGGGAGCTGCCGGACCTACCTCGGATACCACAGCTCCACCCGTCCCTGGGCTGACGGGACGCGTCTCAGTTCCTCCGGTGAGGGACGGAACACCTTTCCGATCAGCGGCGGAGTGTGGTGCGACAGGAAGCGGTCTATCCGCGAGATCGTAGCGACGAACCCCCGTGCCAGTTCCGGGTACGGTGCGCGACCCACGATGACCAGCAGGGAAACCCGGTGCTGCACCACGGCTGCGAGTTCGTTAGGCTTGTAGCGGATGCGCCGGTCGTGGGTCAGGGCGATCCAGCCCCGCCGACCGACGGCCTGAAGCCACTCCTCGTCCCGGGTATCTGGGGCGAAGTGCTCGCCGTGCGGCTCGACCGCGAGGCCGGCCGACCTCAGGATTTCAGGAAACCGGGTGCCGAGGTCGCGGTCGGTGAAGAAGACACGGTTCAAGCCGTCCTCTCGTAGAGCACGGCCTGTTCGATCTCCACCCGGCTGAGCCCATAGTCGGCGGTCAGGTCCTCGAGGGTCTCGCCGGCGTCCAGCCGTTCCGCCAGGACGGCGGTAGAGATGCCGAGGCGGGCGATGACCGGCCGGCCGAACGAAATGCCCGGATCAATGGCGATCGGCCGCGCCTCGGTGGTCAGCTCGGCCGCGAGGAAGGGATAGAGGCGCACCGGGAACTTCCATGCGTCCCACTCGACCCGCTTCAGGTGTTCATCGAACAACCGGCGCATGGCCAGCTGGCCTGAGGCCGAGAGGCTGATCAGCTCTCCGTAGCGCTCCAGGAAGAGCTCGCCGGCGTCGGCGCACAGCTCTCTCCGGAGCAGCAGGCGCTCGATGCGGAGCTCACGCTCGGCGAAGTCCAGCGCCTGCCGGAGCGCCCGGAGTGACACTCCGTGCTCGGCCCGGAACGACCGCAGCACATGGGCCTCGATGAGATTCCAGAACGACAGCTGGGGCGGGACCTTGCGGGCGGGACGGATCAGCGGGCGGAAGTGCCCCGCTCCCCGTGCGGTGGGGTAGGCTCGGCCTATCGCCCAGGCCCGCAGGGTGGCCGCAGGCAGCTTGAGATAGCGCGCGCCTTCGGCCAGGGTGTAGGCGGGCTGGTTTCGGAGGTCGGCGTGG
>JBGQJV010000408.1:0-2765 GCA_041499215.1 Gemmatimonadota bacterium | reverse complement strand
CGCTGCCGAGCGTCGGCTTCCGTACCCCCGGCGTGAACTACATCGCCGGGTACAACGTGCTGTCGATCGTGGTCGAGCTGCCGAGTTCGCTCCTGGAGAGTGGAGCCCCCGGCAAGCTCGGCATCTGGGGCACCATCAGCCGCTGATCACGACCCAAGGAGACTCCTTCGATGCGAACCCGCACATTGCGCCTGGCAACGCCGGCGCTCCTCGTAGGCCTGGCGATGCTCGCCGGCGCCTGCAGCGATGACAACAACAACTCCGGGGTCGGCCCCGGCAAGAACCAGACGTACAACCAGGTCCAGCGCCTGGGCAACCCGCTGATCAGCGAAGTCCTGCTGGACAAGCGGAGCCACCCGACCCACGGCTCGACCGGCCCGGACCAGGACGCCGCGCTCATCGGGCCCGAGATCTTCAGCCACCTGGTGAAGAACTCCCCGACCACCCTTGCCGGGCGCGACTCCGCCTACGTTGGCGTTCTGGCCAGCGTGCTGCTGCCGGACATGCTGATCGTGCAGACCGACAAGGACCCCTCGACCGCGAGCTGGCTGAACTGGGTGGGCGTGGGGCCGCTGGCAAACGGCTGGGGCGGCCGGAAACTGTCGGACGACGTGGTGGACCTGGCCCTGCTGGCGGTTTTCGGCGATCCGTTCGGCCTCGATCCCTCTCACACCACTCCGTCCCTGACTAGTGACCACGTGGCGAGTGATTCTCCCTTTCTGGCGAGCTTCCCATACCTGGCTCCGCCCAACCCGTAGAGGGCGGGGGGGTGGACGGGCGGACAGGCGGACGGGCGGACGGGCGGACGGGCGGACAGGCGGACAGGCGGACAGGCGGACAGGCGGACAGGCGGACCGAATAAGGAGGATGGTGTGCTGCGCAAGAGTCACGGTTGGTTCGGCTTGATCGTCGTTGCTGGCACAGCTGTATGGACCGGCGTAGTGCTCTTGTCCGCCGACCCGCCCGTCCGCCGGTCCGCTTCGCCGGTCCGCCAGTCCGCTCCGCTCGCTTCGGCCGCGCAACGCGCGGCCGAGGCGGCGCGCATTCGCGAGACCGATATCCTCTTCTATCAGGCCCGCGTCGCCCGCGATCCGTATGGCGCGAGGGACCGTGCGGCGCTCGGAGCGCTCTACCTGGCGCGTGGCCGCGCAACCGGTGACGCGAGCGACTTTGCCCGCGCCGAATCCGTGGCGACAGCGAGTCTCGTGACCCGCCACCGCCGCAATGGTGCCGCGGCCCAGGTGCTGGTGAGTGCCCTCATGGCCGAACACCGTTTCGCCCGGGCCTGGGCGGTCATGGTCCCGGAGGTGGAGGCCGATCCGGAGGACATCGTGGCGCGTGCCACCCTCGGGGAGATCGCCCTCGAACTGGGGCGGTATGCCGCGGCCGACAGCCTCTTCGGAAGTCTTGCCGTGGTACGCACCAGGCCGGCGGTTGCACCCCGCTATGCCCGGTGGCTCGAGCTGAATGGAAAAAGCGGCGAGGCCCGCGAGCTGCTCATTGGAACCCGGCGGGACCTGGAACATGGATTCCGGGTGCCGGAGGAGCAGCTGGCGTGGTTCGACCTCCGTATCGGCGAGCTGGCCTTCCGCAACGGCCGGCCGGATCTCGCCCTGGCAGCCTACGATCGCGGGCTTGGGATGCTGCCCGACGATCCACGGCTGCTCGCGGCGAAGGCCCGTCTGGAAGCAGCCAGAAACGACTTGCCCGCGGCGATTCAGCTGGGGGAGCAGAGCCTGGGCGTCACTCTGGATCCGGCGACTCTGGGCCTTCTCAGCGACGCCTACGCCACCCTTGGCGACAACGCCAAGGCCGGGGAGTACGCCCGGGCCATGGAGGTGTCGGTGTCGCGGCAGCCAGGCGCCTACCACCGTGGCTGGGCGCTGTTCCTCCTGGACCATCAGCGCCGGGTCGGCCGGGTGCTGCGGAAGGCACGCGAGGAGGTCGAAACCCGGCAGGATGTGTATGGCTACGACGTGCTGGCCTGGGCCCTCCACCAGTCGGGGCGGGATCGGGAGGCGTTGCCGGTCGCCGACTCCGCCCTTTCCCGCGGCACCAGAGACGCGATGCTCCACTACCACCGGGGACTCATCGCCCTGGCCCTGGCCGACACCCTACAGGCGCGCGCGGACCTGACACGGGCGTTGGACATCAACCCGGGATATGCCCCGGAACACGGCACGCCCGCGCGAGCGATTCTCTCGTCCCTCGATCGCCGGTAGGAGAACCCGCATGTCCGAACTACTGACCTACCTGCACCTGGGCTTTCACCACGTGGCGTCGATCGGCGCGCTGGATCACATCCTGTTCCTGTGCGCCCTCGCCGCGGTGTACCGGCCCCGCGATTGGCGGGACGGTCTCTGGGTGGTGACGGCGTTCACCGTCGGCCACTCGCTCACCCTCGCGCTGGTCGTGACCCGGATCGTCGAGCTGCCGGAGCGCTGGATCGAGTTCCTGATTCCGGTGACCATCCTGCTCACCTGTCTCGCGAACCTCGCGGAACGTCGCCCGGACGGCGCCCCACCCGATCGCCGGCGGGCCGTCGCGGCCATCGCGTTCGGACTGGTCCACGGCGCCGGCTTTGCCGGGTACCTGCGGGCGATGTTCCTCGATTCGATCGCCGTACCACTGGTGGGCTTCAATCTGGGAATCGAGGCTGGGCAGATCCTGGTGCTGACCCTGGTGAGCGGGCTGCTCTGGCTGGGAGACCGGTTGCTGGGCCTCGGCGCCCGAGGAGGGATGACGGCCGCCTTCCAGCGCAGGGT
>JBGQJV010000407.1:0-2766 GCA_041499215.1 Gemmatimonadota bacterium | reverse complement strand
TCGGAGTCCCTCCGCGCCGCGCTGGCCGACCGCTACCCCATCGAGCGGGAGCTCGGCCGCGGCGGGATGGCGACGGTGTACCTGGCCCGCGACCCGCGCCACGGCCGCCGGGTGGCGCTGAAGGTGCTGCATCCCACCCTCGCGGCCGGCCTGGGCACCGAGCGCTTCCTGCGTGAAGTCCGCATCGCCGCCGGTCTGCAGCACCCCCATATCCTGCCGGTGCATGACTCCGGCGAAGCCGCCGGCCAGCTGTATTACGTCATGCCCTTCGTGGAGGGGGAGACGCTGCGGGCACGGCTGGACCGGAGCGGGCCGTTGCCGGTCGACGAATCCGTGCGCATCGCGCGGGAGGTGCTGGACGCGCTGGGCCACGCCCACCGGCATGATGTGGTGCACCGCGATATCAAACCGGAGAACATTCTCCTCTCGGACGGCCACGCGCTGGTGGCCGATTTCGGGATCGCCAAGGCGCTCCTCGCCGCGGGTGACGAGCGCCTGACGGAGACCGGGTGGGGAATGGGGACGCCGCCCTACATGAGTCCGGAGCAGATCGGGGGCGGGGCAGTGGATGGACGCAGCGATCTGTACGGGCTGGGCTGCGTGCTGCAGGAGATGCTCACCGGCGAGCCACCGTTCTCCGGTCGCACCGTCCAGGAAGTGTTCGCCAAGCATGTGCGGGACCAGCCCCCGCCGCTCCGGACCCGTCGGCTCGAGGTGCCGGCCGCCGTGGAGCAGGCGATCGGACAGGCGCTGGCCAAGGCGCCGGAGCAGCGGTTTGCCACGGCGGCGGAGTTCGCGATGGCGCTCGGAGAGGGCGCGCCTCCATCGTCCCCCTACCGGCTGAACCAGCATCGCTGGACCCTGGTGGCCGCTGTTCTGGCGATCGCGGCAGTCCTCACGATCGCGATTCGGATCATTATCCGACCGCCGTCCGTGAGCGGCCTCGACTCCAATCTCCTCGCGATCGTCCCGTTCGATGCCCGAGACGCCGCCGGGCAGCGGTTCGGCGAAGACCTGGTGGACTATCTCGCCCGCAGTCTGGACGGTGCCGGCCCGATCCGCACCGTGTCACCATCCCGCTATCTCCGATCCTGGCGCGGTCCCTCCGACCCTGCGCTGGTGCAGACCCTGGCGGTTCGCATGGGCGCCGGCCTGATCGTGTTCGGCACGGCGAGCGGAGCAGGCCGGGACTCGGTACTGCTCCGAGGATCGATCTTCGATGCTGTAACTGGGCGGGTCGCCGAGGAATTCGAGGTGCGGGGGGACACGCTGCGATTCGACGCACTGGCCGACTCCGCCGCGGTGGGCATTCTGCGAGCCCTTGGACGGGACAGGGCGGTGAGAGCCGTGCGGCAGCAGCCGTTCGGCCATGCCTCGGTCTCGGCCCTCAAGGCTTTTCTCCGGGGAGAACAGTTCTACCGCCGGAGCCAGTGGGACTCGGCGCTGGTCAAGTATGACCTTGCCATCACGCTCGACAGCGGGTTCGCGCTGCCGTACTACTATGTGGCCGAGGCTCTGAGTTGGGGGCCAGCGAACTCGGGACGGTTCCGTGAGTCGGAGTACTATCAGCTCCGTGCCGCCAGTTTGAACCACGGTCTCAGCCAGCGCGACAGCCTGCTGATTCTCACGGGCTCCTTGTGGCTCAGTGCGTCGGATACCGGGCTGCTCCAGGTCCGGCGGCGACTCCTGTCCGCGCTGGAGCAGGCCTCCCGGTTGTATCCCGGAGACCCGGAGGTATGGTACTCACTTGGTGAGGCCCGGCTGCACCTGGGGCAGTCGGCCTACAACACCGCCGCCGATGCGCTCGCGGCATTCGATCGCGCGATCGCCCTCGATTCCGGCTTCACCCCGGCTTATGAGCACACCATTCAGAATGCGATGATGCTGGGGCAACCCGAGCGGGCCCTGCTGTATGCCCGCGCGTCAATCGCCCATCAGGCAACCGGCTCCGTCGTCGGTCCCGTGCATTTCAGCGCCCTGTTGCTCGACCCCGCCACAGCGGGGAGCGCGGCCACGAGGGCCGCGGAGGACAGCGCCTCGGCCGTCACCCTGTTGCGCACCTGCCTGGAGGACCTCTTCACGTGGCCTGACTCGGGCGAAACGGCGGTGCGCCTTGCCCGCCGGCTCGGGGAGGGCCGAGCCAGCCTCGAGGGGACGCCCCCGGAGATGCGCGATCCGAAGGTCCGGCAGGAAGTGCTGGCCGAGGCGTTGGCCTTCCGCGGTCACTTCCGGGAGGCCGCTCAAGCGAGCCCGGGGCCCGGCGGCGCGGGTTTCAACTGGTTCGGACCCGGGGCTCTATCGTTCGATGCCCTGGCTCTGTTCGGGGCCGCGCCCGAGCAGGTTGCCACGAGATGGTACGCGCGGCTCTTTGACCCCAAGGCCCTCACTCGGCCCCTCGCCGCGGATCTGCCGCAGGCCCCGGACGCCCTGGCCTGGTGGAAGACCAGGGCCGACACCGCGTCCCTTCGGCGTATCGAATCGCTCGCCAGGCCCGAGCGCGGCGCCGGGTCGCTGGAGCGGGTGCATCGCGCCCGGGTCGCCGCCGAAGCCGCGGCATATCTCGCACTTCTCCGGGGCGACTCGGCTGCCGCCCTCCGCACTCTCATTTCCATTCCCGATACCGCGTGTTTCACCTCGTGCAGCTTCATGCGAATCACCCAGGCCACGCTGCTTGGCCGCGCCGGCCGTGACCGTGAGGCACTCGCCACCCTCGACCGGTGGCTCCTCTCGGCCGTCCCCACCCCCCTGTTCGTGATCGGTACCCTC
>JBGQJV010000406.1:0-2777 GCA_041499215.1 Gemmatimonadota bacterium | reverse complement strand
TCCGCCTCTGCCGGACGACCTTGCCACTGGCGGACCTGCGCCAGGCCGACCAGCGAACCGACGTGATCCGGGTCCGCGGCGAGTGCCTCGCGGTAGAATCGGGCGGACTTGCCATAGTCCCCCCGCCAAGCCGCCACCTGTCCCCTGCCGGCAAGCGCGTCCAGGTCCCTGGGATCGCTCGCTGAGAGAGCGGCGTAGGCGGAATCCGCCTGCTTCATCTTGCCGGCCCAGGAGAGCGTGCGCGCCCTTCCGTAGGCGGCATCCCGCCGGTCGGGAAACTCGGCGATCAGGGAGTCCCACTTGATCACCGATGCGCGGTACTGGCCCTGCCAGGACAGGACGGTTGCCTCCTGGATCCGGACGTCCGGCTCGTTCGGCTCGATCTCGCGGGCAAAGCGCAGCAGCGCCAGTGACGAATCGAGTTTGCCGTCCCAGGCGAGGAGAATGCCCAGGCGATAGAGGGCTCGTACCGATCCGGGCTCCTCCTTGAGGCCGGTCTCGTACCGGGTGCGCGCGGTGGCGTAATCCCCCGCGGCCCAGGCGGAATCGGCGGCGATGACTTGGGCGGACAGGCGGGAGGACTGGAGGGCGGAAAAAAGCATGACGACAAGCACTGGTCCGGCCAACCCCCCGCGCTTTGTCATCCCGAGCGCAGCGCGGGATCTCCGAGGTTGGGATCCTCGGCACTCCGGCTCGGAGATCCCTCGGTCGCTCCGCTCCCTCGGGATGACAGTCGGAAGTGTTCCGCGTTCCGCGTTCTGCGTTCCGAGTTTCTTGGTCGCCCGCGAAAGGGCTCTCGCAGCCCCGGACATTGTCATCCCGAGCGAAGCGAGGGATCTCCGAGGTTGGGATCCTCGGCACTCCGGCTCGGAGATCCCTCGGTCGCTCCGCTCCCTCGGGATGACAAACGCGGGAGAGTCCATCCACGTCCCACAATCGGTGCGCCGGTCCGCCGGTCCGCCCGTCCGCCCAGGATTCATGGACGTCCCCAAAGTGCACGGAGTGAGTCATACACCGGCTTCAGCCGCTGATGATACCGCGGCACCGTCCACAGGGGCCACTGCCAGGTGGGGAACTGGTTGACCCGCCACTGGCCGTCCACCCCCGGCACCGGCAGGGCCCCGATCAGCGCCGGCTCTCCGGCGGGGATCATTCGAGTGCCGATCACGGCGACGCCTATCCGGAAGCCGTCCGTCTTCGCGCTGCCGAGCTCGTCACCCTCCGTTTCCTCATACAGGACGGTTCCGGTAGACGGGTCGCTCACGTTGAGCAGTCCCCAGGGGAGCCGGACTTCGAGCACGCCGGCGGGCTGGTCCCAGTACCAGTCGGAGAGGGTCGATCGCGCCTCAGTGCCGTAGCGCAGCCGTCCCCGGTTGTAGCCCTCCGCGGGGATGAATCGGCCATCGCGGGTGAAGCGGGAGCGGTTGGTGATGACGAACAGGGAATCGAAGCGTCCGTCCCATCGCGGGCGGGTGGAAACGGGTCGATGCCGGAAATGCCCGTAGTCGTCGCCGTTGATGATGACATCCGCGCCAGCATATGGGTTGTAGTCGGGGGTCACCCGCAGCTCGCCCGCGACGGTGTCGCCGAAGACCGCCAGGAACTCGAAGCCCACATCGCTTCCCAGCACACTGCCGGGCAGGGTCATCTGCCCCAGGTCGGCCCGGTAGGTGTCCAGCGCGATGACGACGTGCTGCTCCTGGGTTGACCCCGGGAACGGCCGGCCGGCGAATTCCGCCAGCTCGACGGCGAGGTAGACGTAGGACTCATCCGAGCCGACGCGCAGGCTTCGAGGGAGGTTGGCCGTGGCGTGTGGGGCCTCCTGCAGGACGGGAAGCGCCTGCCAGCGCGAGACATCGCCACCGAGAGCGGGAGTGGTCGACCCGTCGCCCGCGTACATGCCCAGAATGCCGTAGTTCTGTTCGGCGTCCATCAGGTTATGCCACTGCCGGGTGTTCTCCAGCGGGATCTCGTAGTCGATCACGATCCAGTTCTTCTTGAACCACTCGTCCAGCCACGCGAAGATGATCCCGCCGGCCGCGCCCGCCTCCCGGATCTCGCGGGTGAGCCGCGCGTCGACCGCGGCCATGGCGATTTCGTCGTGGCCGCCATGGTTCCATCCCTGCGGCTGCAGGTGGGCCAGGCCACGGCTCGAGGGGACACCGTATTCCGACAGCAGCAGCGGGATGCCGGCGTGGTGCCGCTTGAGCGCCTGCAGGTAGCCGAAGTAGTTCGACCGCCCCTCGCTGGAGCGGGCCCGGTTGTAGACCGGGTCGTACAGCAGGAAGTCGGGGTAGTAGGGGTATGCGTGATAGCTGGCGAACCAGCCGGCGGTGTTCGCCGGCGTCGCGCGGACCAGCATCGCGTCGAGTCCGATGGCGTCGTTCTCGTATTCCACCGGATCGCGCGGGAGGGGGCGGCCCACTTTCCTGCGCCAGGCTGATTCTTCCTTGCCGGTCGCCTCGGTGATGTGGGCCAGCGGATCGAGGGTCGGCCAGTTGGTGTAGGCGATGGGCCGGATGGCGTTGTAGGTCTCCACTTCGTAGCGCAGCAGGTAGTCGCACTGCTCCGCCATCCAGATGTCGCTGGCGCCCGCTCCGGGAAGCGTCGAGAGATAGCGTCCGCGGTACGGTGCCGGGCGCGGGTGCTTCGCGTCGTAGTCCTTCACCGCGTACGGCTCCCATTCCCGACCGATGATGTACCCCAGGGTCCAGCGGGAGAGATCGGCGTCGTAGCGCCCGCCCGCGTGCCCGGGTCGGACCGGGATTTCCGCCTGG
>JBGQJV010000405.1:0-2782 GCA_041499215.1 Gemmatimonadota bacterium | reverse complement strand
GCCGAGTCGCAGCGGCCGGATCGATGGCGGGGGTCCCACCCGGGGAAACTCTCACACCGCGGGTTGGGTCGGTTCGGACAGCTCGGATGGGGCGGCGGCGCGGAGAGTCTCGCCGTACCTGTCAGCCACGCTGGTGAACTTGAATTTGTCGAGCAGGATCTCGAGCCGGGGCAGTGTCCGGCTGAGGTTACGGTAGTGTCGGATTCGGGTGATCAGGTTGACCGGAAGCCGGGGCTGCCCGGGATCGATTTCCCATGGGTGGGTGTACAGCACCGCCGAGACCCCAAGCTCGCCCCACTGGGAGAAGGCCTCCAGCGTGAGCCCGAAGGGAAGTTGCCGCAAATACCCACCGCCGGCGGCCGGCCACCTCAGGCCACCAATGAGGGTGGTAGTCAGGGGTAGTTCCAGCAGCTCGCCCGACGCGGTGTGCAGCATCACCGGGAACGGCGGAGCCTTGGGGTAGCCGTAGTCCGGCCGCGAAATCGGGAAGATCGAAGAGTCGTAGCGGTACCCTTCCTGGACCAGGATCTCGAGCGCCCACTCCATGCCCGGGCGAATCGAAAAGCTGGGAGCACGAAAGCCGAGGCAGGGTTGTCCCGAGGCGTCCTCCAGCCGGGCCTTGGAATCACGCACATCCTCTCGAAACGCCTCCGGAGACAGGGTGGTCACCTTGCGGTGCCAGTACCCGTGAGAGGCGATCTCGTGACCCGTTTCGCTGATCCGCCGGACGAGGTGGGGAAACCGATCGGCGATCCAGCCCAGGGTAAAGAACGTTCCCCGGGCGCCGTGCCGGTCCAGCAGGGAGAGCAGCTGATCGACGTTGCGCTCGATTCGCGACGGGTAGCCATCCCAGTTTGCCCGATCAACCAGCCCCTCAAACGCGTTCACCTGGAAGTAGTCCTCCACATCCACGGTGAACAGGTGAGTGGCCGGCCAGCGCGGCGGCAGCGGGATTGCACGCATCGGGAGTTGGGGCGTCCTTGTAGTGACAGGATATCTGGCCAGTGGCTACCCTCAGCAGGACCGTTCTGGTGCAGAAGTCGGGCCAGTTCCACAGAGGTCGGAAGGGACGGCATGTCCTTCATGAACAAGGAGATCCGCACTTGGAACCGGTTCGGGAACCGGGGCTGAAAAAGTGTTGTTGCGATTCAGCCACAACAGAGAGAGAATCCGTGACGGAATTCAGCAAGCCAGCGTGTCGCCAGCCACAGCGGGTTTCCCGGGAGCGCCGACCACCAGTGATACATCCGGATCAGGGAGCGCAGGTCCGAGGCTGGCGCGCCGCCCTGTGGACGATGCTGGTTGCCGCGATCGTGTCGAGCCTCACACTCGTGCCTGCGCCCGCGTCGCCCTCGGCTCATGAGCCCTCCTTTCTCTGCATTCTCGGCTGCGGCAACCAGGGTCTGCGGGACCTGATCAGCAACGTCCTGCTGTTCATTCCGGTCGGGTGGGTCGTGTCCTACTGGATCAGGCCTCGGCGGGCCCTCGCGGTCTGCCTGCTCGCCACGATTATGATCGAGGGCCTGCAGGGGACGCTCATCAGCGGGCGGGACTCGAGCCTGCGCGACATCCTGTCGAACACGGCTGGAGGTGCCACCGGAATCTGGCTCCACCTCAGGTGGGGATGGCTCCGGTGGCCTGGGACGGCCCCGGCCCTGCGGCTGGCGCTCGGCAGCGCCTTCGTCTGGCTGCTCGTGCTCTGGATCACCGGCATCGGGGTACGGCCAACCCCAACGGAGCGACCCTGGTTCGGGCAGTGGACCCCCGACTTCGAGAACTACGACATCTACCCAGGGCAGGTGCTGGATGTGCGCCTGAACGGCGAACGCCCACCCACCAGCCTGATGCCCGAACCGATCGCGATCCGCCAGGCGATGCGTGAAGCGCGGCCCTGGATGGTGCTCCGGGTGGTGTCCGGCGCAGAGCCCAGGCGCACCGCCCTGATGTTCGGTATCACGGATGACCGGGAGGAAGACCAGTTGTTCCTGGGCCAGGACCGGATTGCGCTGCTCCTGCACCTGCGGAACGGCTTGGAGTCATGGGGACTCCGCGAGTTGATCGCCCGGCAGCCGCAGTTTCCCGGGATGACCCCAGGCGATACCGTCACGATCGAGGCCGGAGTGGCCGATCGCGCCCTGGTCATTCGAACCCGGAGCGGCGCCCGCCAACTCAACACCGAACTTCCGCTGACCGTCGGACTCGGCTGGTCGGCCCTGATGCCGTTCCGCTATCCGGTCTACGACGAATGGACCCTGTTCGACCCGCTCTGGCTCGCTGGGCTGATCCTCCCCGTCGGGTACTGGTTCGGCCGCGCCGCGCCACGGGCGGGCCTTGGTCTCACCATTCTCGCACTCGTCACGGGCCTCGCGCTGGTTCCACTGGTCGCTCATGCGGCGCCGACCACCCGCGCAGAGTGGGTAGGCGCCCTGGCCGGCGCAGCGCTGGGTTGGGCCGCGGGAGTGTGGTCTCGCCGACGGCCGGCATGGACTCCCTCCGGGGCATCGTGACCATGCCGCTGCCATTCCGACACCGGATTCTCCTGGCCCTGGTCCTCCTCGGTGTCCTGCCAACCGCCATCGCGCTGGTGGGCTGGGCGCTGGCGGTGCGCGCGCCGGCTGGATCGGCAAGAGCCAACCGCGAGGCCATGGAGGCACTCGCCCAGACCGGGCGGACGCTGGTGCAGACTATCGATACCACCAAGCTCCCGGCGGTGCAGCGACGGGCACTCTCGGCGCACAGCAAGGCGCTCAACGACGCCATTTCCCGTGGCCAGCGGCGGGAT
>JBGQJV010000404.1:0-2799 GCA_041499215.1 Gemmatimonadota bacterium | reverse complement strand
CTCTCGGTGGCCGCCAAGCGGCAGTTCCTCACCCGCTTCTGGCAGCAGCGGGACCCGTCGCCGGGGACAGACCGGAACCAGGCGCGGGAGGGGTTCTACCAGCAGATCGAAGCCGCCAACACGGAGTACAGCGAGCGTGGCCGCGCGGGTCGGCCGGGCTGGCGCACCGACCGGGGGCGGATTCGGATCAAGAACGGCGAGCCGACCGACGTGCTGGACCGGCGGACCTCGCTGGGTCAGGCCCCCCCGTACCAGGTCTGGCGTTTTTCCCGGGGTAAGGAGCGGTACTACATCTTTGCCGACCGCTCGGGCTTCGGGGCGTATCAGCTGGTGGCCACGAACGATCTCAAGGAAACCGGGATGGCGGACTACGCCAACCTGCTCGGCGGCTCCGCACTCCAGGATATCAGCCGGTACCTGGGTGTCGACCTGTTCCAGGGCGACCGGAACCGCGGCGTGGATGATCCCACCAGTCCCTGAGGGTAGCAGGCAGCATCCCAGCAGCACCGAACCGTCCCCCCGGCCCGTGGGCAGGGTTGACTCGACGCAGGCCACTCGTGCGAGGTTCATGATGATGAGACACATGGTGCAGCGTTCATTCTCGTTCCTGGCCCTTGCCGGGCTGCTGTCCTGCTCCGGGGACCCGACCGGCGATCTCCGAAACGGGACGGACCACCTGACGGCGGATCCCACATCCCTGTTCGTGCGACAGGACTCATCCAAGTTCGTGACCATCACGGCGGTGGATGAACAGGGCAACACCGTTGCCGCCAAGTTCAGCGATGCGACGAACATCGGCGCGGGGATCACGGTGGTGAAGGACCCCACCTTCGCGCCGGTGTTCAACACCAAGGGTGAGCTGGTCCAGCCGAGCGAGGTGGTCGCGACCCGGTACATCGTGACGGCGACCGCGAACACGGCCAACTCGAGCTTCGACGTGACCGCCGGCGGTAAGCCGATTCACATCCCCGTGCGGGTCATTCCGGCGGTGCTGCCGGTAGCAGCGGTCACCAAACCGGCCTCTCCGACCGCCGGGGATACCATCACCCTGACCCTGCCCGCGCCGTACCGGTTCAGTGGCGCTTCCAAGGCGTCCATCCGGACCATCACCCCGCCGGTGCCGCCGGCGACCAAGCCGGACACCACGGTCCGCCAGCTTCACGTCATCGGACTCTCGGCCGACAGCTCACAGCTCAAGGTCGTGCCGCCGCCCTCGGTGAACGGCAACATCGCGGTCACCAACGTGGTGCTGGCCTACGCGCCCGCGGCCATCGCCTTCTCCCTGGCGTCGGTCGACTCGGTAACCACGCCGGCGCAGCCGGCCCTGGTGACCCTGAATACCGCGGCGGCTGTCGGTGGCGATACGGTCGTGGTGACGGCGCCGGGCCGCTACAGATTCGTCGGCGCAAGCACGGTGACGGTAGGCACCGCCGCCGCGGCCGTGGCGTCGCTCTCGGCCGACAGCACCCAGATGCGGTTTGCCATCGGCCCGAATGCCAATGACACGGTCCGCGTTGCTGGCCTGCTGATCTCCGGGGCCCCGACCCTTGGTCCGTTCGGCTTCAAGACCAACGTGCCGCTGGTAACGCCCGCCGCCCCGCCGGTGACGCTCAACAAGACCTCGGCGGTCGCTGGTGACACGATTGTTGTAACCGCTCCGGCGCGGTACCGCTTCACTCCGGGCGGCACCGGCAGCAAGGCCACCGTTGGAACCGCCGGACTGGCTGTGCTCGGGACCTCGACTGACAGCACCCAGCTTCTCTTCCTGATCGGACCGAGCGCCAATTCCGCCGTGACCGTCACCAACCTGGTCCTCCGGGGAGCGCCGTCCGGCATGGGCAAGTTCACGCTCAACAGCGGGGCGTCCGTGCTGAGTACCCCCGCGATTCCGACCTTCCCGTCCACGCTGTCCAACGCGGCGCCGGCCATTCAGGACACGGTGACGCTGTCCATCACCGGGACCGGGTTCAAGTTCCTCCCGACCTCGACGGTTACCAATGGCGGCGCCAAGGGATTCGTGGTGTCCATCGCGACGGACAGCCTTTCGCTCAAGTACGTCACGGTGCCCGGCACGGCCGCGGGTCCCCCGACCGTCACGGGCATCGTGCTGAGCACCCTGACCAGCGTGCCGTTGACCATTCCGGCCTCGGTCAGCATCACCTCCCCGGCGGCCTACGCCGGCGCCATCGCCGTCGCGACTGCCCCCACGATCGTCATTCCGGCGGCCGGTGTGCAGTCGGTCTATCTCGACAACGGCCCCACGGCCGTGGCTGCGGAGTGCGGCAATGTCGGAAACCACTGCCGCTTCTACAAGATCGTGCTGGCAGCGCCGCGCACGGTGAAGATCACCCTCAATTGGGGCAACACGGCCGACATCGGGGGCTACTACCTCGACGCCGCCGGGACCGACCTGATCGGGGATTTCGCTTGCGACGCGAAGGGCAGCGGTGCGGGTGGTCAGCCTGAGAGCTGCACCGAAGACCTCCCCGCGGGCACCACGTACCTGGGACTGGCGGACTTCACCGCCGCCGCCCAGAACACCAACTACCAGATCGTGATCCTCGGGCAGTAACACGCCCGGTAACGCCACAGCCCCCGCCAGCGATGGCGGGGGCTGTGTGTTTTGCCCTCCCCAATCAGCCCGGAACCAGCTGGTCTCCCTCCCGGAACTGCTGCTGGTACAGCCGGGCGTACAGCCCGCCCAGGGCCAGCAGCTCGGCATGGCGCCCCATCTCCACGATTCGGCCATGATTCAGCACCACCAGCCGGTCCGCCCGCCGCACGGTGGACAGCCGGTGG
>JBGQJV010000403.1:0-2802 GCA_041499215.1 Gemmatimonadota bacterium | reverse complement strand
CAGGCGAGACGCCTTTGGCACACCCCGCCAGCAGGACCAGGCCGATACGCCCGAGTCTCGAAAGGGAAGCTCCAGGGGAATACACTAGTCGACCGCCTTGGGATGGTATGGCGAGACTCGCGGTAACTATCGTACCGTCGCACCTTGAGAGGCAACCTGGCCTGATTATCGGCAGGTCTTCGGATTCCTTCCAGTCAGCCCTGGTCGGCAGCCACCGACCCCGGGCCGCCCCGCCCAGGCCGGTCGGGGGAATGAAGCAAGCGGAGCAAACATGGATCTCCGGTATCACGTTCTCGACGTCTTCACTGACCGGCCCTTCGGGGGCAACCCGCTGGCGGTCTTTCCCGCCGCGGATGGCATAGCTGAAGACCTGATGCAGCAGATCGCAGGCGAGCTCAATTTGTCGGAGACCGTCTTCGTGATGCGGCCCCGGCGAGAGGGCGCACACCGGAGGCTCAGAATCTTCACCCCAAAGGTCGAGCTGCCATTTGCCGGCCATCCCACCATTGGCTCGGCCATCCTGCTGGCAGAGGGAGGTCTGGTGACCTTCGCCGGAGAGCAGGCGAGCTTCAGTCTCGAGGAGGAAGTGGGGCTGATACGCGTCACCGTCAGGCGTCGCCGGGGACAGCCGACCTTCGCGGAGCTCAGCGCCGCGCAGCTGCCCGAGGTGGGGCCGCCTGCTCCACCCAGGGAGGAGCTGGCCAAGCTGCTCGGCATCGCGCCAGCCGATCTGGCGTCGAGTCCCGATGATCCTCAGGCGGTGTCGTGCGGAATGCCATTCCTGTTCATCCCGGTAAGGAGTCGCGAGGTGCTGGCCCGGGTGCGGCTCGATGTGGCGGAGTGGTCGCGGGTGGTTGCCCGCTTCTGGGCGCCTCACGTCTACGTATTCTGCCGCGACCCGGAGCTTCCCGGATCGGACATCAGGGCACGGATGTTCGCCCCGGCGCTGGGCATCGCCGAGGACCCGGCGACCGGCGGCGCCGTCGCTCCGCTGGCGGGGTATCTCGCCGCCAGGGCAGAGCTACGTTCAGGCACGCTCCGCTGGAGGGTGGAACAGGGTTTCGAAATGGGCCGGCCAAGCCTGCTCCAGGTCGAGTGCCAGCTCGACGGGGGGGCAGTCCGCTCGGTCCGGGTCGGAGGGTCGGCCGTACCCCTGATCGATGGCATACTCCGCCTTCCGTGAATCGGGTTGCCGCCGCGGAATTCCCGACCTTCAAGATCCACGCACGACACGGTAACTTGAGTGCTTGCCGCTCCGCCCCCCTCGGAACGGTGATACCGAGGGTGCTTGACCGAGATCGAAAACCGGGCAGACTCCCACCCGCTGTCGGATTTCCGCAAGCGCTGGAGTGCGGTTCGCTCCGGGAGCAAGTTGAGCGCGCTCGCCGCAGGTTTTCTCATCCTCGCGGCGGCGGTCTTTGTGCTGGCGATCGTTCCCCGGAGCAGGCGGGTCGTGGTGGGGGAATGGCAGGATCGGCTCCACACCCTGGCAGACGACCGCGTTGCCGCAATCGACCGCTATGTAACCGAAGCCCTTGAAGACGCCCGCAACATTGCCCACTTCCCCACTACCGTCTTCCTGACCGCCCACGCCCCGGCCTCGAGCCGGCCGGTTCCTTCCGGGGTGGGCGACCGAGGCCACTTGAGCGGCCTGCTGACCTCGACCGCCGCCCTGGAGGAGTATCGCTTTAGCTGGGTGCTCGATCGCCGCGGGGAGCTCGTGGCCAGCAATCGCGGGGCTCCGGCGCCCGACAGCGTTCTGCTCGGCCTGGCTGCCGTCGCAATGGCCACCGACAGCGGCATCGCGGCCATGCAGCAGACCGATGGGCGCACCGCCATACGATTCGCCGTACCCGTCAAAGACTCGGGAACCGTCATCGGAGCAGTCGTTCTCGAGGTAGCCCCGAGCGACTTTGTCTTTCCGATCCTGCGAAACCTCCCGCTGCGCACTCCTTCCATCGAGGCTCTGCTCACCCGCTGGTTGAAGTCGGCCGACCGGGAAGAGCTGATCATTGGTCCGGTGCGGATGGATTCCCTGCCGGGCATGCAGCGCCTGGCCGAGGGTCCACTCACGCGCGCGAGTATGGCGATGACCGGCCGGGACACTTTCTTCGAGTTCCGGGACTACCGCGGTGTCCGGGTGCTGGCCTCGCTGCACCGACTGTCCACCGTGCCATGGGGGCTGGTGGTAAAGGTGGACGAGGACGAAGCCCTGGCGCTCTATCGCCATCACATGGCCGCAACCGCCGGTTTGCTCGCCACCCTGCTGGCCGGCTTCTTCGGGATCGGGTACGGCCTGTGGCACCGCGAGCGGGCCAACTACGAGAGCAGCATCGAGCGCAGCCGGACCCGCGCGGCCCTGGTGCTGGAGCAGGCGAACGTCGCGATTCTCTTCGTGGGTCCCGATGGCCGGGTGCGCGAGGCCAACCGGCGGGCGGAGCAGCTCTGCGGCTATCCTCCCGGCGGAATGAGAGGGGAGCCTGCGCCGGCCGAGCTGTTGCCCGATCCGACCGAGGACCCCGCCTCGGCTGCGTCCGGTCCGGGGGGGGAGGTGGGGGTCGTGTTCGAGTCGCTGTTGCACCCGCATGGCGGACCGCCCGTGCCGGTGGAGGTGAGCAGCCGAAGGTCGGAGGTCGGCGGCGAGGCGATAGTGGTCTCGGTCATCCGGGATGTGCAGGACCGCAAGCGCGCCGAGGCACGGATCACCAGCCTGAACCGGGTGTTGCAGACTCTCTCGGAGATCAACCAGCTGATCATCCGATCCGAGGACCGGCAGGAGATGCTGGACGGCGCCTGCCGCAT
>JBGQJV010000402.1:0-2826 GCA_041499215.1 Gemmatimonadota bacterium | reverse complement strand
CACGCATGGGACCCCCGGAGGATTGGTAAGCTGTCGCTAACGCATATAGGATACGTTAGCTAATACTTACCTGTCAAGGAGGCCCCCATCGCCGTCGGGCTACCGACCTCTCATTCATCTGGATACGGGCGTTGCGCCGCCGGCACCGCTCCCCGAGCGGAGTGTCAGCCTATGCCCCCGCTGGCACACCCTTCCGCCGGGTGCGCCAGCCGCCGGGAGAGAGCCCGGTCGCCTTCTTGAAGGCGCGACTGAACGCCGCCTCCGACTCGTATCCCACCTCGGCAGCGACGGCGGCGATCTTGGCCCCGCTCTGACTCAGGAGATTGGCGGCCACCTGCATGCGCCACCGGGTGAGGTACTGCATCGGCGGGTGCCCCAGCAGGTACGTGAACCGCTGCGCCAGCCGTGAGCGCGAGCCCGCCACTGCCCGGGCCAGCTCCGCCAGGGTCCAGGCGTGGCCGGGACGGGCGTGGAGCAGCGCCAGCGCCTGCCCCACCACGGGATCGCGGAGCCCAGCCAGCCAGCCGGTCTGCTCCGCCGGCAACCCCTCCAGGTACCGCCGCAGCACCTCGATAAACATCAGCTCTGCCAGACGTGTCAGGACTAGCTCCGCCCCGGCGCGCTCGGCACGCGACTCCTCGACGACCTGCCGGGTGAACGACCCGAGCCAGCCCTGGGAGAGGCCCCGCACATGCAGCCGGCGTGGAAGTGTGGCCAACAATGGGTTGAACGGGCGCCGGTCACAGCCGAGGAAGCCGCACACGAAGGCGGTCTCCCGCCGACCACCGTCACCCAGCCGGACGGTCTCGGGATAGCGTGCCCTGGTCGGGCCGTAGGTAGTCATATCCCGGGTCGGGATCGGGGCGCTGGCCATCATGTGAGCATCGCCTTGCGGAAACACGATCACGTCTCCAGGCAGCATCTCCACCGGTTCCTGGCCTGGGATGCCGCCAAAGCAACGACCCTCGGTCAGGATGTGGTAGGAGATCAGGTGCTCTGCGTCAGGCAGGACCCGGGGGGAGAGCTCGGTAGCGGCCACCGTTTCCACCCGCCATGGCCCGGACGCCTCCACGGCATAGAAATAGGCGCCGTTCAGCCGCACCACGCGCAGCACGTCGGAGAGGGGATCCATGCTACCCTCGGAGGAACTGGGCCACTGGACGCCTGAGCAGCGATTCCGGACGCTGGAGCAGGAGACTACGAACCTGGGTACGGAGCAGCAGGAATCGTGGACGATCGGTCATTCAGCCCGGCGGCGCAGGCCCATACTGTCCGGGCGTGCCTCACGGACACTCAAACCTCTGACTGGAGCATACCATGCCGAAACCGACTGCGGGCCCATCGGCCCACCGCCAGACCCCGCCCATCACTTCTGGAGAAGCCTACACCGGATCCAGGGAGGGCACTATGAGCCATCGGGCCGAAGCGCTCGCCACACGGCTCGAGGCAGGGGCGGCGCTCCTGGCTGAGATCGCGGAGGACCTGACCGAAGCCGAATGGAACACCCGGGTCCGGGACGGCCGCACGGTGGGCGTGATCATTCACCATGTGGCCAGTATGTATCCGATTGAGATGGACGCGGCGCGCACGATCGCGAGTGGAAAGCCCCTGGCTGGCGTCACCTGGGAAGTTATCGCAGGCCTGAATGCCCAGCATGCGCGCGAGCACGCTGCGGTCACGAAAGCAGACGCCTTGGCGCTTCTCAAGCGGAACAGCCAGGCGGCAGCGGCAGCCATTCGGCGATTCACCGACCTCGAGCTTGACACCGCCGCTCCGTTTTCGTTGAGCTTCGACGCGCCCATGACGGCGCAGTTCGTGCTCGAGGACCATGCCGTTCGGCACAGTTGGCATCATTTGGCGCGGATTCTGGCGGCGCTCGGGCGCTAGTCCACGCTCGCCTGACGCAAGCAACCTTCTGCCTGGAGAATACCATGCCGAACCCGCCTGCCCGCATCCCCGGCTCCGCCGTGGTTGGAGACATCCACCCCACGTCGGCAGCCCGCGCCAGCGGCCCATCGCTGGACCCACTCACCGAACGCACCCGCGCCACCTGGACTGCTGGCAACTTCGACCGCATCGCCCGCCACATGGTGGCGGGGGCGGAGCAGTTCATCGAGCGGCTGGGCATCCAGCCCGGCGAGCGCGTGCTTGACGTGGCCTGTGGCAGCGGCAACCTCGCCCTGCCCGCAGCCCGCGCCGGCGCGGTGGTGACCGGGGTGGACATCGCCCCAATCCTGGTGGCCAGCGCGCGCCAGCGTGCCCTCGGCGAAGAACTGAGTGTCCGGTTCGACGAGGGCGATGCCGAAGCCCTCCCTTACCCGAACGACAGCTTCGATACGGTGGTCACGATGTTCGGGGCGATGTTCGCGCCGCGCCCGGAGCGGGCGGCGGCCGAGCTGATACGGGTGACGCGTCCCGGCGGGCGCATCGCCATGGCCAACTGGACCCCCGACGGCTTCATCAGCCGGATGTTCCGGACCACGGGGACGTACCTCACCCCGCCGGCCGATGCCCCCAGCCCCCTCCTCTGGGGTGACCGGCAGCGGATCGCTGATCGGCTTGGCGGGGGGGTTCAGCACCTGACCGTCACTCCGCGCACGTTCACCTTCGACTATCCTTACTCGCCCGCGGGAGTCGTCGAGCTGTTTCAGGCGTTCTACGGTCCTACCGTCCGCGCCTTTGACGCGCTCGGGCCCGAGGAGCGGGCGGGTCTTCGGCGTGAGCTCGAGCAGCTGTGGCGCAACTCCAATCTTGCCGCCGATGGCGGGACCCGGGTCGAGGCCGAGTACGTGGAGGTGCTCGCTATCGTGGGCTGAGGCCGCGGTG
>JBGQJV010000401.1:0-2899 GCA_041499215.1 Gemmatimonadota bacterium | reverse complement strand
TACCGCGGCCTCGGTGCCGGGCGGCAGGGTCGGCGTCACTCCGCTCCGCTGGAGTAGCGCCCTGGTCACGGCCGGGTCCGACTCGAAGTCCGGCTTGAGCCCCGACATGGTGTCGGCGGCGGCCTGCACCCAGTCCAGCATCGCCAGGGTGAGGCTGTCCCAGCGGGCGCCTGCGGCGATCGCGGCGATCGACACCTGGGCCGCGGTGCTGTCGGCCGGGATGATCAGGTCCGGGATGACCCCACCCTCGTGCGGCGCGGAGGGATCTACCATTGCCCCGGCGGGCTGCGGTCCCCGGTCGATGCGCCGTCCACTGGGGGTATACCACCGCGCGATGGTGAGCTTCACCGCCCAGCCCACGGGCAGATCCGCGATGTGCTGCACCGACCCCTTCCCGTAGGACTGCCGCCCCGCCACCAGCGCCCGCTTGGCCTCCTGCATGGCCCCGGCGAACACCTCCGCCGCCGAGGCGGAGCGCTCGTTGATCAGCACCGCCAGCGGCAGGGTGGGGTACCGCGGGGGAATCCGGCTTCTGGGTATTTCGTTGATGCCGGTGCCGGGCCGGCCGCGGACGTCGACCAGGGCAGTGCCGGCCGGCACGAACAGCTGCGCCAGGCTGAGCGCCTCCTCCAGCACTCCGCCGGGA
Organism: Gemmatimonadota bacterium; assembly: GCA_041499215.1. Lineage (GTDB taxonomy): Bacteria > Gemmatimonadota > Gemmatimonadetes > Gemmatimonadales > GWC2-71-9 > JADJOM01. The sequence goes on along the minus strand of JBGQJV010000401.1, from coordinate 2,253 downwards.
TTGTCACGCAGGTCGAGCACCACACCCTTGGCGCCGCCCTGTACCATCCAGTCGAGCGCTTCCGCCGCCTCCCGGGTAGTTTCCGGCCCGAACTGGGCCACCCGCACCATGCCGATCCCGCTCGGCAGCATCGCCCCAGCGGGCACCGAGGGGATCTGAACCGGAGCCCGCACGATGACCGCCTGGACGGGGTCGCCTGCCAGTCCCCGCCGGAGCCCGAGTCCGATGGGGGTTCCCTCCGGCCCGCGGATCAGCGCCACCACGCTGTCCGGGGCCAGCCCCACCACCGGCTTGCCATCGATGGCGACGATGCGGTCGAACGGACGGAGATGCGCCCGGGCGGCCGGGCTGCCTGGCTGCACGTTGACGATCAGGGTGGTATCCCGGCGGATCCCCAGACTCGCTCCGATCCCGCCGAACGATCCGCCCGCCTCTACATCAAACTCGCGGCGTTCCGCCGGCGAAAGCAGGATGGTGTGCCGGTCGAGCAAGGCGGTCAGCATGGCCCCGGCGTTCTTGAACCGGGCCAGACTATCGCGGGAGATCGGATTGACGTATTCGGCGGCGAGGGTGTCGCGCAGGGCGGCGAGCACCCGCGGGGGCACCGGCGGTGCCGTCGTCTGGGCCGGCGCGATCGCGGGGATTGCGAGCAGGACCGACAGGACTCTGGGGTCGATCCGCAACGGGCCCTCCGGGTGGCGAGATGGGTGACTCCCGTTGCAATCTAGGTCCCGCACCGCTGCCGGCAACCGGCGATGCCCGGGCCCCGGGGACGGGCGCGGAACTGATGCTGCCTTCGGCCAATCCGCTGGCGGAAGTTTGGGGCACGCCACCGATTGAAGCTGTGGCGGTGGGTGGGCGCGGATCGTCTGCCGGTGCGCGGAGGCGCGCGCGGCGAAGGAGTGCGGTGTTCGTCATTGCGCCGATGGCGCCGACGCCGCCTAGGGCAGAACCACGCCAGCGTTGTCACACGTCAGGGGCTTGCGCCACACGTATCCCGAATCCAACACGACCCCGCCGTTGACCCGCCGGGCGACGACACTGCCGCAGGCATTCACCCCGACGGGTATGTCTGCCTGGTCCGCGGGGCTCGGCTGGGGCAGCCAGGTGAGCGCCCCCTGGAACAGCGTCCAGGGCCGGTTCGAGCTGCCAATGGTGTGCCCGACGATGCGCCCCAGGGGGCTCCAACCCGTGGTCCGAGTGGGCTGTGGAACGCCGGAGATGGTGTAGACGGTCCCGCCGACCGTCCAGTCGATGGTGGTGCCGCCCGACGTGCTCAGAATGTTTCCGAAGTCATCCATGTCGGAAGGCCGGTTTTCCGGCGGACTGCCCTGGCCAACCGGCTGGTGGATCGTCGGCGTGCCACTCGGGTCCCAGCGCACGAGGACCTCCGGTGGGCCGGAGAGCAGCGGCTGGGCAAATCCGGCGACGTAACCGTTGCGGCTCACATGGGTGGCGCGCGCGCCGTAGCTGAACGGATTCGCCAGGTTCACGAGCCCCACCGAGGGAGTCCACCGGAAGCCGTGGCCGGAAGTGGTGCCGACGACCATGTGTCCATCGTTCATCGAGCTCGGCTGGAGCGCCGCGGCGGCGACTACCACCTGCGGCGCAACCAGGGGGCTGGTCCAGATGAGGATACTTCCGTTTATCACTCCGAGAATGTGGCCGTTCTTGGCGATGTCGACGGCGGTGTATGCGCCCGTGAGTCCGGTCGGTGGGGCCAGGACCGTGACGGTGCCGTTGAAGTAGCGCACTGCCGTGTTGTTCACGTTGCCGACGATGACGCCGGAGTCGTTGATCGCGACAGGAGTGAACGGAAGATTCCCGCGTTGCCATCCGCCGATGAAAATCAGCGAGCTGGGAGGGGGCGCCGAGACGGCCGTCGGCGACGGGGCGTCGCAGGCGGCGAGCCAGGCGGCAGAGAGCAGAGTCACGGTGGGCAAGGTACGCATGTCGCGCTCCGAGAAGACGGGACGGGCCCGCGGTCGGTCCATGCGGACGGGCCTCTATCCTGAGATCGCGGTCTCGGGCGCAAAGGTGACACGTGGCTGCCAGGGGGAGGCTCCCCGGCGCCGAGCGGGGAAAACGAGAGCGCCTCACTCGCTGCTAATCCGCGGTGAGACGCCAAGTTGTGAGGCATGCGCCCGAGACGATTCGAACGTCCGACCTCTTGCTCCGGAGGCAAGCGCTCTATCCAGCTGAGCTACGGGCGCCAATTGGGAGGAGGAAAATCGCCTGCCGGGCCACGTTACG
>JBGQJV010000400.1:0-2914 GCA_041499215.1 Gemmatimonadota bacterium | reverse complement strand
GTCTGACCGAATGCATTGAGCTCAGGCCAGGCGGTATGGCAGGCCGAGCAGGGCAGGTTGTACTTTCTCGCGAAGGCGGGAATCGACGCCGTCCGGTGAAGGCTGATGGTGGCACCCGTCCGGGCCGGGAGCACTCCGCCGGTCGCCGCGATGTACTTCTCGTAGGCGGCGGCGCGTCCCCGGCCGCCATCGACGTCAGCCGGAGCGGTCTCAGTCGGGTGGCCCGGAGTCATCGCCGCCAGTCTCGACACCGATCCCACCAGAAGGCCGCCACAGACCAGCGACGTACACGGCCAGGCCCACAGCCGAAAATCCCTCCCCTTCACAGACCAGCCGGTCATACCGCCTCCTGAGGTGAGAGGTGTGCGGTACGGGATCGCGAACCCATGGCGAATGCATGGACATTCTCTCCGACATGGGTGCTGCAGAACAGAGGTGCGGTGACGGCCTGGTGTGTGCGCTGCTGGGGGGAGTCCGCGCACAACCCGCGACAGGCGACGGGTCGCATGCGTTGCTGAAATGCTGACATCGCGGCAGGCACCGCTATGCCTCAACACGGTCGGCGCTCTGGCCGGACCGGTCCGGGGTCGACTTTGTCGCCTATCGCGAGATAGCATTCTCTGGATTTTCTGTCAAGAGGTTCTCACGCCAACCTCAAGCTCCACGGAGGTGAGCGGCGGGCCAGGCGGCGGGACGGCGTGCGGGAAGGGGATTCCGACAAAGAACGCCACCCCGGGATGGCGTGAAATCGCTGATGCGCGGCGCAGCAATCGAACCTGCAACCCCGTGCTTGATAGTCTGCCAATTGAGCCACAGGCACTGGACACGATGCGGCGCACAAGGCCGCGCGCGGACGATAGCGTGCTTCCTACCCTCCGCCGCGAGTAAGCAGCGCGGCCGCGAACTCCTCCATGGTCGCGAATCTGCCGGCCGCGGACTTGGCGAGTGCCCGGCTGATGGCCTGATCGACCGGAGTTGGCACTTCGGGCCGCAGCAGCTGCACCGGAGGTACCGGGGCGGCACCGTGGGCCTGAACCTGTACATCACCCGCATTGAGCTCGAGGCCCGACTGGCCGAAGCGTTCGATTCAGCGGGTCAGCCCGACAGCGCGCTCGTCTACTACCGGAAGGTGCTCCAGGCCTGGGACCATGCCGATCCCGAGTTTACAACTCGGCGGCAGTCGGGGGAGCGGGCGCTCCGCCTCCAGGGGACACCGGGGCGCGCCCCGTCCTGATTCAGGCTCCTCTCCTTTATTATTGGAATCCGCGGAATAGGTTGTGTCGGGAAATGGCTCTTCCACTGTAACCCCCTTGCCACCGGTTACCCGTGAACCGCAAGAAGTTTCTGCTGCTGTCCGGTGTGGTGGCATCAGGAGTCGCGGTTCCTGTCCTGGTGCGGTGGATGCGGCACGCGGGCCGCAACAAGCCCCTGCTGCATCCGGCGTCACTGGAGCACCTGTTTGACGAACAGACAATCCGCGGAATCGGGGTTGCTTACAGGTCTGCAGCGCCCTCTGAAAACGCGGCTCAGCCGCTGACCAGCCTGCTGCTCAACAACCCAGGCGGCCCGGCCATCTCCGCGGACGACGATTCAGCGGTAGGACGGGTGTTGCAGCAAAAAGTTCATGGCGACTTTGAAGCGGGCAGAATCGTCATGGTGGATGGCTGGATACTGTCGGTGACAGAGGCCCGTCAATGCGCCCTGTTCTCGATTGCGGCGACCGGCCCCGTGTGAATGGCAGGCGGAGGGCGCCTCACCGCCACCTAATGGCGAAATCGATATGCACACCGATGCAAGGTTGCTCGACAACGATTCCTTGATCGAGGGCGATCTCTGCATCGTGGGGGCAGGCGCCGCCGGCATCACCATGGCGCTGGAGTGGCTGAATACTTCCCGGAAGGTCATCCTGCTCGAAGGTGGCGGCTTCGAGTACGATGACAAAGTCCAGGAGCTGTACCGGGGGAAGAACACCGGCGAGCCGTACTATCCGCTGAAGTCAACCCGGCTGCACTATTTCGGAGGGACCACAGGACACTGGGGCGGGTTCTGCTCGATTCTCGACCCTATCGACTTCGTGAAGCGAGACTGGGTGAACGAGAGCGGCTGGCCGATTGCGGAGCCGGACCTCGTTCCCTTCTACACCCGGGCCCACGACTACCTGGACCTCGGGCACTATGACTATACGGCGGCGTACTGGCAGGAACGAAACCCCGACTTCGTGCCATTGCCCCTGAATGAAGCCATCGTCTGGAACAAGATCTGGCGGTTCAGCCCGCCGACACGTTATGGCGCCAAGTACCGGGACACGGTGGTCAATGCGCCCAACATCGCGTTATACACCTATGCCAACCTGGTCGACATCCGTGCCACCGACAATGTGTCCGCCATCAGGGAAGTGATCGTCAGGAATCACGCGGGCAAAACCCATCGGGTCAGGGCACGGTATTTCGTGCTTGCCTGTTGCGCGATTCAGAATGCCCGCATCCTGCTGGCTGCCAATCGGCAGGCTCCCAGCGGACTGGGGAATGATCAGGACCTCGTCGGCCGGTATTTCATGGAGCACATCGAAGTGAAATCGGCCGAGCTCTGGCTCAATCATCCCAGTGCCTTGAACTTCTACATGCTGAACTCCCGGGCCCGGGTGGAGCTGGCCATCTCAGCCACGAAGCAGGAGGAATGCAGAATGCTGAACGGAACGGCCTCGCTCCAGCCGCTGTCTACCGCCAGGAAGCTGAAGCCCGTGATTGAAACCTGGTCAAGGGATGATCCGCGGGAGAGCAAAGAGGTCATGCATGCTGACCAGGATAAAGCGGTGGGCAGCAGGTTCGCACAGATGCTCCACTCGAACAAACATCGCGCCTTCGAGCTCGCCACCAGAATGGAACAGGCGCCCAATCCGTTATCGCGGGTGTCC
>JBGQJV010000399.1:0-2916 GCA_041499215.1 Gemmatimonadota bacterium | reverse complement strand
GAGCGTCCGGCCCTTGCTCTTGAAGTAGAACCCCAGGGAATCACCGGGGCTGTCGGGCAGGTCCTCTGAGCCATCCACTTCCCGCCGTGAGTCGAGCCGCAGGCGCACTTCGGCCCGCTCACCGATGCGCCGCCCGAGCTCCAGCCCGATCGTGGTCGCCTGCTGGCTGGACTGCTGGTTGCTGTCGACCACGGCACCGGTGAAGTCGGTCGGGAAATGCAGGGTGTTGTCGTCGCGCCGGGCGGTCAGGGCGATGTCGGTCCGCTGGTCCGGCCGCAGGGTAACCGCGCCGTTCCCCACCGTGCTGGCATAGCCGCCGTTGAAAGCGTAGATCCCGTCGGTGGTGTAGCGGGACAACCCGGCGGAGAACGACACCGGCCCCGCCGCCCCGCTGGCACCCCCCTGCGCCGACCAGGTGCCGTGCGACCCGGTCTGGGTCGCCGCGTTGGCGGAGATCCCCGGCATCCCCCGGCGGGTGAAGATCTGGATCACCCCGGTCACCGCATCGGAGCCGTAGAGCACCGACACCGGCCCACGCACGATCTCGATCCGGTCGATGTTATCGGTGCTCAGCGTGCCGAGATTGAATACCCCGCCAGGTTGATTCACGGCGACGCCATCGATCAGGACCTTCACGTAGTCACTCTCGCCTCCCCGCAGGAACAACGACGAGATCCCGCCGTACGATCCGGTCGGCACCAGCATCGCCCCGGGCACCTGCCGCAAGGCATCCTCGACGAAATAGATGCCGCGCTCGCGCAGCTCTTCGCCCCGGAGCACGGTGGTGGTCGCGATCGACTTGGCGATCGGGGTGGGGGTCCGCTCGGCGGTGACCACCAGGTCGGGCAGCATCACGGTATCACGCTGCTGGGCGGTGAGCGGAGTGGAGAGTGCCACCAGGGCGACCAGCACAGAGAGCCGGCCGGGGACCAGAGGCGACGAGGGAGACAAGGCGGCAGGGCGACGGGACACTGGATTCCTCGAGCTCTTTCCGGCTATTCGCCGGGCTTGAGTGGGATGATCTGGGGCGCGCCGTCGCACCAGCTGGTGACGGCGACGCGCCACTCGAATACCGAAGAGACAACTTCAGGACGGAGTACCTCGGCGGGCGGCCCCTCCGCCACGACCGACCCGTGGTCCAGGAGCAGGAGCCGGTCGGCATAGCGGGCCGCAAGATTGAGGTGGTGGGTGACGAGCAGAGTCCCGATCCCCTCCTCCGCCAATCGGCGGACCAGCTCGAACACTTCCATTTCGTGGCGGATGTCGAGCGCGGCGGTGGGCTCGTCCAGCAGCAGCGCCCGGGGGTTCTGTGCCAGTGCCCGCGCGATGCGGACCCGCTGCCACTCGCCCCCCGAGAGGGTGTCGGTCCGCCGCCCGGCGAGCGTGGATACATCCGCCCGCCGGAGCGCCTCGGCCACCGCGAGCCGATCGGCCTCACCGGGGGATCCCATGGCACCGAGATGGGCGTACCGTCCCAGCTCGACCGTCTCCCGCACGGTGAGCGGGAACAGGATCTCCTCCCGCTGGGTCACCACTCCCAGCACCCGGGCCAGCTCCCGCGGGCGCCACTCGGCGAGCGGCCTCCCCTCCAGCTCTACCCGCCCCTGTGCGAGCGGCGTGGTGCCGAGCAGCGCCCGGAGCAGCGTCGTCTTGCCGCTGCCGTTGGGACCCACCACCGACACCAGCTCACCCCGGGCGAGCGAGGCGCTCACTCCGGCCAGGGCGGGCGCCGCCACCCCCGGGTACCGGACGACGAGGCCCTCACCGGTGAGGATCACGCCAGCCGCCGCTTGAGCAGGATGGCGAACAGCGGCACACCCACCAGCGCAGTGACCACCCCCACCGGCAGCTCTACCGGCGGAGCGATGGAGCGAGCCAGCGCGTCGGCCAGCACCAGGAACCCGCCGCCCGCGAGGAACACCGAGGGCAGGAGCGCGGTGTGCAGCGGTCCCCAGATCCGCCGGATCGCATGCGGAACCAGAAGCCCCACGAAGCCGATCGCCCCGCTGGTGGCGACGGCGACCGCGGTGAGAAAGCCGGTCGCCAGGTACGCCACGCGCTTCACCCGTTCCGGATCGCTGCCCAGGTGACGGGCCTGCTCCTCGCCCAGCGCCAGCAGATCGAGCGACCGGCCGTTGAGCAGCAGCACAGCCAGCGGGACGACGCCATACACCGCGAACATCCGCACCGTGATCCAGGAGGCGGACCAGAGTCCCCCAAGCATCCACCGGAAGGAGTTCTGCAACCGGGTGGCGTCTACCAGCATGAGGATCGCGGTCACCAGCGCCATGGTGAATGCGCTGACCACCACTCCGGCGAGCAGCAGCACGTGCGAATCGAGCCTGCGGCCAGCCACCAGGCTGAGACGGTAGACCAGGAGCAGCGTCGCCATTGCGCCCGCGAAAGCGGCGAATGGAACCGCCCAGGGACTGGTGAGCCCGGCCGAGATCGCGATGACCGCGCCCAGCGTGGCACCACCCGAGAGACCGAGCACGTACGGATCGGCCAGCGGATTCCTGACCAGCGCCTGCAGCACCGCGCCGGAGACCGCCAGGCTTCCTCCCACCAGGAACCCAAGCAGCACCCGCGGCAGCCGCAGCTCGCGGATGATGGGCGCGGCTCCGGCGGACGGATCGCTCAGGCCGGCCCATACCGCGCCGGGTGCGATCCGGGTGGCACCGAGGGAGAGCCCCGCGGCGAGCGCCAGCAGGGTTAAGCCGAGCAGCCAGGGCCAGCGGGCGGCGGTCATGGTCGCCGCTCCGCGAGCAGGCCGCGCAGTTCCCGAACCAGGGCGGGAGCCCGCGGGCTGGGGCGTCCGAAGGCGGGCGTGTTGAGATGGACAAAGCGCCGCTCGCGCACCGCGCGGATGACACTCCATTCCGGCCGCCCGGCGAACCCCGGTATCCCGCTGTCGCT
>JBGQJV010000398.1:0-2966 GCA_041499215.1 Gemmatimonadota bacterium | reverse complement strand
AGCGAGGGGAATGGTCGCCGCCGCTCGAATCCCGGCGGGCGATGTCGGGCCACCAGCCCGGCCATGATGGGGCAGGCGAGGAGCGGTTCAGGAGTAGGGGCAGACATCGGTGTGAGAGTTCCGAGTTCCGAGTTCAGAGTGCCGAGTTGGAAAGTAGCAGGGCGGGTGTCCCGACCCCTGCTGGAACCTGCAACTTGGACCTCGGAATTCCTCTTGACATCGCCACGGCATAGACGGTACCGTATATCCATGCAACAGCGCTCTGGCTTCTTCTTTTTCTTTGCCATGCCCGGCGGCGCGCCTGAGCCGTCCGGTGCGGGGAAGCGCTGACGCTAACCCGACACCTGGACCCTCGACGCCCCGCCGGATGAACCGGCGGGGCGTTTTGTTTTGTGGTCGCCCTGTCGCCTCGTCGCCTTCTCGCTCTCGGAGTACGCCTCATGCGTGTCGCCATACAGGGTACCCGCGGTTCCTTCAGCGAGGCTGCCGCCCGCCAGCAATGGCCCGACCTCGAACCGGTCGCCTGTCGCGAGGTGGGTGATGTCGTAACCGCCGTCCGGGAGGGACGGGCGGACGCTGGCTGTCTCGCGATCGAGAACTCGCTGGTGGGATCGGTGACTCCCACTTACGACCTGTTGCAGGAGGCCTTCGGCGACGGCGAACTGCACCTGAGTCGGGAAATCCTGCTCCCAGTGCACCACAGCATCATGGGCCTCCCGGGGGCCGCGCTGAGCCAGGTCACCCGGGCGCTGTCGCACCCGGTGGCACTGGGTCAGTGCCGGGTGTGGCTGGGCCGGCACCTGCCGAACGTGACCCTGGTGAACGCCTGGGACACCGCGGGAAGCGCCGAGATCGTCGCACGGGAGAAGGACCCCACCCAGGCCGCCATCTGCTCCCGGCATGCGGCGGCCACCTACGGGCTCACGGTTCTCGAGGATCGCATCGAGGACGACCCCACCAACCAGACGCGGTTCCTCAGCTTCACCCGGCTCGCCGCCACCGAGAGCGAGAGCGCGGTGCCTCAGAAGACTTCGCTGATCGTCTGGACCGACCATCGCCCCGGGATGCTGGCGGCGGTCCTGCAGGCGTTCGCCGGCCGGGGAGTGAACCTCACCAGCCTGCAGTCGCGGCCGGAGCGGTCGGCGCCGTGGACCTACCGTTTTTACATCGACGTGGATGGCGGCCGGGCCGAGCCCCGGCTGGCAGAGGCGCTGGAATCCATCGAGGCGCTCGCCTCCCGCATCGTGGTGCTGGGCAGCTACGCCGCCTGGCAGGGTGAGGGGGCGGTGGTAGGGCCGACCGCACCGCGCCCACCGCACCTCCGGCCCAAGCCCGACCTGCCGCTGTTCGATCGACGGCAGAAGCCGGAAGGCACGGTCGTGCAGGTCGGGGGGGTGGAGATCGGAGGAGCGCGGCCGGTACTCATCGCCGGGCCGTGCTCGGTGGAGAGCGAGGAGATGATCGTGCAGACCGCCGAAGCAGTAGCGGCCGCAGGCGCGGACATCCTCCGCGGCGGCGCCTTCAAGCCCAGGACTTCGCCGTACGATTTCCAGGGGCTCGGCGTGCGGGGCCTCAAGTACCTGGCGGCGGCGCGGGAGCGGACCGGGCTGCCGGTGGTGACCGAAGTGTTGAGCTGGGAGGAGGTGCCGCTGCTGGCGCGGTACGCCGACATGCTGCAGATCGGTGCCCGCAACATGCAGAACTTCGCCCTGCTCCGAGCCGCCGGCCGGAGTGGCAAGCCGATCCTGCTCAAGCGGGGCGCGGGTGCCACTATCGAGGAGTGGCTGCACGCCGCCGAGTACATTCTCGCCCACGGCAACCCCAACGTGGTAATGTGTGAGCGGGGCATCCGCACCTTCGAGCGGGCGACCCGTCACACGCTGGATCTCAACGCGGTGGCGCTGGTCCGGGAGCGGACCCACCTGCCGGTCATCGCGGACCCGAGTCACGCCGCGGGAGTGCGCTCGATCGTGCCGGCGCTCACCCTTGCCTCCCTTGCCGCCGGGGCACAGGGGGTGATCGTCGAAGTCCACCCCGACCCCGACCATGCCCTGAGTGACGGACAGCAGAGCCTGGACCTGCCGTCGTTCGCTAGACTGGCCGCCGAGATACGGGCAAGTAGTTCCGAGTTCCAAGTTCCGAGTTCCCAGTAGTCTGGTGCACACATTCGGGACTTGGAACTTGGAACCTGGAACTCTTGGCTGTGAGACAACCAATGCCTGAAAGCGCAGTGCACGTCCTGGTCTTCGATGGCTTCGCCGACTGGGAGCCGTCGTTCGCCCTGAGCCAGATCCGCAAGACCGGCGCCGCCGACGTCGTGAGCGTCGGTCTGAGCCATCATCCCGTGCGATCCATGGGAGGCCTGTCCATTCTGCCCGACGTCACCGTCGAGCAGGTGGCAGCAGAGCAGATCCGGCTGCTCCTGCTGCCCGGCGGGGACCAGTGGGAGGCGGCTGGACCAGACTCGCGGCTGGTGCGGCTGCTGAATGCCGCCTTGGACGTCGGCACGCCGGTGGCCGCGATCTGCGCCGCGACCACCGCGATCGTGCGGGCCGGCCTCCTCCGGGGCCGTAAGCACACCAGCAACGGACTCGACTACCTCAGGGGTCAGGTACCGGACTACCAGGCCGACGCCGACTACGTCGACCAGCTCGCGGTGCGCGATCGCGGGCTCATCACCGCCAGCGGTCTCGGGGCAATCGAGTTCGCCCGCGAGATCTTTGCGGAGCTCGGGGTGTTCTCGGAGAGCGACCTGGAGCTGTGGTATCGGATGTTCAAGCACGGGGCCTAGGACGGCGGGAGGGCGGGAGGGCGGGAGGGCGGGACGCCCCCAAGCTCCGACCCCGCCCCCCCCCCCCCCCCACCCCCCGACCCCCCGACCCCCCGCCCCCCCCAAAAAAACCCGTAAACAACCGGAAAACAACCAGAAGGCCCCGGCCCCCCCCCGGGGGGCGGGGTGTTGTTTT
>JBGQJV010000397.1:0-2969 GCA_041499215.1 Gemmatimonadota bacterium | reverse complement strand
GCATGTCGGGGGTGAATCCGACCAATCCCGGAGTCCAGACGTTGCCGGTGACCCGGACCAGGTTCCGTCGGCGTTCGGCCACCTGCAGCACGCTGACCGAGTCGCCCGGCTCCATCTGGAGTGGCGGGCCCAGGCCGTCGACGAACTGGTCGGACGCTACATCCAGCACTACTCGGTCCCGCCCGCCGGGCTGACGCTGAGCCGGGGGCAGAATCCGATCGATCTGCACCCGGCGACGGAGCGCAGCGGCCTCGAATCCGCCGGCGGCCTGCAGCAGGTCGCGCAGCGTCTCCCGCTCCTGCAACTCGTAAATGGCGGGGCGGATCACCGACCCCGTCACCTTCACGTGGGTACCCCGCACCGGAACGAAGACCACGTCGTTGGTCTCCAGCCGGAGGTCGTGGGTGTTGTCGCCCCGGAGCAGGTAGTCGTACAGGTCCAGGGTATCGACCAGTTTGCCGCCCCGGCGGATCTCCACCCGGCGAAACGAGCCGTTGGTGGTCGGCCCGCCCGCGGCGTAGAGGGCGCTCATGGCGGTGCCGGCGGCGGAGATCTGGAACGAGCCGGGCCGGGCTACATCACCGGTGACGTAGACCTGCACCGTCCGGAGCCGGGAGACGGTCACGTTGAACCTGGTCGTCGCTCCCGGCCCCCGGCGAACCCCCGAGTACACCCGGCTCAGCCGGGCGTAAAGCAGGTCCTCCAACTGTCCCATGGTGAGGTTGGCGACATAGAGCTGACCGACCTGCGGGATGGCGATGAACCCCTCGCGGGTCACCACCAGCTCGTGGGCCAGCTCCACGTCGCCGGTGAGGATCAGGACCAGGCCATCCCCCGGCCCCAGCCGGTAGTTGGGGTCCACCGGTCCGGACAGCGCGGGGTTGAACAGCGAGCTTGAGCGCTTGAACACCGACAGACCGAACACCTTGAGCACCGTGGAGGTGTCGGACAGGGAATCGGCCCGCAGTGAATCGGCCACCCTCCGGGCGGAGTCGGTGAGTACCAGCAGCGAGTCGACCTCCTCACCTCCCACCAGCCCGAGGACCCGAACAGCCTCGATGATGTCGGAACCCGGCGTGGCCTTGGTGGTCGAGTCCGCACCGGCGAGGTAGGGATCGAGGAGTGTCTCGGGGTACCCCGCGGCCCGAAGCCGGGACCGGACCTGCTCCCTGGTGAGCCCCGAGGCCCCGATCCGCTCGCGCAGCTGCTGCACCAGATCGGGCCGGGACTTGAGCAGCTGTTCGGCCGCCGCGGGACTGGGCAGCGGTCCCGGTGGCAGACCCTGACCGGTCGGCACCTGCCCGACCAGAGCCGGGAGCGGGGCCAGGGAGAGGCAGAGCGAAAGGACGAGGAAGCGGCACGGCGGGTGTGACGTCATTGCGGGGGAAGATGCTCCGCAGCGGGGGAGGGGTCAACTGCCAGCTACACGTTCCGAGTTCCGCGTTCCGAGTTCCGCGTTATCCCTTCGCGGGAGCGGCCACTGGTCAACGCGGAACGCGGAACGGGGAACGCGGAACCCGTCAGGCCTTTCCTAGGACCCGTTCCCAGAACTCGAGTGTGCGCCGGGCCACGGCGTTGTCGACGTACTCCGTCATCACTCGGAGCCGCGCCTCGCGGCCCAGCCGGGCGCGCTCCCGGGGCGCGTCGGCCAGATGCTGCAGGGCCGCGGTCAGCGCCGGCACGTCGTCCTCCGGGACGACCAGGCCGGCGGTGTCCACCAGCTCGGGGAGCGCGCCGGAGTCGCTGGCCACCACGGTCACGCCGTGGCCCATGGCTTCGACCATTGCCGGGTGGAAGGTCTCGACCCACTGCGGCGTGGTGCGGGAAGGAACCACCAGGCAGTCGAGCGCGGGCCACTGCTCGCGGAGCCGGTCGGCCGGGGCCGGGCCGTGCCAGGTGATGCGGGACGCGATGCCCAGCCGCTCGGCCAGCGCCTCGAGCTGCTCCTGCGCCGGGCCGCTTCCGATCACGGTGAGTGTCCAGCGGCCCAGCAGCTTGACGCAGGCGCGAAAGAGCGTGTCCAGGCCCTTCTCCGGCACCAGCCGTCCCACGAACCCCAGCGCGAGGTCGGTATGAGCCGGGCGATTGGTCTCGAGCGGCGGAGTGAGGCCCAGCTGGGGGATCACGGTCACCGGGATGTTCGGCCGGCCGCGGGAGAGCAGGCTGGCCGCGAGCTTGTTGCCGCCGACCAGGCCGCGGGCTCTCGCGAGGGTCCGGCGGCGCCGCCAGCGCTCCGTCAGCGGCTCCGGCCGGACCACACTCTCCCACGCAAACAGGATCACGGGAATCCCGAGCCGGTGCGCTCGCGAGCTGGCGGCGGACGCAGCGGGGGTCCAGGGGTCTGCCTCGATGTGCAGCACATCCGGCCGGAAATCACTGAGCATCCGGTGGAGATCACTCACCTTCCACTGGACTCCTTCCCCCCGCTCACCCCGCACCGGGATGGGGACGACGCGGACCCCGGCGTCATTGCCCCAGGAGGCCTCGAGCAACGGCCCCCGAGGCGACGGCGACCACCGGGCAGGCACGCCCACAGTGAGTGTGCACCCCAGCCCGGAGAGGGCTCGGAGCTTCCCGCGGGTAGCCGGGTCGATGTACGTGTGGGAGACTATGACCGCGCGCATACGGACGGGCGGACCGGCGGACGGGCGGACGGTGTCGGCACGGAGTCAGAATAAGGTGTGAGGGGCGAAAGGGAAGGGGCGGAGCGGAGTTCCGAGTTCCTTGTAGGGCCGCACAGCTGTGCGGCCCCCACTCGGAACTCGGAACTTGGAACTTGGAACTCGGAACTGGTCCGTTGACTCTCCTCCTCGACTCGCCCAACTTGGGGCCACCCGATGCGCATTCTACACCTCGCCAAGTACTACTGGCCCCGTTCCGGCGGCATGGAACGCGTGGTACAGGATCTCGCCGAAGGCGCGGCCGCGGCGGGGCACGAGGTGTCGGTGGTGGCGGTCGAGAGCCGGATT
>JBGQJV010000396.1:0-2973 GCA_041499215.1 Gemmatimonadota bacterium | reverse complement strand
GACCAGTTGCAGGCCAGGGTCCAGCGTGGCGAAGCCACAGTGGGCATCATCGGGCTGGGCTATGTGGGCCTGCCATTGGGGATCGAGGTCGCGCGCAGCGGCATGCGGGTGCTCGGGTTCGACATCAGCGAATCGGTGTGTACCGGGATCAACGCAGGGCGGAGCCACGTGGAGGACGTGCTCACCGAGACGCTGGCCGGGTACGTCAAGCAGGGGTCGATCTCAGCCACCACGGATTTCGCGCGGCTCAAGGAGTGCGACGCGATCTCCATCTGTGTCCCCACGCCACTCAACAAGACCAAGGACCCGGATCTGAGCTACGTCGTGGCGGCGGCCACTTCGGTCAAGCAGGCGCTCCGCCCCGGGCAACTGATCATTCTGGAGAGCACCACCTATCCAGGCACCACACGGGACGTACTGCTTCCGATCTTCGAATCGACCGGACTCAAGGTCGGGGTGGACTTCGCGCTTGCGTTCAGCCCGGAACGGGTGGATCCGGGGAACCCGGTCTGGCAGACGCGGAACACGCCCAAGGTCATCGGCGGCGTCACCACCCGCTGCCGGGATATCTCGTTGGCGCTATACGGCAGGGTCTTCGACACCATGGTGCCGGTGCAGACCCCGGAGGCGGCGGAGCTGGTGAAGGTGTATGAGAACACCTTCCGACTGATCAACATTGCCCTGGCCAACGAGCTGGCGCAGGTGTGCGACAAGCTCGGGCTGGATGTGTGGGATGTGATCGACGCTGCCGCCACCAAGCCGTTCGGCTTCATGAAGTTTACCCCGGGCCCGGGCCTGGGTGGCCACTGCATCCCGCTCGATCCGCACTACCTGTCGTGGAAGATGCGGACGCTCTCCTTCCGCACCCGGATCATCGAGGTGGCCGCCGAGATCAATGCCGAGATGCCGGCGTACGTCGTCCAGAAGGCGGCCGACGCCCTGAACAACCGGGGCAAGGCGCTCAAGGGGTGCCGAGTGCTGGTGCTGGGCGTCGCGTACAAGAAGAACATCGGAGACCTCCGGGAGAGCCCGGCCCTCGATATCATCGGATTGCTGCAGCAGAAAGGCGCGGTGGTACAGTACTCCGATCCGCATGTGCCGACGATCCACGACGACGGGCACACGCCGATCGAGGGCTTGCCGCTCCACAGCCAGCCCCTTACCTCGGAACTGTTGGCCGGAGTGGACCTGGCGATCATCGTGACCGATCACGCTGGCGTCGACTACGCCCGGGTGTTGCGCGAGGCGCCGCTGGTGCTGGATACCCGCGGCGTGATCCGAGGCGACGGCCAGGGCAAGCTGGTGGGGTTGTCGGGGGAGATACGCCGAGCACACTGAGGCCAGAGGTAGCGCCAGCGCCTGGGTTGGCGCTGGCGCGCCGAACCGACGGAGTCCTCCCCGTCGCCCTCGCCAACGCTATGGCGGGGGGGACCGCGTGTCTGGCTGGGCGGCCTCGGGTGCGGGAGGCGGCGTAGGTCCGTATATTTGACGGATGCGTCACCCAACCGACGAGGTCCTGCGACTTCAGGTCGAAGTGTTCCGGCGCATGACGCCGGAGCAGAAGCTGGGCGCGGTGTACGCGCTGCAGTGGAGCGCGTGGGCCTTCAGGGCGGCAGGCATCGCGCTGCGGCGACCGGAGCTGCCTGTGGAGTTGCCAGGGGCGGCCAGTCGTGATGCGTTCCTGCATGGATCTGCCTGAGCTGGTTCCGCTGTTCGCGCTCCCACTGAGTCGGGCGAGGCTTGGCTACATGGTGACCGACGCTGTGGCCGCCGCCATCTATGGTGAGCCGCGCCTCACCATGGATCTCGATCTGGTCGTGTCGCTGAGGACGATCCGCTGCACGCCTGGGCCTTCGAGCGTCGACGAGAAGTGCAGGTGTCAGGACAGTCGGCCTGGTTGGCCCCTCCCGAATATGTCATCCTTCGAAAGCTGCAGTACTTCCGGGAGGCGGGCTCACCCAAGCACCTGCGCGATATCGCCTGGATGCTCCGGGTCAGCGAGGACCTGATCGACCTGCCGCTTCTTGAGACGAAGGTCGGAGAACTCGGTGTGGAGCGGGAATGGGAGCGGGCGCGGGTGCAGCCGCTCGATGGGTAGCGGCACACCTCCCCCCGCCTTCCCCCTTTCCCTTTTCCCGGTTCCCCGGCTGGTCTATACTCCACGCATGCCCCTCTCCCCGGTGCCTATCTCCAATCGCCGCATTCGCTTCGCCCTGGTCGGTTCCGGCAGGATCGCTGAAAAGCACTTTGAGGCCTTCCAGAAGCACTCGGAGAGGGCGGAGCTGGTGGCGGTGTGTGACACCGACCACGAGGCGCTCCGGCGGGCGGCCCTGCTCACGGACGCCCCGGGGTTCGCGACGCTGCCCGAGCTGCTGGCCAACTCCAACGCCGATGTCATCGTGCTGTGCACCCCGAGCGGGCTGCACGCCGAGCAGACCATTCAGAGCGCCGCGGCGGGACGGCACGTGGTCACCGAGAAGCCGATGGCCACCCGGTGGCACGACGGCAAGGCGATGGTCGCGGCCTGCGACAAGGCGGGTGTGCAGCTGTTCGTGGTCAAGCAGAACCGGCAGAATCGCACCATCCAGCTGCTCAAGCGGGCGCTGGACCGGCGGCGGTTCGGCCGGGTCTACATGGTCACGGTGAACGTGTTCTGGAGCCGGCCCCAGGCCTACTACGACAGCGCCAAGTGGCGTGGCACCTGGGAGTTCGACGGTGGCGCGTTCATGAACCAGGCCAGCCACTACGTGGACCTGCTCGACTGGCTGATCGGTCCGGTGGAATCGGTGCAGGCGTTCACCGCCACCCTGGCGCGGCATATCGAGGTGGAGGACACGGGAGTGGCCACGGTGCGGTGGCGGAGCGGGGCATTGGGCTCGGTGAACGTCACGATGCTCACCTATCCCAAGAACCTCGAGGGGTCCATCACGGTGATCGGCGAAAAGGGCACGGCCAAGGTCGGCGGCCTGGCGG
>JBGQJV010000395.1:0-2978 GCA_041499215.1 Gemmatimonadota bacterium | reverse complement strand
CGGCGCCCGCGCCGGGGTCGCCGTGCCCGTGCACCGGTTCATGTACGCGACTCTGCTGCCGCTGGAGCGGCGCGCGCGGGGGGAGACGGGCGTCGCACCGTAGGGAACCGCTGCGCATGAGTTATCAGGGGGTGAGGCCGCAGGAGTCCCGGAGGGGGCGTGGCGTAGATTGCCCTGCGACGCTGGTGGCCCACTTGCAAAGCCGAGCCCCCGGCGGGACTCCGCGGCCGAGCCCCCACCCACCTGCCAGATTGGACGGAGGTTTCCCAGCGAAAGCCGCAGATATCACATTGTGGTTCTCTCGCGCCAGTCGCTGAACGTCCAACTGGTTGAATCCACTTCCGGATCGGCCCGTCGTCTGAGCCATCCCGGATGCGCCATTTCGAACGGGGCTATCAATGCGATCTTCTTCCGCGCTGCTTCTGGTCGTCGCTGGGATTGCAGGGTGCCAGCCGGCGAATCGTCCCCCCGATCCCGGCGCGCTCGACCCCGTCGCCCGGCGCTACGTCGCGCTCGCCCTCGGCCTCGGCAAGCACGATCCGAACTACGTGGATGCCTACTACGGGCCGGACTCCCTCCGCGCGGCAGCCGAGCAGAGCGCCCTCAGCGTGGGGCAAATCCGGGCTGCAGCGGAATCCCTGCTGGTCGTCCTGGGGGACTCGGTGCCGGTGTATGGGGACACGCTGGTCCACCTCCGCCACCAGTACCTCCAGCGGCAGCTCGGCTCGATGGCCGCCCGGGCGCGAATGCTGGGCGGAGAGCGCTTCACCTTCGACCAGGAGGCCCGAGCCCTCTACGATGCCGACCCTCCCCACTTCCCCGACGCTCATTTCGACTCGCTGCTCGCAAGACTGGACTCGTTGCTGCCGGGGCCTGGACCGCTCGCGCAACGCTATCGGCGATTCCACGATCGAGTGCTGATTCCGAAGGCGCGGGTGGATACCGTGTTCCGCGTGGCCATCGCCGCGTGCCGGGCCCGGACGCTGGCGCACATGCGCCTGCCGGCGGGCGAGCGCTTCGACCTGGAGTACGTCACCGGCACACCCTGGAACGCCTACAACTGGTACAAGGGAGGCGCCAGGAGCCTCATCCAGGTGAACCTGGACTTTCCGATTCCGGCGGACCGGGCGATTGATCTCGCCTGCCACGAAGGATATCCGGGCCACCACGTGTACAACGCGAGCCTGGAACAGGCGCTGGTCCGCGACCGGGGCTGGGTCGAGTTCTCGGTCTATCCGCTGTTCAGTCCGCAGTCGCTGATCGCCGAGGGCAGCGCCAATTTCGGAATCGACATGGCGTTTCCGGGCGCCGA
Source organism: Gemmatimonadota bacterium (assembly GCA_041499215.1). GTDB lineage: Bacteria > Gemmatimonadota > Gemmatimonadetes > Gemmatimonadales > GWC2-71-9 > JADJOM01. Next base: position 1,666 of record JBGQJV010000395.1, on the reverse strand, counting down.
ACGGACCGCGTTCGAGCGCGATTCGCTGTTTCCGCTCGCGGGACTGGATCCCGCGCTGGCGGAACGGAACTCGGCGGTACGGACCGTGGTGGACCGGCTGAACTACGCCCGAAACGAAGTCGCCCGCCGGTACCTGGGTGGCGAGCTCGATTCGGCCGGAGCGGTGGCCGCGATGCAGCGATACTGGCTGGTCAGCCCGGAGGCCGCCGCGAAGACGCTCCGGTTCATCACCACCTACCGCAGTTACGTGATCAACTACAACCTCGGCCGCGATCTGGTGGCGGCCTGGGTTGAGCGTCAGGCGGGGGACTCCCCGGACGCCCGGTGGCGGGCGTTCTCGGCCCTGCTGGCGTCACCCCGCCTGCCACCGGACCTTCATTGATCCAGACTGAGGTGTGATCTTCGCGGGCGGACCGCGAGTCCTGGACTCACCGCTGGCGGACCACTGTTTTCCCCGGTAGATCCCAGGTTCCATCCTGGCCGCGGCTCATCATCCTGGACCTCGAGCGCGCCGCCCTGGGACTCGCTCAGGATCGTTGTCGATGCCCGACTCCGTCGACCAGCACTTCCTCTCTCTGCAGACCGCGCTCGCGGGCCGCTATTCCCTGGACCGCGAACTGGGCCGGGGCGGCATGGGAGTCGTCTATCTCGCGCGCGAGGTGCGGCTCGACCGCCCGGTGGCGCTCAAGGTGCTGCCGCCGAATCTGGCGGTGCTGCCGGAGCTGCGGGAGCGGTTTCTGCGCGAGGCCCGCACCGCCGCGAAGCTCTCGCATCCGAACATCATCCCGATCTATGCCGTGGATGAAGTGGGGGACTTCGTGTTCTTCACCATGGCGTATGTCCAGGGGGAGACGCTGACGCAACGGGTGCGGGCGCGCGGACCGCTGCCACCCGGTGAGGCCGTGCGGATTCTGCGGGAGGTGACCTGGGCGCTGGCCTACGCCCACGCGCAGGGCGTGGTGCACCGCGACGTGAAGCCGGACAACATCCTGCTCGAGGTGGGGACCGGGCGGACCGTTGTGGCCGACTTCGGCATTGCGCGCGTCCTTCGTGCTACCGGCCTGACCGGGGTCGGCGAAATCGTCGGAACTCCGGAGTTCATGAGTCCCGAGCAGGCCAGCGGGGGCGAGGTCGACGCGCGCAGCGATCTCTATTCGCTGGGGGTGACTGGCTACTTCGCGCTGTCCGGCAAGCTCCCCTTCGAGGGACCGACTGTTCAGGCGGTCCTGGCGCAGCACCTGTCAATGCCGGCCCGGGAGCTCGCGTCGGCCGCGCCCGGGACGCCTCGCAAGGTGGCTCGAATCATCGACCAGTGTCTGGCGAAGGAACCTGCAGCCCGGTTCGCCAGCGCTGAGCTGCTGGCCGAGGCTCTCGAGCGCTCGGTGGGGCAGCGACAGGATGTTCCGGTGCCGATGCGGCTCTGGCTGGCGAGCGGTGACCGCCTCAGGCTTGCGTACGGCATATCGGTCGCAGCCTGGTGGTCCCTGATGTCAATGGCGTACATCTCGATGGTGTTGTTACCCCGGGGGACGCCAATGACGATGTCCCTCAGGCAATGGATTTGGTTCGCGCTGGTGGCGATCGCCCCCGCGGCCATCCTGCTGCCGGTGTTCGGCGCCTTCCGTCTGTTCCCCACACGCCGTCTGCTCTCAGCAGGCTATGGACT
>JBGQJV010000394.1:0-2982 GCA_041499215.1 Gemmatimonadota bacterium | reverse complement strand
GCGGCGGTCGGGCCCGAGCGGTTTCTGCGCGAGATCGAGATCGCGGCGGCCCTGCACCATCCGCACATCCTGCCCCTGTACGACTCCGGCATCACCGACGGCCTGCTCTACTATGTCATGCCCTATATCGAGGGCGAATCCCTGCGCCAGAGGTTGACGCGAGAGGAGCACCTGGCGAACGAGGAGGCCATTCGAATTGTTCGGGACGTGGCCGCCGCGCTGGATTACGCCCACCGCCAGGGGGTGGTGCACCGGGACATCAAGCCGGAAAACATCCTGCTGCAGGACGGCCAGGCGATTGTCGCAGACTTCGGAATTGCGCGGGCCGTCGACGTGGCGGGAGGGGAGCGGCTGACGGCGCCAGGCCGAGGTATCGGCACGCCGGCGTACATGAGCCCGGAGCAAGCATCAACGCACGCCGTGGTCGACGGGCGGGCGGACATCTACGCCCTGGGTTGCGTGCTGTACGAGATGCTGGCTGGGCAGCCGCCGTTCACCGGGCGCTCACAGCAGCAGATTCTGGCCCGGCACGCGGTCGATCCGGTGCCGTCACTGCACACGGTGCGGCAGACGGTGCCGCCCCCGGTTGAGCGCGCGGTGATGTGCGCGCTGGCCAAGCTACCGGCTGATCGGTTTGCCACGGCGGACCTGTTTGCCCGTGCCCTCACTACTTCAGACGCGGAGTCTGTGCCGGAGAGCAGGCCACAGCCTGCGGCGTCGGGAAACGCGGGGAGTCGGGCACGACTCAGACCGTGGGCCCTCGTGGTGGGGCTGCTGTCGATTGCCGCTGCCGTTGGCATTGCTGCCATCGTCTACCGCCGTCCGGAAGAGACTCGCCTGGGGCGCCGCACGCCGGTGACGCTCGAGCCTGGGCTCGAGATCGATCCCGCGATCTCTCCCGATGGCCGGCTACTCGCGTACGCGGCCGGTCCGACGGCCGAGCTCAGGGTCTATGTGCGCCAACTCGGAGGTGGAACCCCCATTCCGCTGGCGCCGGACCTCGGGCGTCCGCAACGCTTCCCGTTGTGGTCGCCAGACGGCAAACGGATCCTGTTTCGCTCTCCCCGAGGACTCGAGGTGATCCCGGTCCTCGGCGGCGTGTCCAAGCTGGTGGTCCCGGAACTGGGGCCTCCGTTGCGCTCCGCCCCGTCACCACCTTGGGTAGGTGGTGCGGCTCTCATGCCGGGCGGCTGGTCGCCGGATGGCCGGGAATTCGCGTACGTGCGGTTCGACTCCCTCTATGTCGAGGCCCTCGAAGACGGAGTTTCCCGGCTGGTCGTTCAGGGCGGCGTGATCCATTCCCCTGTCTGGTCGCCCGACGGCCGCTGGATCGCGTTCGCGAGGGGGAACCGGGAATCGCTGGAGCCCGGCTTGCGCTTCGGCAACGTCGGGGTGAGCACCCTCTGGCTCGTCGGCGTAGCCGGCGGCGAGCCGGTCCTGGTCACGGACCAACGATCGTCCAGTGCCAGTCCGACATGGCTGCCCGGGGGCCGAGCGCTCCTCTTCGTCTCGACCCGCGAGGGCGGTCGTGACATCTACCGGGTGGCGCTGAGCCGGTCGGGTACACCTGCATCCACGTCGACCCGGCTCACCACGGGACTCAACGCGCAGGCAATCAGCCTTTCCGCCGATGGCCGGCGACTCGCGTACTCCGTGTTCAGCGAGAGCTCGAATATCTGGTCACTCCCCATTCCCGCCGGCATGCCGGTTTCAGTATCGCAGGCGAGGCCGGTCACGGGCGGCAACCAGGTGATCGAAGGCTTCGACCTTTCGCCGGATGCTCGCTGGCTGGCGTTCGATACGGATCGCAGCGGCAACCCGGACATCTATCGAGTTCCGGTCGCTGGTGGAGAGCCGGAGCAGCTCACGACCGATCCAGGCGATGACTTCGGCCCCGCGTGGTCCCCCGACGGTCGGGAGATTGCATTTCACTCCTTCCGCATGGGCGTTCGCCAGATTTTCGTCATGTCGGCGGATGGCAGACAACGGGTCCAGGTCACCACGGGCAGCGATGACGAGCGCAGCCCGGTGTGGACCCGCGATGGACACGCCATCCTCTTTTCCCACAACTTGAACCGGCCAAATCAGGATCTGCGAATCATTTCCCGAGACCAGGCCGGTCGATGGGGGCAGCCGCGGACGATCATGCCCGGAGATGTGAGTCAGATGGCGGTCTCGCCTGACGGGAACCAGACGACTCTCTTGTCCAGGCGCGGACTCACGCTCACCACTGCGAGGGGAGAGGCTCCCCGCATCCTGGTGCCGGTGAGCGACCCGACCAGCCAGGTGCGTCCCAACTATGCGGAATGGTCCTCGGATGGCCGCGACATCTACTACCTTGCGCTGGATTCTGCGGACCGCGCCAGCATCTGGTCGGTTGCCCGGACCGGAGGCCCCCCCAGCCTGCTTGTTCGATTCGACGACTCTCTAAGAGAGTGGCACCGCTACGGATTTCGGGCGCGCGGCGGGCGATTCTACTTCACTCTAGGTGACCGGCAAAGTGACATCTGGACCGCCGAAGTGGAATTGGGGCATTGACGATCGGGGAACCGACCGACACTGGCTCCCGAGGGGCAGTGGTCATGCAGAGCCGCGGGCCCGGCTCTGCCCACGGCGTCCCTCAGGCGCGACCGAGCGTCCGTGGGAGCGCGTCAGCGCGACCCGACGCGAGGGAGTCCTTCAGGGCTTGGCCTTCGCGCGGATCGCCCTTCGCAGGAATGCACGGGAAGGCACGCGCCTCCGGGACTCCCACGGGCTCGCTGCCGCCACAACTCGGAACTCGGAACTCGGAACTCGGAACTCGGAACTTCAATACGCAATCCCCACCCTTCGCCGGACAAACGGCGTGAGACTGACCTGCTGCAGCATGAACGCCGCTGTGTCCTCGACTGAGATCGAGGTTCCCCCTTCCGGCAGCAAGTCGGCCGACACCCGGTAGCGCTTCGTCAGCTCGCCATCCTGCAGGTCGGGACAGCACACCAG
>JBGQJV010000393.1:0-2989 GCA_041499215.1 Gemmatimonadota bacterium | reverse complement strand
GTCATCGGGGTGCTGGGCCGCGGGTTCGAGTCGCCCTTCGGCGGCGCCACCGACCTCTGGCTTCCGGTCACCGCCATCCCGAGCGGCCCGGTGAACTTCCAGCGGGGGGTGCGCAACGTCTGGGCGGTGGGGCGGCTCAAGCCCGGCGTGGAGCTGGCGGACGGCCAGCGCGACCTCTCGGCCATCTCCGCGCGGCTGGCCACCGACTACCCCGCCAGCAACACCGACATCGGCGCGACCGTGCTGTCGCTGCGCGACCAGGTCGCGGGGGAGCTCCGGCCGGCCCTGCTGACCCTGCTCGCCGCGGTGGTGCTGGTGCTGCTGGTGGCCTGTGCCAATGTGGCCAATCTGCAGCTGGCGCGGGGCCTGGCCCGGAGACAGGAGCTCTCGCTGCGCGCGGCCCTCGGGGCCGACCGCGGGCGGCTATTCCGGCAGCTGTTCACCGAGAGCCTGGTGCTGTCGCTCATCGGCGGCGCGGCCGGTGTCGGCCTGGCACTGTTGACGGTCAGCAGCATCGTCGCCGCCGTTCCGGGGGGGCTTCCCACCAGCGCGCCGGTGGGCGTCAACCGCGCCGTCCTGTTGTTTTCCCTCGGAGTGACGTTGCTCGCCGCCGTGAGCTTCGGCCTGGCCCCGGCCTGGTACGGCCTGCGATCGAGTCTCGGGTCGGGTCTCAAGCCGCGGGGCGGTGGAACGAGCGGCCGGATCGATCCGCGCAGCGTGCTGGTCGTCGGCGAGTTGGGACTCTGCCTGGTGCTTCTCATCGGTGCCGGGCTGCTGCTCCGGAGCCTCGGGCGGATGCAGCAGGTCCACCCCGGATTCGAGCCGCGCAACCTGCTGACGTTTCAGTTCCGCCTGCCCGCGGTCAAGTACCGGGAACCAGATCAACTGACCGGCTTCTTCAGCGCGGCGCTCGCGGAGGTCCGCCAGGTGCCGGGCGTGACCTCGGCCGCGCTGGTGCAGGCTACTCCCATGAGCGGCAACTGGAGCAGCACCAGCTACCTGGTCGACGGGAAGGCGGCGCCGCCTCCGGGCCAGGAACCGGTGGCCCAGCGCAACGTGGTCAGCGACGGCTACTTCCAGACGATGGAGATCCCGGTGCTCGCCGGCCGGGAATTCGACTCCCATGACCGGATGGGCAGCCTCCCCGTGGCGATCGTCAATGCCGAGCTGGCGCGGCGGGAGTGGCAGGGCGAATCGCCGCTGGGAAAGCGGATCCGCGAGGTCGGCGACAGCCTCTCCTACACCGTGGTCGGGGTGGTGGGAGGTGCCCGGCAGCTCAACCTGGGCGAGATCGTCGGCCCGCAGCTCTATCGCCCGGTCCTGCAGGTGCCATTCCTCTTCTCCAACATCGTCGCGCGCACGGTGGGGGACCCGCTGGCGCTGCTCCCGGCGGTGCGCGCCGCCATCTGGGCGGTCGACCGCGATCAGCCGGTGTGGGGCATTTCCTCGATGGAGCAGCTGCTGGAGCGTTCGACCGGCCGGCTGCGGTTCACCATGCGGCTGACGGCGGGGTTTGCCCTGCTGGCGCTCGTCCTGGCCGGAGTCGGGGTCTACGGCGTCATCTCCTACCTGGTGACCCAGCGGACCCGGGACGTAGGCATCAGGCTGGCGGTTGGTGCCACGCCGACCCAGGCCGTCGCCCCGATCATGCGTCACGGAATCCGGCTTACCCTCTTGGCAACGGTACTCGGCCTCGCCGCAGCGGCCGGGGGTACCCGGCTCCTGTCCGGGCAGCTGTTCGGAGTGGAGCCCACCGATCCGGCGACCTACGGAGTGGTGGCGCTGGGACTCGCCACGGTGGCGGTGCTTGCGTCCTGGCTCCCGGCCCGGCGCGCGGCCCGGACCGATCCGATGATTGTGCTGCGCGGTGAATAGCGTTCCGCGGGTAGCGCCGCACAGCTGTGCGGCGCCTACTCGGAACCCGGAACTCGGAACTCGGGACTGAGACGCCATGTCCACTCTCCTGCAGGATCTGCGTTACGCGGTCCGCACCCTGCGCCGCACCCCGGGCTTCACCCTGGTGGCGGCGACCACGCTGGCGCTGGGCATCGGCGCCAACACCGCGATCTTCAGCGTCTTCTACGGCGTCCTGGTCAGGCCGCTGTCCTACCCGGACCCGGACCGCCTGGTGCAGCTCGCCCAGACCAGCAGCAGCTACCGCGGCCAGATGGGCATCACCTACCGGGAGTTCCGATTCCTCGAGGAGCGGAGCGAGGTCTTCTCCGCGGTCGCCGCAACGACCCCGGTCGGATTCAACATCTTCACCGGCAGCGAGGCGCTCCGGGTAGCAGGCCTGCGGGTCTCCCGGGGTTACTTCGATGTCCTGGGCGTACAGCCCGCGCTGGGCCGGGGCTTCCTGCCGGAAGAGGATCTGCCGGGCGGGGCGACCGCGGTGGTGCTGAGCCACGGGTTGTGGCAGCGGCACTTCGGTGGTGACCCGGCGATCCTCGGCCGGACCGTCTCGCTGGACGGGGCCCCGCATATCGTGGTGGGCATCATGCCTCCGGGCTTCCAGTCGGAGCCCGCGGTCGATGCCTGGAGCACCATGGCGCAGGTGAGCCGAACCATCGGCAGCGGGCAGAACCTGGTGCTCATCGGTCGGCTCCGGCCGGGGCTGTCGCTCGACCAGGCGCGGCAGCGGATGACAGGCACCTTCACCGCTTTCCTCCAGGAGTTCAGCCAGAGAGGCTCCAACGATGTCGGGGTCGATCTGCTGCCGTACCAGCAACTGATCGTCTCGGATGTGAGTCGTCCGATCCGGGTGCTGCTCGGCGCGATCGGATTCGTGCTGCTGATCGCCTGCGCCAACGTGGCCAGCCTGCTGCTGAGCCGCGGCATCACCCGGGCGCGGGAGCTGGCCATGCGGATGGCCTTGGGCGCAGGGCGCGGGGTGCTGGTGCGGCAGCTGCTCACCGAGAGTCTGGTGCTCGCGCTGATCGGTGGGGTGATCGGCCTGGTGGTGGCGGTGTGGGGGCTGCAGGCGCTGATC
>JBGQJV010000392.1:0-3000 GCA_041499215.1 Gemmatimonadota bacterium | reverse complement strand
GGCCCGCATCAAGCTCGCCGGCGAAATCCGATGATCCCCCCGACCGTCACCGCCGTGATCGCGAACGCGAACCACTGCAGCGCATAGCTCAGATGCGGTCCGTCGTCGAGTCCCGGCGCCTCATCCCGCCGCGGCTGCGCCGGCAGCGATGAATCGGGTGTCTGCAGCACCAGGAAGGACGCCACCGGGTAGGGCAGGCGCCGGCGCAGCGCCGCCAGGTCCACCCGCCGCCAGGTGAGTTGACCATTCAGCTCCCGTGGATCTCCCGGCGCGCCCGAGTCAGGCAGCGACAATCCGATCCCCGCCACCGACACCACTCCCTCCTCCTTGAGCGGGGCCAGGTCCACCGTCATCGCATCGGGTGACGGCACGAACCCCCGCTCGACCAGGACCGCTGTGTCTCCCCTGAGCGGGCGGAGCGGGGTGACGATCCTCACCCCGGCTACGCCCTGCACTCCCTGGCCGCGCAGCACCACCTCCGCCGCCTGGTCGTAGCGGCCGGTCAGCGTCACTCGACGGTTCTGCATGCCGTTCGGGCCCAGCCCGATGGTCGTAGCCGGATCGTCCAGCGAGAGCGGCGGCAGGGTCCGCGCCGCCAGCGCAGCCCGATTGAGCGCCCGGCGTTCTCCCAGCCGGGACAGCTGCCAGACTCCCAGGCGAACGAACCCCGCCGCCAGCAGCAGCGTGATTCCGAAGAACAGGTAGGAGCGTGTGCGAGGAGTCATTCGAAGGGAGACAGTCGTGTCTTGGGGAGAGGACAACGGCCCGCGGGCGGCGCCCGGCACCTCACTGCCAAGTCGTTGCTCGTTGCTGACTTGAACGACCGGTGCCGGTCCGGTCTGGCCTTTGCCCTTATGCCTGCCGATCAGGTTCCAACGGATTCGCAAGATACACCAGCCGAGGTGCCTTCGAGATGCGCGCTCCTGATCTCCTGACGCTGGCCTTCGCCGCCTCCGCCATATGCGCTCCGGCGGCGCTCCGGGCCCAGGACCCGACCGACTCACTCCCTTCCACCGAGTCGGCGGACTCGACCACGGATCAGCAGGACGACTGGCAGGATGAGCCGGAACCGGCCGGCCGCCGCGAGCGCGCCCCGCGGCGCCCCGATGGCGGCAATCCCTACCTGCGCGAGGTCCGCGAGGAGCGCGCGCCCTACCGGCGCGGGCCGATCTGGATCTCCGGCTCGCTCGGCGCGGGTGGGGAGGCCATCGCCGCGCCCGGCATGGCCGGCCCGTACTCCCACTCGCGGATCGCCCCCACGGTGTCCTTCGGGATCGGCGGGACGGTGGGCCAGCAGCTCCGGTTGGGGTTCGACGGGTTCGTCTGGGTCAACCCGATGGGAGGAGGCACGGTCGAGACCGTTACTGCGGGACTGGTGACGGGCCGGGTCTATCCCTTCCGGACCAGCGGTCTCTATCTCAAGACCGGCGCGGGGTTCGGCCGGTACGGACAGGACGTGATCGATGACTGCGGCTGTGACGCGGCGCTGGTGTCCGATTACGGCTTTGCCTGGCTGGTGGGTGGTGGATTCGAAGCACCGGTGAGTCGCGGGCTGTGGGTCGGCCCCACCATCGAAATGCTGCGCATGAATGTCCGCGGGCCCGACGGGTACCGCGAGCGGGTCATCAATTTCGGAATCAGCATCACGTTCGACGGCAAAAACTGACGATTCAACAGGAGGAATCCATGCGTGCCCTGGTTCTGCTGCTGGCCGGTCTCACCCTGGCCCCGGCGGTGGTCGTTGCCCAGGATGACGATTCTCTCCCTGCACGTGAGCGGGATCGCGGCCGGGATCACAATCGTGACCGGGACCGCGACCGGAGTCGCGGCCGGTGCAACTGCAGCGGCCTGCGCGAGGTCTCCGATTCGCGTGGCAACCGGCGCGAGGGGTTCTGGGCCGCGGTCGGCATCGGCGGCGGCTCGGAGTCGTTCGACGCCAATGACGGGCTGGGCTGGAGCGACGACAAGGGCGGTGTCGCCGGCTACATCAAGGTCGGTGGCGCCGTGAGCCAGTCGCTCATGCTTGGCGGCGAGTTCAACGGCTGGGCCGCGAGGTACCAGCGTCAGGGCTACGACCGCTCGCTCGGCAGCCTCATGTTCATCGCCCAGTGGTACCCGGCGCGGCGCAGCGATTTCTGGCTCCGGGGCGGGGCGGGTTGGGCCCGGGACAACCTGTCGCTGTACGGCACCTCGGGCAACATCAACAGCCACGAGAACGGGACGGCGCTGGCCCTGGGCGTTGGCTACGACTTCCGGGTCGCGCGGAACGTCTCGATCACTCCGAGCCTCGACTTCCAGGGTCAGCGGTATGACAGCCATGACGAGCGGCTGGTGAGCCTCGGCGTCGGGGTGACGTTCCACTGAGGGCCACGAGTTCCGAGTTCCAAGTTCAGAGTTCCGAGTTGCGTTGTGCGGTCACTCGGAACTCGGAGCTCGGAACTCACACTTCCCACAGCCCGCCCCTCACAGTTGACTCAGCCACATCCGGCCCACAGAACCCAAGCCACACCTGCCCCGCTGGTGCCACAGCCGGCCCAAGCCAACTCCTAGCGCAGGGCTAACTTGGCGGATACGATAGGGGCCCCTGAGACGGCACACGCTCTGCCGCTCTGACTAGGGACTCCTTCAGCCTCTGCAGGGCCCGTGTCGCCCCTCCGTCGGTCTGGTCCGTTCCTCGTTCTCATTGCCGCGCTCGCGGGGGCCCTCCGCTGCAGCGGGGGAGACAGCCTTACCCTGCCGCCGCAGGGGCTGCCATCGGCTATCGAGGCTCTCACCGGCGATGCCCAGACCGGTGTGGCAGGGCGCCGGCTTCCCGACTCGCTCCTGGTCAGGCTGACCGACAGCAAGGACCGGCCGGTCCAGGCGCAGCGGGTCGAGTTCAAGCTCATCGCCGGAGGCTCCGATGCCGCCCTGATCCCCGACACTGCCGTCACCGACGCCGATGGGCGTGCCTGGACGGTGTGGGTCCTGGGAGGGCTCGCCGGCGAGCAGCGGGTAGAG
>JBGQJV010000391.1:0-3033 GCA_041499215.1 Gemmatimonadota bacterium | reverse complement strand
GGTCGGGGCGTGATGTCAATGTGCGAGGTCGTCTCCCAGATCCCCGACCGCTGGACAAAGCCGAGCGTGGGAGTAAAGCCTGCGTCGATCCGATAGAGCGAGATGAAGGCGTCGACCAGGTCGTTGGGGAAATCAGTGCCGTATCGCCAGGCCATCGGGAACCCACTGGCGCCCGGCGTCTGACTCCCCATGATCCAGAACGATGGCTCGAGGTTCTTCCCACCAACCACCAGTGGCAGATCGATATCGAGTCCCGCGACCCGCTCGGGCCCCTTGCCGCCCTCCGCGATCCGTTGCAAGCCGATCGCACCGATGTAGGACCGGTCGAGGAGGTCGTGTTTCACCCGCACGACGAGGTCGTTGGCCCGATCGCCGTGCCCCGTCTGCACGTCGAGGAGGCCGAGAGTCCAGGGCCCCACTTTCCCGTACGCTCGCCCACCCGCGAGCATCGGTACCACCTCTCCGCCGGCTCCGAGCCCGATGCGGCGCGAATAGAAGGGCTGCACTCGGCTGGGAGTCGCAAAATCGAAGATGCTGCTCGACTCGAGGAAGAAATCGCGCTTTTCGGGGAAAAACGTCGGCAGTCGCGTGAGGTTGATGACCTGCTGATCCACTTCCACCTGGGCGAAGTCGGTGTTGACGGTCAGATCCGCGGTCACCGTCGGTGTGAGGGCGAGTTTCGCATCTACCCCCGCCTTCCCCGCTACACCCCCGCCTCCGAGCCCGTTGCCCAGCGCGTCGTGATCGGTGGCCGTCGCTCGGCCGAGGACATAGGGTTTGACCTCTAGACCCCGGCCTCGCTGAAGATCCCCGAAGCCGCCTACCTCGCCCTCATAGATCAGCCGATAGATCCCTTCGGCCCTGCCCCAGCCTCGCCAGAGGACCACCTCGTTCTTGCGACGGATGAATCTCTGCACGTTGAAGCCGAACACCCCGTCTCCGCCGGACCGGAACCGGAGGGTGCGGAACGGAATGCGGAACTCGACGCTCCACCCGGCCGAATTCCGCGCCACGGCCACATCCCAGATGCCGTTCCAGTTCTCGTTGGCGTCATCCACACCGGTGAACTGGGCATCCCACATGGCGCCGTTCGGATTGGTGCGGAAGAAGAAGCCGCTCCGCTGGTCGTGGAAGCTGTCGATGAGCAGCATGACGTAGTCATCGACCTCGAGATCGGCGTCCCGGCGGAGCTGCGTCGCCCTGATCCCGTGGGCATTGGAGTCATAGGCGCGGACGCCGACAAACAGCGCGTCCTGGTCGCGGGCGAGCTTGACCACCGTCCGCTCGCTCGACGGTACGCCTTCTTCGGGCTCGCGCTGGCGGAACTCGGTGATCGAGTCCGCCGTCTCCCAGACTGGCTCATCGAGGCGCCCGTCGAGGTGTAATTCGCCCACTATTCGGACAGCCTGGATGTGCTGCGCGCCTGCAGCAAGCCGCGAGGGGGCATCGGCGCTCTGCTGGCTCCATGCGGCAGCCGGTAGTGCGAGGGAGAGAGCCGCGGAGGAATAGCAGGTGACGACGAGACGGTTCACGGGCCTTCCCGGCCGGGGCGCGAGTCGGATGCAGCGGGAGCGGGGTGTCGACGCAACCAGCGTAGCTCGCTCACCCCCAGACCGCCAGACCAATCAGCGCGGCAACGACGACGATGAGGGGCTCCGGGATCTTCCACTTGAGCCAGGTGAGCCCGAAGGCGCCGACTGCGACCACGATCGTGGTGATGTCTACCAGGGACTGCCGAGCCAGGATGAACACCGCCCCGACGATGGCCCCCGTCGCGCCGGCGGTGATCCCCGCAACGATGGAGGCAAGCCAGGGACGCTTGCCGTACTGGTGGAAGTAAGGGGCCGGAATCACGGTGAAGAGGAACGCAGGCAAGAACGTCGCTCCGGCGGCGATACACGCACCAGCCAGTCCGGCAATCAGGTAACCGATAAAGCCGGTGGTGATCACCACCGGGCCCGGGGTGATGAGCGCCACGGCCACCGCGTCCAGGAACTGGCGCTCGGTCAGCCACCGGTGCTGCAGCACGACCCCGCCATGCAAGAACGGCACGATCGCGAGCCCACTGCCGAAGACGAAACTCCCCGCGTAGGTGAAGAAGCCCAGGATCTGCAGCAGCAGCAGGATGCTGCCCCCTTCCGCGAGGGTGCCCGACCTCCGGAGCACGGCTGGGGGGGTACGGACGATCCACACGAGCGCGCCGCCGGCAAGGATAATCAAGACGGGCTCGCGACCAGTGGCGGCGGTGCCCGTGGCGACGACCAGGAAGATCCCCCAGAACAGCAGATCCTTGCCGATAGTTTTCCTGGTGAGTCCATACGCGCTGCGGGCGATCAAGCCGATGACCGCCGCCCCCACGTCGTAGAACACCGCCTGCATCCAGGAGAGACCACCGTACTGCACATAGGCCCAGCCCAGCGCAACGACCATCAAGAAGCTCGGCAGGACGAACGCGAGACCCGACAGTGCCGAGCCAGCGATTCCGCCACGGAGATAGCCGAGGTAGAAGCAGAGCTGAGCCGCGAGGGGACCAGGTGAGAGCTGGGCAAGGGCCATCCCCTCGCGGTACTCCTCCTCCGTGAACCAGCGCCGGGCCTCGACGAGGTCTCGATGCATGTGGCCCACCAGCGCGATCGGTCCGCCAAAGCCCAAGGCACCGAGGTGGAGGAAGTAGCGGGCGACGTGGCCCCGCGTGGGAGGTGGGCCGGTCTCGGTCATCCGGACGCCGGGAGGCTGGAGTGGTGAGGGTGGCCGGCTGGCATCCCAATGTAACCGCGGTTACTCTCCACACCAGATGGCCACCGACTGGCTCCTCTGCTCCTACCGGCTCCCCCGGGAACCGTCCCGACTCCGCCTCGCGATCTGGCGACGGGCGAAGCGCCTGGGCGCGATTCTGCTGCATGACGCCGTCTGGGCGCTCCCCGCCGACGCCAAGACCCGTGAGGACTTCGATTGGCTGGCCGAAGAGATCGAGGAGCGGGGCGGGAGCGTGATGGTGTGGGAGGCACGGAGCGTCCCTGCCCTCCAGGACGC
>JBGQJV010000390.1:0-3038 GCA_041499215.1 Gemmatimonadota bacterium | reverse complement strand
TGGTCATGGCCTATACCAACGACGATCTGATCACCGCCCTCCGGCTGGAACAGGCGGGCGCCGCCTGCGTGATGCCCCTGGCCTCGCCCATCGGCAGCGGTCTCGGGCTGCTCAATCCCTACAGCATCCGCACCATCAAGCGGCGGCTCCAGGTTCCGGTCCTGGTCGACGCGGGAGTGGGCACCGCCTCCGACGCCTGCGTCACCATGGAACAAGGCGTGGACGGCATCCTGATGAACACCGCCATCGCCGAGGCGAGGGACCCCGTCGCCATGGCCACGGCCATGCGGCACGCCGTCGAGGCCGGGCGACTGGCATATCTGGCGGGCCGGATGCCCCGGCGGGAAGTTGCCGTACCCTCGTCGCCCACCTCTGGGATGATCGGGTGAGCCCACGGAAGAGGTTCCAAGTACCGAGTTCCAAGTTGCAAGGGGACCCACCTGGAACTCGGAACTCTGAACTCGGATCCGGCCTCGCCGCTCGGAGAGCAGCGCTTAGTGTGCTTACCTCGGTGCGAAAGGGCGCACCGTTCGACCAGGCACTCGATGCTGCGCTGGACGGGCTGGCTGACGCCGATCGACGCCTGGCCCATGAACTCGCTGCCGGCGTATTCCGCCGCCAGCGTGACCTCGATGCCCGGCTGATGCCCCTCGCCCGGCACGGCTGGAGTTCCGTGGCCCTTGGCCTCCGGGATCTGCTTCGGCTTGGCGCCTATCAGCTGGTCGCGCTGGACCGGGTCCCCGCGCATGCCGCGGTTTCAACCGCGGTGGAGCTCGCCCGGGAGGAGTTCGGAGAAAGCGAGTCCCGCTTCGTGAACGCAGTGCTCCGTCAGATGGGCGGGCGCCGCGCGGCACCGGCCTTTGAGGCGGATCCGGCGGCCAGCCTGGCTAACCGGCATTCGCATCCCGACTGGCTGGTGCGCCGATGGCTGGCCCGTTTCGGCACGGAGGAGACTGAGCGCCTGCTGGAGTGGAACAACACCCGGCCACTGCTCGTCCTGCAGCCGGCCCGATGGACGCTGGAACAGCTGCAGCAGCGCTTGTGGGAGTCGGGCGTCAGCGCGAGACGGGCCCCTTTCGACGCCGGGCTGGTGGTGGACCACCACCGTCCGGCAGATCTCCCAGGGTTCACCGAGGGCGCCTTCCAGGTGCAGGACCCGGCGCAGGCGCTCGTGGTGCGGTTCGCCGCCTTCCCCAAGGGGGCCACGATCTACGATGCCTGCGCCGCGCCCGGCGGGAAGAGCATCGCCCTCGGTCTGACAGCCGGCCGGGTCATCGCCGGTGAGCTCAAACGGGAGCGCCTCGACCGCCTGCGGCAGAACCTCGCGCGGGCGGGGAGCGGGCGAGAATTGGTGGTCTGCGCCTCCGCCGGGGCCCCACCCTGCAGGGCGATCGACGGCGTGCTGCTCGATGCCCCCTGCCTGGGCACCGGCGCGCTCGCCCGGCACCCCGACGCCCGCTGGCGAGCTTCGCCAGAGTCGCTGGACCGGATCGCGCTGCAGCAGCGGGCCCTGCTGGAGAGCGTGGTGGGGGCGGTCCGACCCGGGGGGTGGTTAGTTTATGCCACGTGTTCACTCGAGCCCGAGGAGAATGAGACCCAGGTGAGCCATCTGCTCGATCGCTTTCCCGCCTTTCGCCGTGATCCCGGTGCGGCCGTGCCGCCGGAGCTCCTGACCCCTGAAGGGGATCTGCTGCTCCTGCCGCAGCGGCACCGCACCGATGGAGGCTTCGCCGCGCGCCTCCGGCACGCCGGCTGATGCAGTTCCGCCGCCCCAGCGGGGCCACTCCGCAGCTGCCGTTCCTGCGCACCATGGCCGGACGGAGGTTCGTCAAGCAGGCCGCGATCGTGATCGCGGCCTTCGCGGTGGGGTACCTCATTACCGTGTTCTGGCTCTTCCCCGCACCGTTCTTTTCCAGCCAGCATGCGGTCCCCCGGGTCATCGACCTCGGCGTTACCGAGGCCAGACAGAAGCTCGAGGCGCAGGGGATGCGCTTCCGAATCGAGGATCAGGAAACCGACCCCGCGGTCCCCAAGAACGCCGTGGTACGACAGGATCCTCCCCCCGGGGTAGTGGTACCGCCCAATACGGTGGTCTCACTTGTCCTGAGCGATGGCCCTCCGGATGTCGCCGTTCCCGACGTGGCTGGCTTTCCCCGCCCCCTCGCCGAGCGGGTGCTGAAGGCAGCCGGGTTCCAGCTGGGGCGTACCGACACTCTCCCTTCCGCCAGTGATCGAGGGATCGTGGTGCAGACCCGCCCAGGACCGGGGGTGGGACGGCCGGCCGGCACGGCAATCGAGCTGGTGGTAAGTTCCGGGAAGGCGGATCTGACCGTCCCGAGCATGGTGGGACTCACCCTGGTGGAGGCGCGGGCGCGCCTGGCCGAGATCGGACTGAGCGTGGGAGCGGTGTCGACCCGGGCGGTGTCCGGCCGCCCGGACGGCACCATCCTCGAGCAGCGGCCCGCGGCGGGTACCCGGACGGGGCGGGGCAACAAGGTCGATCTGATCGTGGCCGGGAAGAGCTGATGGCGGTCCGCATCGCGCCCAGCCTGCTCTCGGCCGACCTCGGTCGACTGCGAGAGCAGGTAGAGGCCGCCCTGGCAGGCGGTGCGGAGTGGCTGCACGTGGACGTGATGGACGGGCGATTCGTGCCCAACCTCACCTTCGGGGCGCCCCTGATCCGGGCGCTGCGCCGGTTCACCGACGCGCCACTGGACGTGCATCTCATGGTGGTGGAGCCGGAGCGTTACATCGGCGAATACGCCGATCTGGGGGTGCGGGTCTTCAGCTTCCATCCCGAAGCCACAGTGCACGTCCAGCGGCATTTGGCGGCGATCCGGGAGCGGGGAATGCTCGCCGGGCTGTCGCTCAATCCATCCAGCCCGCTGGCACTGGTCGACGAAGTAGTGCCGGATATCGATCTCCTGCTGCTGATGAGTGTCAATCCGGGGTTCGGCGGGCAGTCCTACATCCCCGGGACGACTGACAAGATCCGCCGGGCGCGGGGGCTGCTGGACCGCCAGGGTTCACGCGCGGCG
>JBGQJV010000389.1:0-3048 GCA_041499215.1 Gemmatimonadota bacterium | reverse complement strand
GGCGGACAGGCGGACACGGGAAGCTTGTCATTCCGAGCGCAGCGAGGAATCCCTATGGGCTCGCGTCTGACCGGTCCCGCCCTCGCGCCTTTCCCGCCCTTTCCCGCCTCAGTTCCTCAGAAAGTCGATCCGCACCGTCCGCGGCCGCCTGGGATCACCAGGCGCAGGCCCGGCGACCGGCTCCACCCGGATCCGCGCCAATGAAGAGAAGATCACACCGTGCCGATTGGGGTGGTCCAGAGCCTGGATGGCCTCACTTAAGGCGGTCCGGCTCGGCTCCACGGAAAGCACCTGTGCCGCGACTTGCAGCGTCCCTCGGGCTTGGGCCGCAAGCGCGGTTGGCCCGAAGAGCGGGGTCAGGAGGGCCAGAAAACCGAAGGGAATGAGCCAATTGCCCGGCTGAACCCCTGAGTGAGCGGGGTCACGAACCGGGCTGCTCCGACCGCGCGAAACCCATTGCAGCATGGCGACTTGAGTCCCCGACTCGCGCCGGAGGGAGTGTCAGGAACTTCCATCAAGATGTACAAGAGATGTACACCTTGAAGTCCGTTGTTGATAACCACTTACCGCGAATCAATCACCCAGATTAGACACGCGGCACATTGGTTGCCCTCCCCTCCTGTGCCAGGGAGCTGCCACTCCCTGAAACGATTCCCAGTCGGACGAGGACCCACTTACTACCCCAAGAGGGAGAGGGCAATGCGTATCGCTAACCGAGTATCGGCAGTCCTGGCCGCACTCTTTAGTCTGGCCACCGCCGCCGAGGCCCAAAGCGCCAATATCCAGGCGCTGGCCACCGTGTACCAGCCGATCAGCTTCCTGTCCACCAGGAATCTGGACTTCGGCAACGTCTTTCCCGGCGTGGCCAAGACCATCGGCATCGCTGCCGCCACCAGTGGCCAGTTCCAGATGGGCGGCCAGGCCAGTGGGAACGTCAACCTGACGTTCACGCTGCCGACCAACCTGGTGTTCGGCGCCAACAACCTGCCCATCGCCACCTGGACCGGCTGCACCAGCCCGACCAACACCACGGCCGGCTGCACCGCTTTCACGCCGTCCGGCGCCGCCACTGGCAGTGCATTCAGCGCCCTGGGTGCCCTGTGGGTTTTCGTTGGTGCCACCGTGACTCCGGGCGCCGCTCAGGCAGCGGGCAACTACACCGGGACCGTCACGCTCACGGCGGCCTACTTCTGATCGCAGTCAAGGGCAATTCCGGGCGACTCACGGGTCAAGCGGACCGGGCTATCTTGCTCGCGTTCGCCTGAGCCCGTGAGGCCTCCCCGGGGAATTCCGATGCGTCCATGCCTGCTGCTCCTACTCCTGCTGCCGATCGCCACCGCCACTCCCTTGGCGGGGCAGTCGACGGTCACAGGCATCCGGGACCTGAACTTCGGCGTGGTGATCCGCGGCGTACAGACCACCGTGGCCCCGTCGGACCCGATCAGGAGTGGGCGGTTCTACGTGCGGCATATTCTCAACCGACAGGTGCAAGTTCGGTTCACGCTGCCCACCACGCTGGCCCGGGTGGCGGGCGGGGCTACACTGCCAATCACTTTCGGGGCCACCGATGCAATCGCCCAGGGCACCGCGGGCAGCAGCGTCCCGGTGACGTTCAACCCGAACAACACCCAGACCTTCACCCTGACCACCAGCGCGGACTTCAATGTCAACCTGGGGGGCCGGGTCTCCCCCGCGGCGGGGCAGGCCACCGGCGCCTACCGGGGCACCGTCACTCTCACGTGCACCTTCTTCTAGTCATGCGTCGTTCGATCGTGCTGCTGGGTCTCGTCGCTGGAGCCGTCCGGGTCGCCGGAGCCCAGGGAGTCGTGGTGGCCCCCCACGCGGTCTACGTGGACCACCGCACCCGCAGCGCGTCGATCACGCTCTACAACCCCGGAGCCGAGCCGGTGGAGACCGGGATCTCCTTCCTGTTTGGTTACCCGGTGACTGATTCCGCCGGCAATCTTACGCTGCTCGAGCCGGACAGCGTCACCGCCGAGATGCCGGCCGCCAACCGCTGGATCGAGGCGTTCCCCAAGCGGGCCGTCATTCCCCCGCTGGGACGCCAGACCGTGCGGCTCCTCGCCCGGCCCCCTGCCGGGCTGGCGGACGGCGAGTACTGGGCAAGAGTCGTCATCAGCGCCAAGGGCGGCAGCGTGCCGGTTACCGGCGGGGACACCACCGGCATCCAGGTCGGTCTGAACCTCGAGCTGAGGACCATCATCCCACTCACCTACCGCAAGGGCGTGTTGCAGACCGGTGTGTCGCTTTCCGCTATCCGGACCGCGCGGAAGGGCGATTCCCTCGAGATCCGTGCCCGTCTGCAGCGCCAGGGAACCGCGGCGTATACCGGCACCGCCAAGGGGACGCTGATCAACGCCGCTGGGAAAAGCGTATCCTCCTTTTCCGAGCCGATCGCGGTGTACTACGACGCGGAGCCCGCTTTCGCACTGCCGGTGGCCTCCCTCCCGGCGGGGCAGTACCGGCTGCGGCTCGAGTTCACCAGCGAGCGCCCGGACATCGCGCCGGAGCTCCTGCTCCGCGCGCCCACGGTGCGCGACTCGCAGGAGATCACGCTGCCATGATCCGGTCCGGCTGGCTGGTCGCCGTCGTCCTGGCTATGGCCGTGGCTCCATCGGGAGCCATGGCCCAGGACCGGCCGGCCGCCGAGCCGGTGCTCCTGGAGCTGGCCCTTGGGCGGATCGCCTCGCGAACCGTCCCGGCCTATCGGGTCGGCGAAGAGGCCCTGGTGCCACTCGCCACTTTCCTCGAAATGGCGGAGCTGGTCGTCCTCCACCACTCCGGCGGCGTCCTCGAAACGGTCATCCAGCCGGGTAACGTACCCTTCGTCCTCGATCCGGCCAGTCGCAGCCTCAAGGTCGGCTCCGAGCGTCGCACGCTGGCCGATTCAGAGATGGTCGCGGCGGACGGCGAGATCTTCCTCGCCACGAGGGTGCTGGCCCGGGTGCTTGCGCTCGAGTGGGCGCTCAGCTGGCCGGACCTCGAGGTGGCGGTGCTGGATCCGGGCACTCTGCCTCTGGCGCGGCG
>JBGQJV010000388.1:0-3086 GCA_041499215.1 Gemmatimonadota bacterium | reverse complement strand
GTCATCCCGAGCACAGCGAGGGATCCCTGTGGGTTCGCGCCCATAGCGGATCCCTCGGGCTTTCCTGCTCGGCGTGCAGCTGTCTCCTCAGCGTCCGCCTGACCGCCGGTCCGGCTGTCCGCCTGTCCGCCTTCCCGCCTTCCCGCCTGTTCCGCCCTTCCCGCCGCTCTCCCCCTCCCGCTACTTTTCTGCCGTGCAAACGCGCCTCCTCCTGGCCGCGGCCATCGCGGTCCTGGTCGCATGCCGGTCCGGCTCCCAGCCCTATCGCGGTCTCTCCGTCGCCACGACCACACCGCCTTCCAGCCTGCTCCGGCTGCCGATGGCTGGTGGCACGGCGGAGCTGTACCGGCTGCCGAAGCTGGAGCCCTGGGGCTGGCGATCCGCGGCCCCGCTTCCGGCGATACGGCGCGCGATCGGCGCCGATCTGGATCTGGGCGTGGTCTACGCCCTCGGCAGCAAGAATGACGTCATCGCGTTTGATCTGCTGACCTCCCGGCCCCGGCCCCAGCTCGCCGCCGGGGTGCGTGACGTCGCGGTGGGCCCCGACGGCACTCTGTTTACCGTGGATGACAGCCTCCGGGTCGTGCAGTTCGTTCGCCGCAACCCGCTGCACTTCGAGTCCAAGCTCCCCTCGCGGCCCCGCGACCTCTACGGCACCCGCGGCCCCGCACTGCTGGCCGTGTCTTCAGGACAGGGGGCGGCCCTCACCGTCCTCCACAGCGACGACCAGCCGGTCAAGGTGCCGCTCCCCTCCGGTGACGCGGCCGCCACGTTCTGGGGAGATCTGCTGGCCGTCGCGGCCGACACCGCCGTCGTGCTGATCGATCCCGACCGCCCTGACCAGTCGGTTTCGATCCCGGTGAGCGGCCACGCCCGCGCGGTTCTGTTCTCGCCCTCGGGGCATCGGTTCTATGTGGCCCGGCGCGAGGGAACGGTGCTGGTGTTCAACCGCTTTACCCGGGAGCAGGTTGGGGAAATCAAGTTGCCGGGGCCGGCCGCTTCCCTCCGCTCCGATCCGTTCGGACGCTGGCTGATGGTCCACCCACCCACCAGCGACTCGCTCTGGCTGGTGGATCTCGCCCGGAATCACTTTGTTCGCGGCTTCAAGGCCGACTGGTCAGCCGACCTGCCCACCGTCACAAACCAGCAGGCTCTGCTGCTCAAGCAGGGCGGCGACGTGGTCGCGTTCGACCTCACCCAGAGTGAGTTCCCCGAGAGCGGCCGGGTGAAGGGCGGCGCGGGAGACTTCTGGCTCCCGCTGGCCTGGACGCCGGAGACCGGCACCGCGAGCATCGAGCCCGAGGTGGCCGTAAGCGACAGCCGGCAGACCGACTCCTCAGGGACCGTGCCGGACAACCGGGTGTACCTGCAGGTGTCCAGCTCCCAGAACAAGGCGTGGTCCACCGAGCTGGCCCGCCAGCTCGAACAGCAGGGTCTGCCTGCTTCGGTGCTCGATCCCCACAGCCCCGATGAAGGGTTCCGGGTGGTGCTGGGCCCCTACCCTACCCGCGAAGCCGCCGAATCCACCGGCCGCCGGCTGGGTCGGCCGTTCTTCATCTACCAACCCGATCGCTGAACAGGATCCGTCCCGCATGAAGCTCACGAAGCTCGAGCTGTCCGGCTTCAAGTCCTTCGCCGACACGGTCTCCCTCACCTTCCATGACGGGGTGACCGCGATCGTCGGTCCCAACGGCTGCGGCAAGTCCAACGTCTCCGACGCGGTGCGCTGGGTGCTGGGCGAACAGTCGGCCCGGCTGCTCCGCGGCGGCAAGATGGAGGACGTGATCTTCCAGGGGTCGGCGGTGCGCCGCCCGGTGAACGTGACCGAAGCCTCCCTCTTCCTGGACAACTCCGACGGCGACCTCCCCATCGCCTATCGCGAGGTGCAGATCACCCGCCGCCTCTCCCGGAGCGGTCAGTCGGATTACCTGCTCAATGGCACCGTGGTCCGCCTGCGCGACATCCAGGACCTGCTCCGCGGCACCGGTCTGGGCAGCGATGCCGGGGTGGTGATCGAGTCGAAGATGATCGAGTGGCTGCTGTCCGATCGGGCCGAAGAGCGCCGGTCCCTGTTCGAGGAAGCCGCCGGCATCGGACTGTACCGCGACCGGCGCCAGACCACCGAACGGCGGCTGGAGGAGACCGCGGGCGATCTGCAGCGGGTGGAGGATCTCATCGCGGAGGTCCAGAGCCAGATCCGGAGCCTGGCCCGGCAGAAAGGCAAGACCGAGCGTCACGCCCGTCTCATGGAGGAGAAGTTTTCGGTGCAGCTCACCTTGGCAAAGCGATTGCTCAAGGACCTTGGCGATCAGATGGAGACCTCCACCCGGCGCCACACGGAGCTGGAAGAGGAGCTCCCCGCATCGCGTGAATCCCTGGCGGAGCTGGAGGAACGGCGCGAAGAGTCGGGACGCACCCGCGCCCGGACCGAGACCCAGCGCACCGAGATCGCCCGGCGCCTGGGCGATGTCCGGCTGGAGCTGGGCCGGCTCGACGGCGACCTGGCGCTGGCGGCGGAGCGGCTCGCCAACGCGGCGGCGCGGAAGCTCAGAGCCTCGGAGGAGCGGGGCCAGATGGAGTCCCGCCGGCAGCAGGCGGCCCGTGACCGGGAGGCCGCTGAAACCGAGCACGCCACCGCGCTGCAGGAGAAGGAGCGGATCCAGGCCGAGCTCAACGCTCGCACCGCCACGGAGCAGGACGTCCGGCTCCGGTTGGGCGAGCAGCGCCAGCTGGTGCGCCAGTTCGAGGAGGAGCTGCAGAAGCGGATCCAGACCCTGCGCTCGCTCGAGGGCGAGCGGGCTTCCCTGGAATCCGACCTCGCCTCGCTGCGGGAACAGGCCAGCACCGCCTCCGCCCGCAAGCAGGCGGCTGAAGCCGAGCTAGAGGTCGCCGAGCGTCGCAGGGCGGATGCGATCGACGTCGCCGAACGTCACACCAATGAGGCCCGCCGTCTCGCCGGAGAGGCCGAGCGTGCCCGCCACCTGGTGGCGGAGTTGCGGCGCAAAGAAGCATTGGAGCGGGCCGACCGCCGCACCGCGGAGGAAGCCCTCGCCCAGCTGACCGCCCGGCGTCAGGCGCTGGAGGAG
>JBGQJV010000387.1:0-3103 GCA_041499215.1 Gemmatimonadota bacterium | reverse complement strand
TCCCGCCTGCAAACCCCGCTCGCCGTTCGCCGCGCCCCAGACGCCGTCCGCCGCGCGGCCCGTACCGTTGGCCTCGGTGGCATTGATCGGCGAGGCAGTGTGGCACAGGTTGTCTCCCATGACTGCCACCCTGTCTCCCCCGCAGGCCGCCCCGGCGGCCACCGAGCAACCCCGCGTCGCGTCCATCGACCTGATCCGTGGCGCGGTCATGGCCTTAATGGCCATCGACCACGTCCGGGTCTTCTCCGGTCTCCCCGCTGGCGGACCAACACCTGGAATCTTCTTCACCCGGTGGGTGACCCACTTCTGCGCCCCGGCATTCATCTTCCTCGCCGGCACCAGCGCGTTCTTCTACGGCCGGAGACACGCCAACCTCACCCGCCACCTGCTGATCCGCGGGGCGTGGCTCGTGCTGCTCGAGCTGACCGTGATCCGGGTAGCCTGGACCTTCAACTTCCATTTCGCGCAATACGAGCTGGCCGGCGTCATCTGGGTCATTGGCTGGTGCATGATCCTCCTGGCCGGGCTGGTGCGGCTCCCGCTCCCCGCGGTAGGCGGCCTGGGTCTGGCGATCATCGCGGGCCACAATCTGATGGATCCCCACCTGGGCGCCCTGATTCAGTCACTACCGGCGAGCCCGGTCTCCGGGCTGTGGAAGGTCCTCTACGTCGGGTTCTTCGCGGGGCCGGTCCAGTTGGGCCCCAACGGCCCCAACCTGATGGTGCTCTATTCGATCATCCCCTGGATCGGCGTGATGGCGGCGGGGTACGCGTTCGGAGGGATCCTCGCCATGGAGCCGGCGCGGCGGAACCGTATCTGCCTGCGCGTGGGTCTTGGGGCGATCGGGCTCTTCCTGGTCCTGCGTGGGCTCAACCTCTACGGGGATCCCCGGCCCTGGTCCGCCGCCACGACCGGACCTGACGGCACCCCGGGAATGCCCGGTCTGCTCTCCTTTCTCAATACCAACAAGTACCCCGCTTCATTCCTGTTCCTGCTGATGACCCTGGGACCGACCATCGCGTTGATCCCGCTGCTGGAGCGCGCGCGGGGACCCCTGGCCCGATGGCTCGGCCTCCTGGGCCGAGTCCCATTCTTCTACTACCTGGTACACATCCCGCTGATACACGCTCTGGCCCTGGTAGTCTCGCTGATCCGTCTGGGCGAGGTCAGCCCGTGGCTGTTCGCCAACCACCCCATGGGCAATCCGCCGGCGCCGGAGGGATACACCTGGGGCCTCGGCCTGCTGTACGGCGTCTGGGCGGTGGCGGTGGTCCTGCTCTACTTCGCGTGCCGGTGGTTTGCAGGTCTCAAGGCAAGGAGACACGACTGGTGGCTCAGATATCTCTGAGCTCCTGGCAAACGGCCCGTCCCCCATCTTCCCCCGGGCAGTGAGGTCGACATGTCCACAGGAGTTGCTTCGCTCAGCGCGGGAGTCCTGCTGGTTTCGCTGGCGGCGGTCACCGCACCGCTCACCGCGCAATCCCGCCCGAGGCGGACCCCGGAACAGATCAAGGCCTCTTACGATGCTCATCAGGGCGACTTCGACTACCTGCTCGGGGACTGGGAGTTCACCGCCCTGAGCAAGGAGTACGGCAAGAGCAACGGTTACTGGAGCGCAGTCCGCCTGTCGGAAGGGGCGCAGATCCTGGACGAATACCGGATGGTCGGCGACAGCGGCCAGACGCTCTATGTGACGAGTACTCTGCGCGCCTACAACGCCGTGCTGGACCGGTGGGACCTGGTCTCGACGGAAGGCGGGTCGGGATTGCAGAATGTCGGCACCGGCCGCAAAGTTGGCACGGAGATGCGCATCGAGCAGACCTTCGGGGCGATGAGCCCCAGGCCTTCGGAATGGCGGATCCGGTGCCATGACATTCTGCCGGACCGCTTCTCCTGGGCCGGAGACCGTTCCACCGATGGCGGCAAGACCTGGGTGACGAACTACCTCCAGATCGAGGCACGGCGCATCGGGCCGGCGCGCTTGCTTGGGCCGCTGGCGACCGGGAAGCCGGCAGGCTCTGGCTCCTGAGGAGGGGGTCGCGGGCGTCGAGCCGATGCGGAGGGCGGAATTGCGCCAGCAGGACCGGTTGGGTGAGGCCTCCGCCCCCATATGGGGAATATCGGCTCAGAACCCACTCGTCCCATTGCCGGAATCACCCGGCTCGGCGCAGGAAACCGCGCACCAGACTCCTGATGACCCGAATGGACGATCCAGTTGCGGCCTTCCTCCAGGCGGCCACCTGGCATGGCTCACTCGATCGGGCCGAGGCCATGCTGACCGCGCATCCCGGCATCGCGGACCGCGGCATCCATGTGGCCGCAGTGCTGGGCCACGACGCCCGGGTGCGTGAGTGCCTGACACGCGACCCGGCGAGCGCCACCGCGGCGGTCGACCCCTACGGCGCAAACCCCCTCGTCTACCTGTGCCTGTCGAAGTATCTCCGGCTGGACCCGGCCCAGAGCGGCGGTTTTCTGCGGGCGGCCACCGCGCTGCTCGACGCGGGCGCCGACCCGAACAGCGGGTTCTGGACCACCGGCGAGTACCCCGAGTTCGAGACGGCCTTGTACGGGGCCGCCGGAGTGGCGCATCACCCGGAGCTGACCCGGCTGCTCATCGAGCGGGGCGCGAATCCCAACGACGAGGAGGCGGTCTACCACTCGCCGGAGGAATACGACCTCGGCGCCATGCAGGTGCTGGTCGAGACCGGCAGGGTAACCGAGCACAACCTCGTGCTCATGCTGATCCGGAAACACGACTGGCACGACTACGAGGGCGTCAAGTACCTGCTCGAGCACGGCGCCGACCCCAATCTCCGCCGACCCCGTGGTCTCCTCGCAATTCACCATGCGATCGCGCGCAACAACGACCGCGACATCATCGCGCTGCTGCTGGACCACGGGGCCGACCCCAGGCTGCCGGGGCGCAATGACCCGGAATCCGCGATAGCGAGAGCCGCTCGCGGCGGGCGGGGCGACCTGCTCGAGCTGTTCGAGCAGCGTGGGTTTCCGGTCCAGCTGCCCGGCGCCTTGGGGCTGATCGCGGCATGTGCCCGGGGCGACGGCGCGGCGGTCCGGGCAATGGCGGAGCGCGAGCCTCAGTTGG
>JBGQJV010000386.1:0-3178 GCA_041499215.1 Gemmatimonadota bacterium | reverse complement strand
TTGTTCTGTGCTACACCCACCGCCAGTGGCAGTCCCAGCCGTTTCCTCGCTTCGTCATTGATCCGTGCCCCCACGTCCACCGCGGGGCCGAACAGCCGGCCGGTGCCGGTGAGGTCGAGATAGGCGTGACCGTATCCCTTGGGCTCGATGATGGGGGCGTAGCGGCTGAGGATCTCGTGCAGTGCCCGCGAGGCACGGGCGTAGAGCAGGGGGTTGGGGGGGCGGAGGATCAGGTCAGGACAGAGCTTCCTCGCCCGGCTCACCGGCATGCCGCGGGTGATCCCCGCCACCCGCGCCTCGGCGGAGAGCGCGAGCACGGTGGCGCGGTCCGCGCCCGGCGCCGCGACCGCGACCGGCCGCTCCCGGAGCGCGGGAGCCACCAGGCCTTCGACCGTGGTGCAGAAGGCGGGGGGATCGACGAACAGCACCGATCGAAGCGTCATATGCCGAGTGAGAAGTGAGAAGTAAGAAGTGAGAAGTAAGAAGTGAGAAGTGAGAAGTGAGAAGTGTTTGGGCTCGGGTTTCCTTCCTTCTCACCTCTCACTTCTTACTTCACTTCTCACTTCTCACTTCTCACTTCTCACTTCTCACTCCTCACTCCTCACTGTCGGCCTACATCCCCTGCATATGATAGAAGAACTGCTCCCGCACGATCCGGCCGTCCCGCACGGTGTACAGCGCCATCCGCCTGTCCGTCCCGACCGTCTCTCACAGCAAGGTCCACTGCTCGGCCGACGGTGGAATCGCCGGGGTGGAGCGCGGGGTGCGGCTCTGGTGCCGCTGCCGGCCGCTCATGCCGCTGTTTACTGGAAAGCCGTACTCCCGCTGCAGCGACCGGATCCGGCGGCTCAGCGCGTCGATGTAGTCCTGACCCGGCGATTCGCTGTGCCCGAAGCGGCGGGTGTAGCGCTCCACCAGCTCGGGAAACTCCTGGGCGAGGTGGGGAAGGAAACGGGTTCGCGCCGCGGGGCCGAGACGGAGCGCCGCCCCGACCACGTAGCGCGCACCCGCCGCCTTCCCCGCCGCCATCACCGCTCCCAGCGCCTCCCGGCTGTCGGTGACACCGGGGATTACCGGGGCCACCATCAGGCCCGCGTAGATCCCGGCGTCGACCAGTCCCTTCACCGCCCGGAGCCGGGCGTGTGGCGCCGGCGAGCGCGCCTCCAGCCGTCGGAGCAGCGGGGCATCCACTGACGCGAGCGAGATGTTCACCGAGATCTCGTGCCGCTCCGCCAGCTCCCGCAGCAGGTCGAGGTCCCTGAGGATCAACGGCGACTTGGTGATGATGCCGAGACTCAAGCCCCGCCAGGAACGCAGCGCCTCGAGGATGCTTCGGGTCAGGCGGAAACGCCGCTCGGCCGGCTGGTACGGATCGGTCGCGGTGCCGATCACCAGCGACGCGCCGGCGAGCTTGGCGGGGAAGAGCGTCCGGGCGAGCACCGCAGCGGCCGAGGTCTTGACGAGGATCTGTTTCTCGAAGGCAAGCCAGGGCGGGAGGGCGGCGGTCGGGCGGACCGGCCCTAAAGGACTCCCTCGCCCCGGGTCGCGCTCCGCGCTCCCGAGGGGGCTCGGTCGCGGACCAGCGGACTGCTGGCTCTCTGAAGAACCGGCATCCTCTATAGAGTCATGATCTGCGACAGAGTCATGATCTGCCGCGGAATCACCGTCCGCCGGTCCGCTCGTCCGCCGGTCCGCTGACCGCTCCATGACCCATCGATGGGTTTCCCGGGCATAGCAATACGTGCAGCCAAACTCGCAGCCCACGTACGGATTGAGCGACCAGAAGCCCATGCCGGTCGTGGCCGGGGAGTTGAGGATCGCCTTGACCGGGACCTCGTGGAAGGTGGTGCCGCGCTGGCGGGAATCGAGCACGGGCAAGCCTCGATCGGCGGACCGGCGGACCGGCGGACCGGCGGTCAGTAGCGCGAGCTGATTTTCACTTGCAGCCTTTGACATCCATGCCTTCCTTCGTTCCGCCCGTCCGCCCGTCCGCCCGTCCGCCTGGCCGCCTGACATCAGGCGTACGCCATCGCCGGCAGCCCCGCGTGCTTCCGGAGCAGGCCGAGCTGGCCGAGGTGGTAGCTCTCGTGCTGCACCAAGAACACGAGCACACCGAGCAGGCTCTTGTTGTCGATCGGGAAGCCGGGGTCGAACGGCGCGTCGAGCTGGGCGGTCCTGGTCTGGGCGAGCTGGCGGTCGAGCGCGTCTCCCGCGGTGGTCCAGGCCGCCTGGATCTCGGGGAGCGGCGGGTAGGACGTGACTTGGTTGATGTCGTTGAACCCGCCGGTGGCGCCCTTGAGCGGGCTCGTCTGCTTGCTGCCCAACAGGCCGAGCAAGTAGTAGCGCGAGTCGACCAGGTGCGCCGCCACGAAGGCCGCGCTGTTGGTGGGGCCCCGGCCGGCGGGCCGCTGGCAGGCCAGCTCATCGCTCAGGCCGGCGAGGCAGTTGCGGTACAGGCGGGTGTTGAGTCGCAGGATGTCGGCGAGTGGAGTGAGACGTGGGTCCATGGGTTGAGCTCCTGTTAACGGTTCCGAGTTCCGCGTTCCGAGTTCCGAGTGTCATCCCGAGGGCCGAAGGGCCCGAGGGATCCCTCAGGGTTGGCGCCGAGACTGACCTTGAGGGATTCCTCCCCTCCTCCTCACTGCGCTCGGAGTCGGGTCGGAATGACAAGGGCGTGTTACCCTCGGTGCGTCCATCCGCCCTCTACTGCCCACCCATCAGCGCATTGATCTCCGCGTAGGGCATCGCTTCCTTCGCAAAGTTGAATGTGCCCGAGTCCTTCATCTCCCTTGCGGCGCGAACGAATGCTCCCAGCGCCGCGCGGCTCAGCGCGGACCCCACACTGATGCGCCGCACTCCCAGGGCCGCGAGCTCGGCCACCGAGAACGACGCGCCCTTGAGGCCCATCACCACGTTGACCGGTTTGCTTACCGCCAGGCACACGGTCCCGATGTCCTCCGCCCGGGTCAGCCCCGGTGCGTACAGCGCGTCCGCTCCCGCGGCCTCGAATGCCTGCAGCCGGCGGATGGTATCGTCCAGGTCCGGCCGGCCGTGCAGGAAATTCTCGGCCCGCCCGACCAGCACGAACGGGAAGGGGAGGGCACGGGCCGCCTGTACGGCAGCCGCCACCCGCTCGACCGCGTGCTGGAAGTCGTAGATCGGCCGTCGCGGATTACCC
>JBGQJV010000385.1:0-3180 GCA_041499215.1 Gemmatimonadota bacterium | reverse complement strand
TCGGCGAGGTGTGGTGGAAGGCATGGCCGGACAGCTTGTACGATCCGGCACCGTGGCTCAAGGGCGACGTGTTCGACGCCGTGATGAACTATCGCTGGTACACCCCCACGCGCAGCTTCTTCGCAGGCGCGCCGCCGCTCCTCTCCGCCTCGCGGTACGCCGCCAGCCTCGACTCGCTGACCATCGGGATCGGGCCGGCGCCGCTCAAGGCGATGATGAACCTGACGGCGAGCCACGACACTCCGCGCTTCAGCACCTCACTCTACAACCCGACCCGCTACAAGTATCACAACGGCCCGCGCGAGGACCCCGGGTACCGGATCGACCGGCCCGATGAGCGCACTCGCCGGATCCAGCAGCTGATCCTGGTGCAGCAGTTCACCTACATCGGTGCGCCGCACATCTGGAACGGCGACGAGGTGGGGATGTGGGGCGCCGACGACCCGGACGAGCGCAAGCCGCTGGTGTGGGCCGATCAGCGTTACGAGGACGAGACCACCCACCCGTTCGACCGGCCGCGTCACCGCGACCGGGTGGCGCCCGACACCGCGCTCTTCCGGGTGTACCAGGAGCTGATCGCACTGCGGAAGCATCACCTTCGCCTGTTCGTCGACGGGGCCGTGAGCTGGCTCCTCACCGACGACGCGAAGGGGCTGCTGGCCTACGCGCGGGTCCTCGGCGATCAGCGCGCCATCGTCGCCTTCAATGCCTCCGACGCGCCGCGCGACATCGGCCTCGCGGCGGAGGGCAGCTACCGTCTCGCCTACCCGGCCGCAGGCGACGTGACCTCAGCCGACGGAACGCTCCGGGCCCTGCTGCCGCCGCGGGCGGCCAGGGTGTGGATCCGAGAGTAGCCAGAGCCCCGCGGGGCTCCTGGCGCAGTGTCATTCCGAGGGCCCGTCTGTCCCGAGCGAAGCGAGGGAAGGGCCCGAGGAGTCCCTGTAGGCCGTCGCGGAGGTCTCGGCCGGCTGCCGCCCACCCGTTCGAATAACCGAAGCCCGTTGTGAGACTCATGCGCGGCGAGCGGTCCCGAGCTCGTCGCGCACCTCACGCTGCCGCCACGCCTGTCGTCCTCACTTCCCGCCCGGCTCCCCCCCTGCCCTTCCCGATGCCGCCCGACCGAGCCCGGCAGCGATCAGCACTCCGCCCATGAGTGATCCGGCGAGAAGCAGCAGACCCATCGTGAAGCTGCCGGTCTGCTCTCTCACCTTCCCGATCAGGTACGGCCCCACGAACCCGCCCACGGCCCCAATGGAGTTGATCAGCGCGATCGCTCCTGCGGCCCCCTGCTCCCTGAGAAAGGCGGTCGGCAGAGCCCAGAACGGGCCCAGCCACCCCAGCACGCCGAACGCGGTCAGCGACAACGCCGCAACCAGCAGAGCCGTGGACTCCGCGCGGGTGACCGCGACGAAGCCCGCGGCGCCCGCAAGCGCGGGCAGCGCCAGATGGAAGTGGCGCTCGCCGGTCCGGTCGGATCGCCTGCCGACGAGGACCATGCCCACGGCCGCAACGGAGTACGGAATCGCGGTGATGACCCCAACCTCGAAATTGCTGAACCGGCCGGTGGCCTTGAGCAGCTGGGGCAGCCAGAGCGCGAACCCGTACAGTGCCACCACGAGCAGGAAGTAGCAGGCGCCGAGCCACCAGACGACCGGGCTCCGGAGCGCCTTCCCCAGGGTGGCGCCGTGCGCCCCAACTTGACCGGCCCGCTCCGCCTCGAGCGAGTCTTCCAGCCAGTTCCGTTCCGCCGGCGAGAGCCAGCGGGCGGCATGCGGGCGATCCGGCAGAAGCCGAAGCACCAGCAGACCGACAACCACGGAGGGAATGCCCTCGAGCAGGAACAGCCATTGCCAGCCGCGCAAGCCGAGCCACCCGTCCAGGCCGAGCAGCGCCCCCGAGACCGGGCCGCCGATCACGCCGCAGATGGGGATCGCGGCGAGGAACCAGGCGTACGCCCGGGCCCGCTCGCGGGCGGGATACCAGTAGGTCAGGTAGAAGATGATCCCGGGGAAGAAGCCGGCCTCGGCCACTCCGAGCAGGAACCGGAGCCCGTAGAAGCTCGCCGTGGTCCGGACCAGCAGCATCGCCGACGCGATGAGTCCCCAGCTTATCATGATCCGCGCGATCCAGAGCCGCGCTCCGATGCGATACAGGACCAGGTTGCTGGGGACCTCGAACAGGCAGTATCCCAGGAAAAACACACCCGCGCCGAAGCCGTACACCGCCGGACCGAAGCCCAGGTCGCTGTTCATGCTGAGCGCGGCGAACCCGACGTTGACCCGGTCGAGGAAGTTGAGCGCGTACAGCAGGAAGAGAAACGGGATCAGGCGGCGCGAAACCTTGTCCACCGCCGTGGACGCCGGGTCGTGCGCCGAAGCGGTCGGGGACATGGGATTGCCCAAGCGCTCAGCGCCGCTCGCCGAGGAGTACCAGCCCGGACGCGGTCGTGAGCGAGATGGCGCCGTTGCTCACCCTGCCCCTGACGCCCGAATAGCCGTCCTGGAGTTCGGTGCCATCCGGGAACACGCCGAAGACGGGGATGGTCTTGGCGCCCATTCCCTGGTCCATCGCCACCAGCACACGATCGGAGATCCCGCCCGTCTCGAGCGTGCGGCTGAAGATGTACGGCTTGGCCTGAAGGGTACGATGCACGCCCTCTCCCACGGCGCGGTGGGCCCGGCGGAACCGGCCCAGCTTGCGCCAGTGTTCCAGGATCTCGGCGGTGACGCCCCCCCGCTCCAGGTCCGCCCAATTCATCAACGAGCGGAGATTGGCGTCCCCTTCGGCGCCGGGGACCCGAAGCGGCCGCGCCAGCTCGTCGCCGTAGTAGATCTGGGCGCCGCCTGGCGCGAGCAGGAGTCGAGTCCCGGCGCCGAACGGATCCCGCCGGTCCACGTCATATGGCGACCCGTCGTCGTGGGAGCTCTCGTAGTTGAGGATTGCGACCCCCTGGAGCGCCCCATCATGGAGGGTCGCCGAGTACCGGTTGAAGAGACTGTCCAGTGACCCGGCGGCGTCTGCCTTGAAGGCGAAGTTGATGAGGCCGTCGTAACCGTTGGCAAAGAAGTCCACCGTCCGGTCCCCGAAGTTGTACGCCCGCCCCTGGCTCGGCTCCCAGCCGTAGACCTCGCCCACCATGTAGAACGGGAGGCTGTCCAGGACCTCGCCCGGATGAGCCCG
>JBGQJV010000384.1:0-3198 GCA_041499215.1 Gemmatimonadota bacterium | reverse complement strand
CGGCCGTCACCCAGCTCGGCCCGGAAGCTGTCGTAGTGCCAGTGCCTGAGCGGCCCTCGCAGTTGCGGGTTGGTGCCGATGCTGAGCACCAGACCATCCCCAACCTGCTCCACCACCACTCGCCCCCAGATCGGGTGGGAATAGGTGCCCGCGTAGGCGCCGAGGGGGTGCGATGGGTGGGTTCCCGGGATCTGCTGCCGGTCCTGGACTGCGCGGGCCGAATCGCTCCGGGCGCGAAGCCCGGCGTACAGCCGGAGCAGTTCACCGTTCCAGTCCCTGGACGGACCACCCAGAAAGAGATCGAACACCTTCAGCATGAGCGCGTGCCGGAACTCGGCGTGGTCCAGGTTGCCGAAGACGTACACCCCGGCCTGCACGTCCGGCAACAGCCCGATGATCGCGGTGCGGCCGTCCAGACTCCCCGTATGGAAAGCGACGAAGTGCCCGCGGTAGTCCTGCTCGAACCAGCCCAGCCCGTAACTGGTCCAGTGCGGCTGGGTGAGCCGCGCGGTAGGGTAGAACTCGTCGGGACCGATCAGTGCCTGGGGTTCGAACAGCCGGCGGAAGTTCGAATCGCTCACCAGCCGCCGGCCTCCGCTCTCCGCGCTGTCGAGCAGAAAGGTCACCCAGGCGGACATGTCGGCGGCGGTGGACCAGACCGCACCGGCCGCCGGAATCACATCGACCGCTTCATCCTCGATCACCCGGATCGTATCGCGGATGCGGTAGTGCGGTCGGGAGACGTTGTCGTCGCCGCTCGCGATCATGGCGGCGTAGCTGGGGTAGGTCCCGGTCATCCCCAGCGGCGCGAACAGCCGACGACGGAGAAACTCCACGTACGGCATCCCCGATGCCCGCGCCACCACTTCCCCCGCCAGTCCGTACATCACGTTCTGGTAGACAAAGCCACCCCGGAGCGGGTACGCCTGCTTCAGCAGGCGCACCCGTTGGAAGATCTCCTCGGCGGTCAGGTCATGCCGGCTCCACAGCAGGTCGGCGTTCCCCAGACCGGCGTTGTGGGTCAGCAGATCCTGCACCCGGAGCTCGCGGGTGAGCCAGGGATCCGGCATGGCGAACTCCGGCACCCACCGGGTAACCGGGTCGTCCCACCGGAGCTTGCCGTCATCGACCAGCATCGCGATGGCCATCGCGGTCATCGCCTTGGTGGTGGACATCATCCCGAACAGGGTGTGCTCGTCAACCGGCTGGGGGCTGCCCCGTTGCAGCACGCCGTATCCCCGGAGGAGCACCACACTGTCCTTGTGCACCACCGCAACCGACAGCCCGGGGATCTCCCAGTCCTTCATGCCCCGGCGGATATAACTGTCCAGCTCACGGGCGATGGCGGCGTCTCCACCTGCCCGCTGCGCCCCAGCCGAAGTGGCCAGCGCCATGCCCAGCACGGCCACGGCCGAGAAGCCCCGCGAGACCAGGCGGAAGGATGACGACATCGAATTGTCCCGGGTTCGTTCTGGAGGAGACCGGAGCCCTGCGCGGCCCGCAGCTGCACCGGATCTGTCCATAGAGGTGCTGACTCGACCAGCGGATGTCAAGCGCGGCCCTAAAAAGGCAGAAGGGCGCACCTCGGTGCGCCCCTCGTCGCCTGGTCGCCTCGTCGCCTTCTCTTACCTCGCCAGCAGCAACCGCCTGAGGATCGTCATCTTCCGGCGTACCGAGCCGTCAAACACCCGATCCCCGACCCGGACCACGACCCCTCCGATAATCGCCGGGTCCTCGTAGAACTGGGGCAGCACCTCTCGGCCCATGACCGCAGTGAGCCGCTCGGCGACTTGCCGCCGGAGCGCCTCGTCCACCGGACGGGCCACGGTCACCGCCGCCCGCACCCGATTGAGCTTGAGGTCGTGCAGCGCGTGAAACTGCTGCGCGATATCGGTCAGCAGCCCCTGCCGTCCCCGCCGGATCACACCCTGCAGGAACAGCACGAACTCCCGCGGGGCACCCGCCAGCGCGTCGGCGAACAGCTTGGCCTTCCGGGCCTTGGTGACTCTGGGCGACATCAATACCGCCTGGACCGAGGGCGCCGCGGCCACTCCATGCGCCACGGCGTCGATCAGGTCGGCGTACTGCTGAATCTTCCCGCTCTTCTCCGCCAGAACGAACAGCGCCTCGGAGTAGTTGCGGGCGATGGTGACCGCTCTCAATTGGGCTTCTCCAGTGAGGCGAGGTAGCCCTCTACCAGCGCCCGGTCCGCCCCGCTGTCCAGCCGCTGCCCGATCAGCTTGGTGGCCACCGCCAGGGACAGATCCACCGCCTCACGGCGCAGCTCGACCAGCGCCTTGTCCCGCTCGCCGGCGATATCCCGCCGCGCGCGCGCCAGCAGCTCCTCCTGCTCGTGCCGGGTCTTCTCGATCGCGGCGGCGCGTTCCTTCTCGGCGACGGACTTGGCCTCGGCCACGAGGGTCTGGGCCTGGGTCCGCGCCTGGGCCAGGAGCTTCCGATTCTCCTCCATCAGCGTCCTGGCCTCTGTGTTGGCCTTCTCGGCCTCGTCCAGCTGCCTGGCGATGGTCCGCTCCCGCTCCTCGGTCACCTTCAGGATCGCGGGCAAGGCGAACTTCTTCAGCAGGAACATGAGGGCGATGAACACCACCCAGGTCCAGAAGAAGATCCCGAAGTTCACCGCGAACGGCGTGACGTCGGCCGCGTGACTTGCTTCCTCCTGGACCAGCGTCAGAAGCGACAGCATCATGGGACCGCCTTACTTGTTCGGTACGAACAGGAACAACAGGGCAAAGACCAGGGCGATGATCGTGGCACCTTCCAGCAACACCGCGATCAGGAGGCCCGCACCGCGGATGTCTCCACCCGCCTCGGGCTGGCGCGCGATGGACTCGGCCACCGAGCCGCCGATGCGGCCCAGGCCCAGACCCGCGCCGATGATAGCGAGGCCGATGCCGATCCCGGCGCCGAGCCGGCCGTAGTTCTGGACCACTGCAGTTTCGGCCTGCAGCAGTAGGAGCAGGTTCATCATGGTCAGCATGTCATTCTCCAGACAGCCTGTAGGGAGATCAGGATTGGTGCTTCTGCGTCCGCCGGCCAGTCGGTCGAGTCTCCCGGCTCGACTCCGTTGCCGTGGCTCACCAGCGGTCCCGGAGGACCAGTGAGCTTTCTCCCCCATTCGGAGGAGTAACTCTCATCCAGATCCGGACACCGATCTGGAGAGGATGTATGTTCAGCGGT
>JBGQJV010000383.1:0-3209 GCA_041499215.1 Gemmatimonadota bacterium | reverse complement strand
CTGGGCTTGGGCTGCACGAAGTGCGGATCCTCATCCCCCTGGGCGATCGAGGTGACCGTGCCGTGGTCACCGGCAATCTCCCGCGCGATAGCGCCATAGGTGGTGAGACTGGTGACGATCTTGACGGTCTCGAATGCGGGCGCTCTCGACGTATCGGTCGACAGCGCTGCAACCAGGCCCAGCGTGATCAGCAACATGGAGGATCCTTGGTGAGACTATGGTCTATCTGCCAGGGGCTATCAGCTCCCGCCGGTTGTCATCCCGACCCTGAGCGCAGCGAAGGGGAGGGATCTCCGAGCGTCCGCGGGCTCGGTCTGGGGTCGGTCGGAGATCCCTCGCTTCGCTCGGGATGACAAGGCTGTGCGCCTGACGCCTGACACGTCATCCCCCTCAGTACGTCTCATGCTTGTGCGGCCCCATGGCGAAGACCGCCTGCAGCAGGAGCCGGTTGTCGTTCCCGGCACCGTCGACGTGATGGTGCCGGCCCTCCAGACGGAGATACACGAACTCGCTCTCCCACCAGGTGATCGTGGGTGAGACCTGCCATTCCTTCGTTTCAATCCCCCGCGGAGTTTCGACGTAGTCGTACCGGGTTCCGAAGATCCACCGCTGGCTGGTCTGCAGAACGAGGTCGGCGAACATGCCGTAGCGGGTGGTGACCGCTCCCGGTTCGTGGCCGCGGAACCGGTACCCCTCGGCGCGGAAGGTGAGGTTCTTGCGCGTGCCCGCATTCGGCGGACGCCAGGTGAGCCGCAGGTCGGCGCCCAGTACCCGGCCGCGCAGGGTGTCGCCGTGGTCGCCGCCCAGGGCGCTGAAGCCGACCTGCCCGTAGGTGCTGCGGGAGAGCTGCCAGAAGTTCTGCACCCGGCCGAGCAGGGTGCCGTGGCGCCCGGTGCCGTAGAGCGGATCGCTCTCGGCGGTGGTGCCCTGCAGCCAGACCTCATGGGTACCGTGGGCCAGCGACACCGGCAGGGCGGTATAGAGGGAAAGGCCCGCTCCGGAAAGGCCCTCTTCGCCGAGGTAGCGCTGATAGACGAGTGGGTACTCCGATTCTGGCAGGGCGTGCTTGTGCCAGCGATTGAGGTCGCCTATCTGCTGGCGGAACTGCCCAAGATCGACGCGGACGCGGCCGGGAAGTCCGGTGTACCACATGTAGCCCTCCTCGAGGGCCACCCCATCCGCTCCGAACGAGAGGATGATCTTGGCGTTGGAGTAGGGATCGAGGGTCGACTGCAGCGCCACCTCGAACTCATTCTCGTTGCTGGAGAGACCGTGGTGTTCCCGACCGACCAGCCGGATGTCGCCGGTGGCGCTGATCTCGGGATTCAGAGCGGAGCCGCTCCGCTGGCGACCAACGAACTCGGTCCGGCCCGCCTTCGCGGTGGTGTCCTGTCCGGGCGTTGCGGCCGGGACTCCGGCAGCGGCCGCAGCGGCGGCGCGTAGGGCCGCCAGGTCATCACCACCGGTATCCGGCGCCGCGGGGGCTGCGCCAGCCTGACAGCGGAGCGCGACCAGACGCTCCAGCCGGGCGCTCAGCCCGGCCAGACTCTGGCTGACCGAGTCCCTTCCCGCGGGGATGAACACCGCTGGGCCGACCGGGCATGTCCCGCGCTCCAGGCTGTCCAGCCGAGCCGAGAGCCGGGCGAGCGATTGTCTGACCTCTTCGGTGGGTTGCTGTGCCGCGGTCGGCGCCGCTCCGAGGAGGAGCAGACCGAACAGCCACAGGACCGTTCCGCGATTCCGCCGCATGGTACTCCCAACGTCCGCGCCGTTCCCGATGAGGGAAGCGGCTGTGCCTGACCACTTATGGAAGGAGTGTGCTACCGATCAGACGGCGGGAGGCGCGCGGGGGAGTGCGAGAGTGCGGTCAGTCTGGGCGGCGAAGACAGCGGGAGACTGCGGATGTGGCTCGGGCGACCGCGGAAGAGAGGCGACCGGCTGCAGCGGCACACCCGGAAGCCCGGTACTGGTGGCGGGGCTCGACCAGACGGCGCATCCAAGGAGGTGAGCCGGGCCGGCATCATGACCGGACGACAGCCCGTCCCGGGTGGAAACGGGGGCCCCGACGGCTGAATGGAAGACCAGGGCGTCGGTGATCGGCAGCCCGAATCCTCCAACCAGGAGGACGAGCAGGAGCAGCAGGGCCTTGGCGCGCAGGCGGCCGGGCGACGCGGACATGGGTAGAAGGTATGCACCGGGTAGGGCGGAGGGTAGGGCCGTCAACCGCGGTGCATCAAGGCGCGTTTCTGAGCCGCGCCACCCCCTTGAGTCCCAGGTAGTAGATCCGAACCGGATTGAAGGGGACGTCGGCCTCGGCAATCCAGCGGCTGAAAACGGGCAGTTCCTGGTAGAAGCGCATCATCAGGTCCATGTGCACGCGTACGAAGGCGTGCGGGTCAACCTTCACTGGCTTGACACTCTTGGGGGCCAGGGGGTCCCTCAGCTCGCCGTTGGTCTCGGAGGCAAAGACGTCCGCGATCATGATCGCAGCGGCCTCTTCCGCCAGCGGGGGCCAGTTGCCCCAGACCCCGGCGACCGATCGCAGCGCGTGCACCAGCTCGTGAAAGAACACCCCATGAGGCGATGCCCCGGCGGACCCCTGCGGGAAGCAGCTCGAGGCGCCATTGAACATCTGCGGACTGATGGAGACCTTGGTGCCGTAGAGTCCCCAGGTGGACACGGTGCGAGCATTGCACCGGCCCACCGCCCCGTCGTACGGATACACCAGCACGTCCTGCTGATAGAATCGGAAGCCCTGCATGAGGGCCCGCCCGGTTTCGGACGACTCGAAGCTCCGCAGCATGCTCAGAATGGTCCACTCATACTGTTCGGCCTTCCTGCCGGAGAGCCCGTCGGCCCGAACCGTAAACTTGCCGAGTTGTCGTGCCATGAGCCTGCTCCGTGGAATGGTGTCCTGCAGACAGATCGCGCAATCGAGGGGAAAAACGACAGGGACCATGGACTGTTGGCGATGAGGACATCATCCCGACCCCGAGCGAAGCGAGGGGGAGGGAGCCCTCGAGGACGCCAAGGGATCCCTCTCTCGCTGCGCTCGCTCGCGCGCCGGGTGCTGGAGCTGGCTGCCTCGCAGGCCGGCTGGGGGAGTTCGCTCCCGCCGGGGCGATACCGCGGCATCGCGTATGCGGCGTGCTACGGCAGCTACGCCGCCGAGGTCGCGGAAGTCTTGGTGACCGGCGGCCGGATCGGGG
>JBGQJV010000382.1:0-3230 GCA_041499215.1 Gemmatimonadota bacterium | reverse complement strand
TCAAGGCCGGCAACCAGACCCTGGTCGACGGCATGATCCACGACGGACTGTGGGACTCGTTCGGGCAGAACCACATGGGGGAATACGCCGAATACACCGCCCAGAAGACGGGGGTGACCCGGACGGAGCAGGACGAGTTCGCCTTCCACAGCCATCGGAAGGCGATTGCCGCGATGGATGCGGGGAAATTCACGGCCGAGATCGTGCCGGTGGAAATCCCGGGGAAGGGCGGGGTCACCACGGTCGCGGCCGACGAGGCACCCCGGCGGGACACCAGCGTCGAGTCGCTCGCCAGGCTCAAGCCGGTGTTCAAGAAGGACGGGTCCGTCACGGCGGGCAACGCGCCGGGGCTCAATGACGGCGCCAGCGCGCTGGTGGTGGCGTCGCTGGCCTTCGCCAAGGCCCACGGGCTCAAGCCGCTCGCCCGCATCACCGCCTATGCCACCGGCGGGGGAGAGCCGAAGGACCTGTTCTTCGCCCCGATCTTCGCGGTGCAGAACCTAATGAAGAAGGCCGGGTCGCAGATCGGCGACTACGATCTGATCGAGGCGAACGAGGCCTTTGCGGTCCAGGCCATCGCCGATGGAAGGGCGCTGGGCTGGGACTTTGACCGGGTGAACATCCACGGCGGCGCCGTGGCGCTGGGCCATCCGATCGGCGCGAGCGGCGCCCGGGTGCTGACGACCCTGCTGTACGCGCTGGCCGACCGGAACAAGCGCACCGGTCTCGCCACCCTGTGCCTCGGTGGCGGCAACGCGGTGGCCCTTTCGGTGGAAAGGATCTGATTCCATGGGTAGACCTTCCTTCTGGACCAGGCCGGCGCCGACTGCTGAGTCGGCGCCCACCCGGACCCGTGCACTCCCCTGGCCACTGTCGCTCCTGATCGGGGCCCTGGTCGTCGCGCTGTCGGCGCAGGTGGCGCTGCCGCTTCCGTTCTCGCCGGTGCCCATGACGCTGCAGGGGTTCGCCGTGATCCTGGTCGGCGGCGTGTTCGGCGCCGCCGCCGGGGCGGGGGCGATGGTGCTCTATCTCGTCGCCGGCATCTTTGGTGCACCGGTCTTCGCCATGGGCGGCTCCGGGCTGGCCCGGCTGCTGGGCCCGACCGGCGGCTACCTGCTGGCCTTCCCGGTGGCAGCGATCGTTGCCGGCGCTGTTGCCGAGCGGGGACGGCTGGTGCGCTGCTTCCTCGGCGCGCTGGTGGCGATGCTGGTGATCCACCTCGGTGGCTGGGCCCAGCTGGCGCTGCTCTCCGGCCCGGCCCGCGCGGCCGCGCTCGGAGTGTCGCCCTTTCTGCTGCAGGATTCCCTCAAGGTCGTGATCGCCGCGCTGGTGCTCTGGCGGGCTCACCACGCTCTCCGCCCCCGCGCGTGACCGCAACGCCGGTCCATCCGGCAGAGCCGGTCCATCTCCCTCCGGGCCCGCTCAAGGCGGTGGGATGGACCGTTGCCTTTCTGGTGGCCGGGTTCGTCCTGACCCTGGTGTTGGGTGTCGGGGGATTCGCGCTGACCGGCCGGCTGGTCGTGACCGGCGAGCCTGCTCCGCGGGACCTCGTGATCCAGACCGTCTCGGGGCTGGTCGGCTTCGGCGTGGTGACCTGGGCCATCGGCATCCGGGTGCTGGGGCTTACGCTCGGGGACCTTCGCTGGCTGCCGCTCGCCCGGGCCGGACGGGGCTTCTCCTGGGGGCTGCTGCTGGGCTCCCTGCCCGCGGTGCTGGCGCTCGGGCTCTCGGTGCTGCTGGCCGATGCCCGGTTCCTCCCGGACACCGGAGGCCCGCTCGGCTATCTGGGCCAGGTGGGACTCACGGCACTCATCCTCGCCCCGGCCGCCCTGCTGGAAGAGCTCATCTTCCGCGGGGTGGGCCAGGTGGTGCTGGCCCGCGCGTTCGGCCGGGTGCCGGCCATCCTGGCGCTCTCGGTGGTGTTTGCGCTGGCCCACGTCTCCAATCCCAACACGACCACGCTCGGCCTGGTCAACATCGCCCTGGCGGGTGTGTTCCTCGGTATCGCGTTCTACGCTCCAGGCGGCATCTGGTGCGCCTGGGGCGCGCATCTCGGCTGGAACGCTACCCTGGCGGCACTGGACGCGCCGGTGAGCGGACTGCCGTTCCGGATTCCCTGGATCGACTATCAGCCGGGCGACCCCGCCTGGCTCACCGGCGGCAGCTTCGGCCCCGAAGGTGGACTGCTCGCCACCGGGGCGATCGCGCTTGCGACCGCCGCGGCATGGCACTGGGCCCGGAGGGAAACAGCGTGACTCAGGTCGCGGTGATCGGCGCGGGCACGATGGGCAACGGTATCGCCCAGGTGTTCGCCATGCACGGACACTCGGTGCGGATGATCGACGTGTCGGCGGCGGCGCTCGAGAAGGGCCGCGAGACCATCAAGGGCAGCCTGGCCCGCCTGGTGAAGAAGGGAAGCGTGACACAGGATGCGGCCGAACAGGCGCTGGCGCTGGTGGCGATCGCCACCACCCTGGATCAGGCCCGTACTGCGGATCTGGTGGTGGAGGCCGCCAGCGAGAATCCGGCGCTCAAGTTCCAGATCTTCGAGCAGCTGGACCGGCTGGTCGGGCCGGAAGTCATCCTGGCGAGCAACACCAGCTCGATCTCCATCACCGAGATCGCCGCCCGTACCCGCCGGCCCGGACTGGTGATCGGCATGCACTTCATGAATCCGGTACCGGTGATGCAGCTGGTGGAGATCATTCGGGGGCAGGCCACCAGCGACGACACCACCAGACGGGTGATGGGCCTCGCCACCTCGCTCGACAAGACTCCCGTCGAGGTGAACGACTATCCGGGGTTCGTGTCCAACCGGGTGCTCATGCCGATGATCAACGAGGCGGTCTTCTGCGTGATGGAGGGGGTGGCGACCCCCGAGGCGATCGACACCGTGATGAAGCTGGGCATGGCCCACCCGATGGGACCGCTGATGCTGGCCGACCTGATCGGTCTCGACACCTGCCTCGCGATCCTCGAAGTGCTGCACCGCGGGCTGGGCGACGACAAGTACCGGCCCTGCCCGCTGCTGCGGCGCATGGTCGCCGCGGGGCAGTTGGGCCGGAAGACGGGGAAGGGATTTTATCAGTACTGAGTTCCGAGTGCGGAGTTCGAGGTGCCATTGTCTCAGGCGCTCGCGAGTTCACTCAGAGATTGTCATCCCGAGGGTCGCGCAAGCGACCGAGGGATCTCCGACCGGGCCTGGCCGGAGCATAGGGTCGGAGATCCCT
>JBGQJV010000381.1:0-3233 GCA_041499215.1 Gemmatimonadota bacterium | reverse complement strand
GCCCACCGGAGTTGCATCCGCCGCCACTCGGACGCCGGCAGCGTCCGATCGCCCCGGCCGCTCCGCAGCCAATCGAGCAGCTGGCTGACAGTGGGAAACCAGCCGCCTTTCCCCGCCAGACGGCGCAGGAGCGCTTCAGTGCGGGGATGCACCCGGCCGTCCTTCACGTACCGCTTGCCGAGGTGCGTGGCCAGGATGCACACCCCGCCCTCGGCCTCCAGCCGGTCCTGCGCGGCTTCGTCGATCACGGCATTGAACGCCGCGCTGTCTTCGGCGTCGGTGGCCGAGAACCACCACGGCGCCAGCGGACGGCGGGGATCCTGGTAGGGGAGCGTAGGATTGACCGTGAGCAGGTTGATTTCGTCGAACGTGAGGTTGCGGACGTACTCCACTCGCTGGCGGCAGAGATCACCCCACCAGTAGGGCGAGCCTTCGATGTGCCCCTGGAACCAGTCCCGGGGATGGCCGTTGGTCAGGGCGTAGAACAGCCGGACCGGGGCCAGGTCCACCCGGTCCACGCCCCAGTAGAGGTTCTCGCGGTTGTGGGCGTGGTTGGCGTGGACCCGGGGCCAGGCACCCGCGACCTCGCGGAACCGATCGAGGGCCTCCCGCACCCGCTCACGGGGGCTGGTCTCCATCGTGGCTCCGTGGAAGGCGAGCTCGAAACCGGAGGCAGCCAGGCCGCGGACGAAGCGGGCGTACTCCGGGTTGTCCAGGGTGTGACCGGCGAAGAACAGGGGACTCCCTTCGGGGCAGCCAACCGGCCAGATGGTCTTGGTGGCTCCCATCCCCAGCTGGTGCAGCAGGCCGTAGATCGGCGCGACGTTTTCCTCGGTGGCATCGTCGGTGTCATCGAGGATGGTGAAGGCAAACCGGGCCCCGCCCGGATACCGCCCCGGGTCGGCCACCTCAGGCCTGCACCGGCATGACGAGGTCGAAGAGGGCCAGGTCCTCGGCATGCCCGCGAGCGTAACCCCCGAAGTCCCACGCCACGAGCCCCGCTTCCGCCGGGCCGAAGGCGGGATCGCGGAGAAACATCTGGAAGGGCTCGTTCCGCTCGGTCGGCGCGAACGCCACGCCGGTCGGCGGATTGGGCTGTTCTGCGAGCCAGGTGCAGAAGGCCTGCTCCACCCGCCGCTGGAACACCCGGCAGGACAACACAAACGAGGTGACCGTTCCCTCACCGGTGATGAGGATCGCCAGGATTTCTCCGTGACTTCCGGTCCGGTCCTCCAGCGTTGCCGACAGCAGGCGTCCGCCCCGAGCGAGCACCGCCTGGACTTCCTCGTCCGTCGTCCGTCGTCCGTTCAGGTTGAACTGGTTGGTCTTGTTGATCAGCTGTACCGCGCGGGCGCGATCCCCGCTCGAGCGATCGTGCAGGATGAGCCGCATCCGCAGGTCGCGCAGGAAGTCCTGCAGGTCGGCGCCGTCGACCATCTGTGGCACCATGCCCTCGAGCCGCCGCCGGTACAGGTCGGTCCGGCCGCGGTCCTCCGCAGTGATGTCCCGGCGGCCAAACCGCCGATTGAGATCCGCCAGCAGTCCAGGCAGTCCATCATCGTGCGTGGGGAATGCCAGGCACTGGACAGTGGGCAACACCTGGGAGACTTCCTGCAGCTCCACCGGGTTATCGTCCACGAACACCACGGCATCGAGCCCGAGATTGAGCTGCCGGGCAAGCTCGCGGATCTGAGCGCTCTTGGCGTGGTAGCTGGCCACCACGGTGACGAAGTCGTCCTCGCGCACCGTCATCCGCCCGGTCTTCAGCGGCCCCAGGGCCACCTCCGGGGAGTTCCGGCTGACCGCGGCGAGCAGCACCCCTTCGCCTTTCAGCCGGCGGAGGAAGGTCTGGTACACAAAGTGACGGTATCCCGCGCCTTCGGCCCCCCACGAGACACCACCCAGGCCATCTTCCGCGATCACGCCGCGCCAGAGCGTATTGTCGAGATCGGTCACCAGCAGCTTGGCCGGCTCACGCGGTGTCCGGGTAGCGAGCTCTACCAGCACGGTGGCGACCTTCCCCAGGGACCGGCCGGTCACGGGAAGACCACTCGCGAAGTAGCTCGCCAGGGAGAAGTCTTCCTCGGCCAGGACCCTGGCGCCCGCTTCCGAGGCCCGGGCCGCGAGCATGCCACTCATCGCCTCCTGGGTCGGGCCGTCGGCGAAAGCCGGCGGGATGGCGGCAGGCAGATACACCAGCGCGGCGCCGGGACGGCGACCCACCCTTGCCAGAACCTGGTCGGCACGGGCCAGGACCGCGGCGGGTTCGAGCCGCTCTCCCGGCACGCCGGAGC
This sequence comes from Gemmatimonadota bacterium, assembly GCA_041499215.1. Taxonomy (GTDB): domain Bacteria; phylum Gemmatimonadota; class Gemmatimonadetes; order Gemmatimonadales; family GWC2-71-9; genus JADJOM01. The sequence continues at coordinate 939 of JBGQJV010000381.1, read as the reverse complement.
GCCAGTCGAGCTCGGAGACGAGGTCCCACGGAAGGAGCAGGAACACCTCCCCCTCGTCGCCCGGCGGCGGAGCCAGTAAGGCCTGCTGCAGGGTATTGAAAGGAAGGAGTCGGACCCGGGCCTCCCGGCCCAGCTGGGCCGCCGCCGCCTTCAGGTACAGCTCCAACGGCTCGCCGGTCCCGGACATGGCCAGCAGCATGGGGAGCGGCGGCCCGCCGGGGAAACCGTCGACAATCCGCCGCGCTTCCAGAAAGTTCATTGATAACGCCCCACCGCAACGTGAAGTGGCCAGCACCTCAGGCCACGAGATCGCAGGTCAACCCCCCTGCCCCTCGAGATAAAGTCTGGCCGACTCGTAGGACGTCAGGGTCAGCGAGTCGCCGGCGTCGATGGTGAGCCCGAACTCCCCCTCGATCGCCGCCACCAGCGATACGTGCGCCATCGAGTCCCACGTGGGAGTGTTCGCCTGCCGGCAGTTTGAGACGTCGGCCGAGGCCGGGAGATCAAAGACTGCCCGAAACACCGCCTGCAGCCGATCCTCGCTCCCTGACATCCGTAGCGCTCCCGTGAGGGTTCTGGATGAAGGTACGTCCGCCCCTCGCAGGGAGGGGACACCACGACTCCGCAGCGCGCCCGCCACGGCCGGAGAAGGGGCCTCGTCTCTCCCCTTGGCGGTCCCGGCTCCCAGGATCGAGTCTTGCAGGGCTCCGTTGCCCGAAGCTCAAGCTGGATATACTGATACACGATGAGGTCGAATTATAGCACCTCCCCGAAGCAACCCCGGCAATGAGCCGGTCCGCCCGGGCCCGACGCGCCGGTCCCCGCTTGCAGGCTCCGTGCCTGCGAACACTTGCCAAGGTAGGAGAGAATGAACGATCCCGAGGGTGAGGCGCCGGCAAGCCGGGAGCCTGCTGCATGGTGGGCACCGCTTCGCCGGAT
>JBGQJV010000380.1:0-3244 GCA_041499215.1 Gemmatimonadota bacterium | reverse complement strand
TCCGGAGGCGCGCTGTCGCTCCCGGAAGGTCGCGGCGACGGAGCTGCTGGCGCCCCTGGAGGGTGGCCAGGTCGAGGGCGACCGGCCCATCGCCGGGCGCTGGGTGGAGCGATGGACGCTCGACCGGTGCGGGGCGCCGGTCGGTTACGTCATTCGGTTCAACACCACCCGCCAGGGCACCACGTTCGTCGCCGAGCCGCAAGGGGCCCGCTGACGCTCTAGCGCTTCGGGGTCCTGACCGGGACCTCGTTCGGGTCGAGCATCAGGGTATCGATCTCGCGTCCGTAGCGATCGTACTGCCAGCGGATGATGGCCACGCCCAGGCGCCGGTCGGTCTTCAGGCGCTGATCGGTCCCGAGATAGCGCTCTTCGACCGTGTTCCGGTTGGCATCGTACTGCCACCGAACGATGGCGACCCCGCGGTTCTTGTCCTCGCTCAGCCGGCCGTCGGATCCCAGGTAGCTTTCCTCGACCGTCTTGCCGTTCGACCCGTACTGCCAGCGCACCGCGGCCACCCCCCGGAGCCGATCCGGACTCGGACGGCCGTCGGCGCCGAAGTAGCTCTCCTCCACCGTGTTGCCGTCGGGATCGTACCGCCAGCGGATGATGGCCACGCCGAGCCGCCGGTCCGCCTTCAGCTGGGCGTTGGCCCCGAAGTGCTTCTCCTCGATCGGCTGCCCTTGCGGATCGTACCGCCAGCCGAAGATGGCCACGCCGGAATCCCTGGCTTCCTTCAGCCGATCATCCGCGCCGAGGTTCCTCCATTCGATCGGATTGCCCTTGTCGTCGTACTTGAGCGCGACCGCGTACGCCCCGTCGTGGTTGGCAATCGGCCTGCCGCCGGCGTCGAGGAAGACCCTCTTCTCGACCCCGTCCGGGTGCTCGATGCGGATCGTGGCGACGCCGGAGGTCGGATCCGGACTCAGCCGGCCGCCTCGGCGATAGTCCACGCGCGTCATGCGACCGTCCTGATACACGAAGTGATAGCAGCTGCTATCGGCGAGTGCGGTGGTAGATTCCCGGGAAGTTCCCTGGATCGCGTAGCGGGAGTCGAGGAAGATCTGGGGGTAGCAATCGGACGACTGGGTGGTGGCGGTCGTCGCGCATCCGGCCAGCACCCCCGTCGCCAGCCCCAGCGCCATGAGCAGGCCGTGGGAGGTATTCACACTTGGCATTCGCTCTCTCCGCCGGTCCATCATACACAGCGGGAGGCGCATTCCCTAACTGCGAGCGGAAGGCTGCAATGACCCGTCGTCAGCCAGCGCCAGCGGACGACGCCGCGCCGGGCTCCAGCTCGACGATCAGTGCCGGCAGGCCCGGATCGCCTCCGATGCCGCGGACGTGGCTGCTGCCACCTCGCTGACCCCGCCGCTCGGTGCGCCGGCGTTCCGGGGCATGGGACTCCTGGTGCTGGCGCCGTTCGGACAGCCGCCGATCGACGAGTATCTCGACGTCAGGATTTCCCAGGAACTGGCGCTGCAGATCCGCATAGACCTCGGAGCGGCCCCGGGCCACGATGAACAGATAGCGCGGCATCTCCCGCTCTCCAAGCCGCCCGGTCGGGATCCAAGACGAGAAGGTTGTAGGCTTGAGGCACTGTAAGAAGGGGGGGTGTCCTTGTCAAGGACGATCCCGCGGGCCGCGCTAGGGATGGAAGGCCCCCTCGGCCCTGTGGCGCTCTTCGTGGGCCAGGCACGCCCCGTCCTCGTCCGAACACACGATGATGTGCCGCACGGTATGGCATCCGGCCACCCGACCCAGCTGCATCGTGCGGCCCTCGGCGGCGGCCCAGCGGCCCTCGGCGCGTGCGATGTCGCCTCCCAGCGATGCGCAGAAGTTCCGGCTCACGTCGCCGCTCCGCGCGAGGACGTACAGCGTGTCGCCGCTCGTCCGGAGCTGGACGTCCTGCCCGGAGAACCCGGCCGAGCTACATCCGGCGGTCGTCAGCAGGGTGAGGAGGAGAGCCGCAAGAACTCGGGGCGGGCCAGTGGGGGTGGAGGTCATGACGGGATCTCCTTTTGCGGGAGACCCCCTCAACTGCGAGAGTTCGCGATACCCTTCCTTCGATAACCCGGCCGTCAGGGATTGACCTGACCCGTGGCTTTGCGTCCCCATCTCGCGATGGGTTTGCCCTTGTCGGGAAGGGGTCTCTTCCGCTTCTACTGCCCTAGGGGTGGCAACCTTGGTGCCAGGCCAGCCTGCTCCGCTGTGAGACCAGAAGTCGTGAGAAACTGGTTACTTAGAGTGCATCGCCCCCAAGGATCGAGTGCAGACGGGCTCCTGGCGCTTCCAGGGCATCCCTCCCGTGACACCCGTCTGGCCCAAAAGTGGCGGAGGCCGTCGTGATGGGGTGGATCGCGGGTGCCCTGCTGCTTGGTCTTGCCGCCTCATGCGCCACGCCCGCCTGCCATCCGCTGACCATCATGGTGGCCCAGAAGGAGGAGCGGGCGCGCCTCGAGCGGGCGCCACTTGGCATCCGCACGACCGAGACCGGACGCCTCGAGGAGGACCGCCGCACGGAGATCGTCCGCGACTACTGGGTGCGGGCCCAGGACGGCACGTGGTATCCGGTTCCGATGGACCGGTACCGTGCGGCGGAGGTCGGCCAGCCCCTGGAGCTCTGCCGATAGCGTGATCCAGGGTTTTCTCCCGTGGACGTCTGGCGGCTGGAGCGCTAGAGTGTCGGCGCGTCGGGAGTCGGCAAGGGAGAACCACAATGACGGCATCGACGGCGGGCGGGCCGGCACGCGAGCGGCTGCGGTTCCTGGACGCGGTTCGCGGCTGGGCCCTCATCCTGATGGTGCTCAACCACACGGGCCGCTGGTGGCAGGACGCCGTGATGCGCTGGCCCCGCTACTACCTGATCTACGTCACCCTCACGCTCGCCGCGCCGATGTTCGTCTTCCTGGTCGGCTTCTGCCTGCCGCTGTCCGCCTCCCGCACCGGCGATGAGTGGGCAGCGCTCGGCCGGTGGGCCGTGCGCGGGGTGCGGATCATCCTGGCCGGCCTCCTGCTCAACGCGCTGGTCTTCCCGGAAGATCCGATCTGGAACAACGGCGTGCTCCAGACTCTCGGCTTCAGCATCCTGGTCGCGGCGCCGGCCGCCCTGCTGCTGCGCTCCCGGGTCGGTCGCTGGGGGCTTGTCGGGGCCGCCATCGCCATGTACCTGCTGTTCGTCGCCACGTTCCCGCGGCTCACCGCGTGGGTGGGCGCGCACCCCCGCGGCTCGCGCGTGCTCTTCCTC
>JBGQJV010000379.1:0-3248 GCA_041499215.1 Gemmatimonadota bacterium | reverse complement strand
GGCGGGAAGGCGGGAGGGCGGAATGGGCAGGAAATGGCCCGCTCATCCGCCTTTCCGCTTGTCCGCCCGTCCGCCGTTCGGCTCGCACCACGAAACGCACATGCCCGCCGTGCCGTAGTGCTGCGCGTTCCCTCCGTCTTACCAGTGGCCTCCTCAGCGCACTCCGAAGTGGCTCTGGTGCAGCCCTCGGCATCCGACGATACTGCGCCCCCGGTCGTGGCCACGATGGTCGCGCCTCAGACTGCCACGGAGTGAGCCCATGCCGCTGGTACTTCTCGCCGCCACCCCTCTGCTGTTCGCCATGCAACCCCCCGCGGGCCCCCGCGACCCCTGCGGTCCTGTGCCGCAGGGTGCGCTCGTGACTACAGACTTCGTCGGCGGGAGATTCTTCGCCCGGTGGCAGCTGCGCGCCGGCGGCGAGGCCCGCTTCTACCTCGACACCGGCGGCGGGTTCAACATGCTCGCTCCCGAGGCGGTTGGTCACCTGGGAGCGACGCCGGAGCCGAAGGTCGTCGAGGGCAACACCATCACCTGGGTGCGCATTCGCAAAGACATCGGGGATCAGGCCTTCCCCCCGATTCCCAGTGACGAGCGGTTCGTGACCGACAGCCTGGACCACAGCCAGACGATCCGCCTCCTGGCTCCACCGGGAGCCGGGGAACTGGGCCAGATGTGGAGGGAGTTCGACAAGGAGGCCGTCAAGGTGGACGGGATACTCGGACCGCAGTGGTTCGCCGACCGGGTGTGGGCCCTGGACTATCCGGGCCGGCGCCTGCTCTACCTCGGGACCGATGCGGTGTCGTCCGTTCCGGCTGGATGCTGGGCACCCCTCGGCTTCCAGGTGGATTCGGCCGGGCATCGGACTATGCACTTCCCCCGGATTACCACAGTGGTCGACGGAGATTCGGTGGACTTCCTGTTCGACTCGGGCGCCACGACCACACTGACCGACAGTGCCCGCCAGATGGTGACGCCGGGTGAGCGCGACGAACACGCCACCAGTTTCATCGTTCACGAGCGTTTCGAGCAATGGCATGCGCGCCACTCCGATTGGCCGATCGTCCCGAACGCCGAGCGAGGCTGGGGCAGTCGCATGATCCGGGTGCCGCTGATCGAGGTTGCCGGACAGCGGATCGGTCCGGTCTGGTTCACCGAGCGCCCGGACGCGAGCTTCCGCTGGTTCTCCCAATGGATGGATCGCAAGGTTGAGGGTGCGCTCGGTGGGTCTGCATGGCGCTACGGCACCGTGGTGCTGGATTATCCCCGCGCCCGCCTGGCCCTCCTCATGCCGAAGGGACATTGAGCCCCGCGAAGTCATGGCGTTCGCGGCGGCTGTGCCGGGCCCGGTCACTGGTGAGTGACCGGGCCTCTGTCTGAGCGACCGCGCAGGCGCCACCTTTCACCTCGCGGCGGGGGAGATAACTTCCCCGCCCATGTCGCCCCCCACCCGCCGGACTCCACCAGTCTGGGCATTCGTATCCGCCGCCTGGATCGGTCCCGCCATTCTCGCGGCCTTCCAGGCGTATGTGCAGGGCCGGCTCGGCAACTGGCAGCCCGCCACTTGGCAGTCGCTGGTATGGGAGGGTGGCGACTGGCTGCTCTACGCCTTCCTGACTCCCGCGGTATTCTGGGTCGCGCGCCGCTATCCGCTGACCCGCGGGAAGATCGCGCTCCGGATTCCGGTACATCTCTGCGCCGCGATTCTGCTCTGCGCCGCGTGGGCCGGAGCCGGAGTACTGCTCCGGTCCGCCGTCCTGCCGGATTCGGATCCGCCGAATCTCAAGGGGGCGGTGAGCTGGTTCTTCATCTCGCTTCCGTTCGGCGTGGCGGTCTACTTCGCGGTGCTCGGGGTGCAGCACGCGACGGCCTACTTCCTCGAGGCCCGCGAGCGGGAAACCCAGGCGGCTCGGCTCTCGGCTCAACTGGCCGAGGCCCGGTTGGGCGCGCTGCGCATGCAGATGCAACCGCATTTCCTGTTCAACAGCCTCAACGCCATCTCCGTGGTCGTCCGCGACCGAGACACTGCTACCGCACTCCGGATCCTGGAACAGTTGAGCGAGATGCTGCGCCGGGTCATGCGGTCGGACCGCCCCCGCGAGGTGACGCTGGCGGATGAGCTGGACTTCGTGCGGCAGTTCCTGGGCATCGAGGAGATTCGCTTCTCTGATCGCCTGCGGCCGGTGTTCGACGTCGACCCGAGCCTCCTGTCGGCCCTCGTCCCGGAATTCCTGCTCCAGCCGCTGGTGGAGAACGCGCTGCGCCACGGCCTGGCCAAGCGGGTGACGGCGACGCTGCTCCGGATCGAGGCCCGGCGAGAGGGAGATGAGCTGGTGCTGTCGGTGGTCGACGATGGGCCCGGCCCAGACGGTACCACCGCCGAGCCGAACGAAGGCGTGGGACTCGGCAACACCCGCGAGCGTTTGGCGACCCTGTATGGCGGGCGAGCCCGGCTGGAGCTGACCCGCACACCCGAGGGCGGCGCGGCGGCAACGGTCCGGCTGCTGTATCACGTGCAGGAGGCCGAACGTGGCTGAGATCCGTGCCCTGGTCGTGGATGACGAGCCGCTCGCCAGGCGGGGGATTCGCCAGCTGCTCGGCCCCTATCCGGATATCGTGGTCGTGGGCGAGTGCCGTGACGGGCGGGAGGCGCTACGCGGGCTGGCGACCCTCGCCCCGGACCTGGTCTTCCTCGACATCCAGATGCCGGGACTCGACGGGTTCGGCGTGATCCGGGTCCATGGCGCCGAGCGGATGCCGATGACCGTCTTCGTGACCGCGCATGACGAGTTTGCCGTCCGGGCATTCGAGGCGCAGGCGCTCGACTACCTGGTAAAGCCGCTCTCCGAGACACGCTTCCGGTCCACCATCGCCAGAGTCCGGGAACGGATGCGGGTGAACGACGCGGTGGCGCTGGCGAGCCGGCTGTCGGCGCTGCTCCAGGCCGACGCCGCCCGTCCGGAGCGCACTCTGGGGTCGGCCCGCAAGGGTGGAGTCGGCACCCAGATCGCCGTCCCCACCGAGACCGGCGAGCTGCTGATCGACGCCGGAGAGATCGACTGGATCGAGGCCGAGGACGATCACGCCGGTATTCACGCCGGCAAGCGGCACTATCGGGTGCGGGAGTCACTATCCGCGCTGGAGGCGCGGCTCGATCCGGCGGAGTTCGCCCGCATCCACCGTTCCGCAATCGTGCGGCTGGCCCAGATTCGCGAGTGGCACTCGGGGAAGTCGGAGCGCGAAGCGGTGGT
>JBGQJV010000378.1:0-3282 GCA_041499215.1 Gemmatimonadota bacterium | reverse complement strand
GTGATCGCGGTTGCGGGCGCCAGTGCAACCCGGCTACGGGCCCAGGACGCCACGGCGCTCCAGGCCGTGCCGCAGGCCAGCGCGGCCCCGGCCAGCGCCACACCTGCCGACCCGGTCGGAGCGACCGCGACCCCAGCGGTGGCGCCTGACGCGGGACCCCGGATCACCCCGCCACTCGAGCGCTATCAGACCAGCTTGCCGAAGCGGGACCGGTCGGAGAACTCCGCCGCCATGTCCAGCGGGGGAAGCCACACCATCGTCCTCTCGACCCTGGCACTGATCCTGATCGTGGTCATCGTGGTGCTGCTGGCCGTGAACTAGCGTCCCCTGCGGGCACCCGCGCGGAGCCTTCCCGGCCCGAGCGCGGTGACCATGGAACCGGAGAACAAGATGACTCGAACGATGCTCGCGGGGCTGGCCCTGCTGGGACTCCTGGCCTGCGGCAGGAGCGCGCAGGTACCCGGTGACGACACCGGTGGACGCAATCTGGCCCTGGTGCCCGTCAGCTCCCCGGGCGCGCCCAACGACCGTCCGGTGAACAGCAGCCCGGCGACCCGCACCCTGGCCACCGGAGCCATCATCGACGCGACCACCGGCCGAACCATCACGTCCCGGAGCACCACCCCGGGCGAGACGCTGACCGCCAGGGTAGACGCGGACAAGAAAGACCGGGCCGGGCGGGTGGTGCTCCCCGCCGGATCCACCGTGGAGCTGACCGTGACCGACATCACCCCGGCCAGGAACAAGGGCCAGTCCGATGGCACGCTCACGCTCGAGGTGACCGGGGTGACGGTCCGTGGCAGGAAGTACCCGATTTCGGCCGAGGTCACCTCGATGTACCACGCCCTCAAGGGGCGGGGCGTCACCGCCGGCGAAGTGGAGAAGGTGGCGGTCGGGACCGCCATCGGCGTGGTCGCCGGCCGGGTCATCGGCGGGAACACCAAGGGTGCCATCATCGGCGGCGCCGTAGGGGCGGCCGGAGGCACCGTGGTCGCGATCGAGACCGCGAGCCGGGACGTGGTGGTGAGTGCGGGAACGCCGGTGGTCATAACGCTCACCGGGCCGTTGACGGTCGCCTCGCGGTGAACCGGTCCCTGGCGGGAGGCGGAAGGATGACCGACGGATCCCGGTCGCCGAGCAGGAGCGGACCATCGCCACGGTCGCGCAGTGCCGGCTCCAGCTCCGGTGGGCGCAGCAGCAGGTACGCGAGGCCTGCGAGCTGTTGCGTCGGGCCATCCGCACCGCGGACACCGCCGAAGCGGAGTTGCACACCGCCACCCAGCGGCTGGGCCGGCTGGAACCGTCGACGGCGCGGGTGAGCTGAGACTCGGCCGAATGCCAACGGGCGTCCTGCGGCGCCCGAATCTGCACCTGGGGGCGGAGCATGACAACGATCAAGTACAAAGGCTTCAACATCCTCGCGCGACCGTACCGGCTCTCCGATTCCGGGCGCTGGACCGTGGACCTCGAGATCCGCCGCCATGGCGGGAGGATGCCGTTCAGCCTGGACGAACGTTATCTGACCGAACGCGAGGCAGACACCCGGTGCTCGGGTCTGGGCCGGAAGATCATCGACGGCAAAGTGCCGGGATGGTCGGTCGAGCATCTGCGGGCCTACAAGCGGGAGTTCCTCCGTCAGCCGATCCTGGCCGGTCTGGTGATCCTGGGGCTCGGCGCCTTCCTGCTGCTTCGGGGGACCAGCTTCAGCGCCTGGCGCGAGGTGCTGACCCTGCCCGACGTCAGGATCACGCCAGAGCAGCTGCAGTGGATGCTCGGTGGTTCCGCCGTGGTAGCGGGCCTGGCGCTCGTTGTGATCGGCACCCGGCGCCGGCCGTGAACCGCGGGGGCGCGGCTCGAGCAGGAGCGCTCCGGCCGACGGGAACCGGGCACCTTATCGACGGCCCGTAACCGCGCGGGCGGACCCCGGAAGACTCACCAACTGGAGATTCCCATGGACCTCATCACCTGGCTCATCGTTGGACTCGTCGCCGGCCTGCTCGCGAAGGTCGCCATCGGCGGGGTGGGCTACGGCATCCTGGGCGACATCGTCGTCGGGGTCATCGGAGCCGTGCTGGGCGGGTGGCTGTTCCGCCAGCTGAAGATCGCGACACCGTTCGACGGCATCGCCGGGGTCATCTTCGTGGCCTTTGTCGGCGCGGTGGTGCTGCTACTCATCCTGCGCGCGGTGCGGCCGTCGCGAACGGCGTAAAGCGGCGAAGCGGCCGTGTGGACCGCGACCCAGTGTCTTCAACGGAGAATGCCATGCGTGTACCCATCCTCATTGGTTGCCTGCTCATCGGCATCGGCGCCTTTGTGCTGCTGCGCGGCGCGAACTTCACCTCCCGGCGGGATGTCCTGAAGGTCGGCGATCTGAAAGTCACGGCCGATGAGCAGCAGTCGATCCCACCCTGGGCCGGTGCTGCGGCCATCGTGGCCGGTGTCGCCATCATCGTGTCCGGAACGCGGCGGCGGGCCTGACGTCTGACGGCGGGTCCGGCCGGCTATCCAAGGCCAATGGCACCCGCCGGTTCACCAGAGGAGCAACACCATGAGGACCGTCCGTCAGACCCTCCGAAGCGCCACCGCCCTCGCGGGGATCCTGCTCAGCGCCTGCGCCACCAATCCCGTCAGCGGCAAGAGCGAGCTGGCCCTGGTGTCGGAATCCCAGGAAATCGAGATGGGGAAGCAGGGCGCAGCCGAGGTGGCCCAGACCATCGGCCTCTATAACGACGCCGCCGTGCAGGCCTATGTGAGCCGCGTCGGGCTCACCCTCGCGGCCAGGACCGAACGGCCCAAACTGCCGTGGTCGTATCAGGTCGTGGACGACCCGACGGTGAATGCCTTCGCGCTTCCCGGCGGGTTCATCTTCGTCACCCGCGGCCTGCTGACCCACCTCACCAGCGAGGCCGAGCTGGCGAGCGTCCTGGGCCACGAAAGCGGTCACGTGGCCGCGCGGCACAGCGTCCAGCAGATCAGCCGCTCGGAGGTGGCCCAGCTCGGTCTGGGCCTCGGGTCGATCCTCTCCTCGGGCATCCGCAAGTACAGCGACGTGGCGGGCGCCGGCCTGGGCCTTCTGTTCCTGAAGTTCAGCCGGAATGACGAGTCTCAGGCCGATCAGCTGGGCTTCCGCTACGCCCTGGCCGATGGCTATGACGTCCGTGAGATGGTCAGCGTCTTCCAGATGCTCGATCAGCAGGAAAAGCTCAGTGGCGGCGGGCGCCTCCCCGAGTGGCAGGCCACCCACCCCGACCCGGGGAACCGGATCAAGGCCACCGAGACGCG
>JBGQJV010000377.1:0-3284 GCA_041499215.1 Gemmatimonadota bacterium | reverse complement strand
GGTAGGGGAGAATCTGGGCACCGTTCCCAAGGAGATCTTCGAGGCGCTGCCGCGGCACCGGATCTGGGGCATGTACCTGGCGATGTTCCAGGCCTCCGCGGGCCCCGACGTCGCCCCGCCCACCGCCGCGGACATGGCCCTCGTGGGCACCCACGACACACCGACCTTCGCGGGGTGGCTCAAGGGAAACGACATTGCCGACCGGGTGCGCTATGGCCTCCTGGCCGGGCCAGCGGTCCCGGCGGTCCGGGAGGAACGGGCTCGGGCCACACAGTGGCTGGCGGAGCACCTGGGCTCTACTCTGGAGGATCCCCGCGCCTTCCTGCTGGCGCTGCTGGAGTGGCTCGGCCGGTCGGAGAGTCCGCTCGTGGTGCCCTGGCTCGAGGACCTGTGGCTGGAGGAGGTGGCGGTGAACCTCCCCGGCACTCCGTCGTCCGTCCGCCCCAACTGGCAGCGCCCAATGCGGCGGCTGCTCGACGAGGTCTTTGCCGACCCCGAGGTGGACGGGTTCCTCCGCCGCCTCCATCGCGCCCGGAGGCAATAGCGATTTCACCGCGAGGACGCTAAGGGAGCGAAGTGGTATGCTGCACTCTTAGCGGTCTTCGCGCCTTTGCGGTGCGCTGTTTGTGATCGCCGCGCCGCGACTCCAACCCTGAGGTCCTGGTACCCCATGGGATCACACGCTGCCGCCGCACCTGCGGCCCTCGCCGTCCGGCCCAAGCCGCGCCTCTCGTTCTGGGAAATCTGGAACATGAGTTTCGGCTTCCTGGGCATCCAGATCGGATTCGCGCTGCAGAACGCGAATGTGAGCCGGATCTTCGAGACGCTGGGCGCCAAGGTGGAAGACATCCCCATCCTGTGGATTGCCGCCCCGGTCACCGGCCTCGTGGTCCAGCCGATCATCGGCTACCTGAGCGACCGCACCTGGAACCGTCTGGGCCGGCGGCGACCCTACTTCCTGACCGGAGCGATCCTCGCCTCGCTGGCCCTGCTGGTCATGCCGAACTCGCCGGCCCTGTGGGTGGCGGCAGGAATGCTCTGGGTCATGGACGCCTCCATCAACATCTCGATGGAGCCGTTCCGCGCCTTCGTGGGCGACAACCTCCCCTCGGAGCAGCGGACCACCGGTTTCGCGATGCAGAGCTTCCTCATCGGCACCGGCGCGGTCTCGGCCTCCCTGCTGCCCTGGCTCCTGACGAAACAGTTTGGAGTGAGCAACGAGGCCCCCGCCGGAATGATCCCCGACTCGGTGCGGCTCTCGTTCTACTTCGGCGCCGCGGTGTTCTTCCTGGCGGTGTTGTGGACGGTGCTCCGGTCGAAGGAGTACTCGCCCCGGGAAATGGAGGCGTTCGCGGAGAACCAGGCGCGGGAGCGCGCCGTCCTGGAGCGGCGGACGAGAGAGGAGTTCGCGCTGAACGGCGGACGGCAGATCCGGCTCGGGTGGATCCTCCTCGCCGTCGGGGTGCTGCTGAGCGCCTGGCTGGCACGAGCCGCGATCTACCAGGTCATGATCCTGTCGGCCGGCGTAGCCGTGGTCGGCCTGCTCCTCGTCGTGAGCGGGCTGCTGCAGCGGGGCGGCCGGTACGACAACGCGTTCGTCACCGTGCTGAACGACTTCCAGGACATGCCGCACACCATGAAGCAGCTGGCGCTGGTCCAGTTCTTCTCGTGGTTCGCCCTGTTCGCCATGTGGATCTACACGACCCCGGCGGTCACCAGCCATCTCTATGGCACCACGGATACCACCTCGTCGCTCTACAACGAAGGGGCCAACTGGGTCGGGGTCGGCTTCGGCACCTACAACGGCGTCGCCGCCGTCGTGGCTTTCGCCATCCCGATGCTGGCACGGCGGACCAGCCGCAAGACCGCCCACGCGATCTGTCTGGCCTGCGGCGCCCTCGGGCTGCTTTCCATTCTCGTTCTCAAGGACCCCCGGTTTCTGCTGGGCTCGATGGTGGGGGTCGGGATCGCCTGGGCGAGCATCCTCGCCATGCCCTACGCCATCCTCACCGGGTCGCTGCCGCCGTCGAAGATGGGGTACTACATGGGCGTCTTCAACTTCTTCATCGTGATCCCCCAGATTGTCGCGGCGGCCCTGCTCGGCTTCTTCGTGGGACGCTTCTTCGGCGGGCAGGCCATCTACGCGCTCGCCATCGGCGGCGGCTCGCTCCTCCTCGCCGCGGCACTCACTCTCCGGGTGGAGGACCGGGACGACAAGGAGGCCGGCACATGGCACCCAGGGTTCCCGCGCTCGGAGTAATTGCCCTTGGCGCCGTCCTGGCCGGGGGGTGTCACCCGGCTCCCCGGGCCGACTCCGTGGCGCCCGGGAACACCACGATTGCGGCCCCGGGCGCGGCGTTCTGGAATGGGGCCACGGTCTACTTCCTTCTCACCGATCGCTTCCTGGACGGCGATTCCGCCAACGATCGCGCGCTGGGCCGGGCACACGACGGAGCGCTGCTGCGCAACTTCGAGGGCGGGGATCTGGCGGGTGTGCGCCGCCGGATCGATGAGGGCTACTTCGACAGCCTGGGGGTGGACGCCATCTGGCTGACCCCCTTCGTGGAGCAGATCCACGCGGGCGTGGACGAGGGAACGGGCAAGACCTACGGATACCACGGCTACTGGACCCGTGACTGGACGGCGGTGGATCCGGCGCTGGGGACGAAGGCCGACTTGCGCGCGATGGTGGACGCGGCCCACCGGCACGGGATACGCGTCCTCATGGACGCGGTCATCAACCACACCGGGCCGGCAACCCCGCAGGACCCGGCGTGGCCTGACGATTGGGTTCGCGCCGGACCCAACTGCGCCTACCGGGACTACGCCAGCACGGTGGACTGCAACCTGGTGGCCACCCTTCCGGACGTCCGCACGGAGCGGGACGAGCCGGTTGCGCTGCCGGCGGCGCTGCTCGAAAAGTGGCAGCAGGAGCACCGCCGGGATCGGGAGGTGGCCGCGCTCGACAGCTTCTTCCAGCGTACCGGTTACCCCCGCGCGCCTCGCTACTACGTCATCAAGTGGCTCACCGACTGGGTGCGGGAGTTCGGGTTCGACGGCTACCGGATCGACACCGCCAAGCACTTCGGACCGGCGGTCAGCGCGGAGCTCAAGCGGGAAGCACAGCGGGCATTCGCGGACTGGAAACGGGCTCATCCGGGCGAGGTCCTGGACAGCCTCCCGTTCTACATGGTGGGCGAGGTCTACGGCTGGGAGCCGAGCCAGGGGCGGGCGTACAACTTCGGGGACCGGACGGTGGACTTCTTTGCCAACGGTTACGACGG
>JBGQJV010000376.1:0-3296 GCA_041499215.1 Gemmatimonadota bacterium | reverse complement strand
TCGAGGTGCACATCGTGCCCAGCAGCGAGGCACCTGGTGGGGTGGGCGAGCCGGGAACACAGCCGATCGCTCCGGCGGTGGCCAACGCGGTGTTTCAGGCGACAGGAAAGCGGGTCCGGCGGCGGCCGATCCGGTTGTGACCGATGGAACTGACGGAGGGGATAGGTCGAAGCGATTCAGACGGCCGGCGCAGCCACGGCTGCATCCGGTGCGGTCTCGGTCTCCAGCGAAGGCCACAGACTGAACCGGCTGGGACCGTCGGTGAGCAAGGCCTGCGGAGAGGCCGCGATGGGACGCCAGCCGGTTTCCAGCGCGCTGACGAGGGCTTCGACCGCCGTGGCGTCGAACTTGGTGCTCACGTTCTCGCGCAGGTAGGCCACCGCCTTTTCGACCGGCCACGCCGGCCGGTAGGGCCGATCGGAGACCAGCGCGTCGAACACGTCCGCCACGGTCAGCACCCGCACAGAGATAGGAATCTGCTCGCCCGACAGTCCGTGCGGGTAGCCCGACCCGTCCAGCAGCTCGTGGTGGTGCAGCACCAGCGGCAGGGCACGGCGGAACGCCGCGATCGGGGCGAGGATCCTTGCCCCGATCGTGGGGTGGCGCTTGATCTGGGCATACTCCTCGTCAGTAAGCTTGGCGGGTTTGTCGAGAATCCCGACCGGCACCCCGACCTTACCGATGTCATGCAACAGACCACCCCGATGCAGCAGGTCGATCTGCTCCTCGGTGAATCCCAAACGGCGGCCGATTTCCAGGGCACCGAGAGTCACGCGCTCGGAGTGACCAGCGGTCCATGGCGAGACAGCGTCAATCGTGCGGGCGAGGGCGGTGAGGGCGCCCCAGTTCATGGCATCGAGTTGTCCGACCAACTGAGCGTTCGAGATCGCCAGCGCGACTTCGTCGGCTGCCTGGCGGGCCTTGGCCAGCTGGCCCGGCTTCTGGAACTGCTCCGGGGACCCGGCCAGCACGATGACACCCGTCAGGGCGCCCTTCCACCGCAGCGGCAGCACCAGCGCCTCCTCCAGCAGGTTGCGGTCTTCTCCGACACCGACATAGCTGGGGGCCCGCTCGCCGCGCGCGAGCATGAACCCATCCACCCGACGGCCCAGCTGCTGGAGTTCGGCCGGGGCCGGACGAGCCTCCAGGGGTGCGAGGTCGATCCCGCCAGCGCGACCGCGGACGACGGTCCACCGGTCCGGCTCATCCGGGCGTGCCAGGGCAACGGTCACCGAATCTCCCGGAAGCAGTCCTGGCTGGCCCGCCAGCAGCGCCCGTAGCACAGCCTCGGGGCCGGCTGCCGCCAGCGCGGCCTCGTGTACTCGCGTCAGGGCGGTCTGGTAGTGAAACTGATGCGCTAGCTCGCCGGCCATGTGGTTGAACGAGGCCGCCAGGGCCTGGAACTCGTCGCCACTCTGCACCAGGACCGGCTCGTCGAATCGGCCGGCGGCGACGCGCAGGGTTCCTGCCTCCAGCGCTTCGAGCGGTTGCATGCTGCGCCGAAGCTGGATGTGGGCAAGAGCGAAGACTCCGGCCAGGGCCAGCGCCAGGCCGAGCAGAAAGGCCTGTCGCATGGACGCCAGCGGAGCGGACACCACCGATTCCGCTTCGCTTAAGCTGATAATCCAGGAAGGAGCGGCGTAGCCCCGCCGCAGGAAGAGAGTCCATTGGGCGGCGAGGTATCCGTCGGTGCCTCGGTGCCACTGAAACGCTTCCCCGCCGGAGCCACGCAGGGACGGCAGCGTCTCTGGAGCCAGGCAGGCAAGGGTCTCGCCGCGCTCGGTGGTCAGGCAGGGCAGCGCGCCAGCGGGCGCCACGCCGGTGCTTGGGTCGGTACCGTAGACGGAGGCTCGCTCGACGAGCCCCCAGAGACGGCTCCCGGGCATCGCGTCCACGGCCCGCACGAGGAATACCCGCACGCCGTGAAGCCCCGGTCCCGTCACCAGCGCAACCCCGCCGCCGCGCAGGTGAGGCTCCTGTTCCGGGAGCAGCGATGGGAGCTCGGGCAGATCGCCGATGATGTTGTCCACTCGGCCATCCGGGCGCACCACCCCGAGCGCGCGGAAACGTGGGCCGGAAATCGCGGCGGTCGAGGCAAGGGCGGCCGGCCGAAGCGGCCGACCTGGCTCCAGCTGAGCGGCCATGGTCTCGAGCAGCGCGGCCAGGGATCCGAGGCGGTCAAGAAGCATCATGCCGGAGGCCTTGCTCTGTTCCCGCAGGTGCGCGCGCATGGAGTCCTGCAGGTCGCTCGCGAGGCGGCGATAGCCGAGTCCCGCGAGCAACGTCAGCGGGAGGACGGCGCAGAGGAGGAATAGAACGAGGATGCGGCGGGCTACCTTGGTCCGGAGAAACGGAGAGGGGCGCATGCCGGCTAGAACTGGGAGGCCAGCCCGATGAAACCGCCGTCGTTGGCCCGAACGATGTCGTCGTGGCTCGCGGCTGCGGTGAAGGGCAATGCCGTCTGTCCGTCGGGTCCGACGCTGTAAAGGTCGAATGTGGAGTTCACCGGCACTAGGAAACGGTCGCGCCGGGTGCCTGGGGGATTGGGCGCGCCGTGCGCGCTGACCGGAAACGGGAAGTATTCGTAGGGACGGCCCCAGGGATCCCGCATCCCCGCCCGGCCGACCCCGGCCAGGGTGGCCGGCAGCGGCTGGTTCTGGGACTCGATGGCCATCAGGTCCCACTGAATCGCGCTGATCTCGCCAATAGCGCGGGCGATCTTCGCCTTCTGGACCACCGCCTTCAGCTTCGGAAGTCCCAACCCCACCAGGATGGCAATCACCATGGTCACGGCGAGCATCTCGACGATGGTAAACCCGGACGCGCCCGACCTCGAGTGACGCCGTTGATTTCGCAGCATTGGGGGGCAGGGACCTGTTTCCATAGGTTGGAGCAAAACTTGCAAGCCGGATGCCACTTGATAACTCCTATTCCTGCAATGTCTTGGGCAAACGCCCTCCAAGTCTTAGAGCGCAATTCTCCGCACCCACCTCATTATCGGCACGAAATGCAAGGGTGTGAACGACTTAGCCGGTCTCTACCGGGGCCAGGGAGGGGATAACCGAGAGCCTTCGCGGACCCCGATTTCCCTTGACGAGTCCCACCCCCAACGCGAACTTCGGTGTCACTCCCACAACCCCGGAATCCCCATGTTGCGTCGCCTGGTGCTACCCGCGCTGCTGGCCGTTGTCGCCTGTTCCAGCAATGACAACACCGGGCCGGACCGGCTCAGCCTGAACGGCAACTGGCGCCAGAGCGGCGACCTGCGTGACACCGCCACCGGCGACTCCCACATC
>JBGQJV010000375.1:0-3298 GCA_041499215.1 Gemmatimonadota bacterium | reverse complement strand
GACGGCGCGGAGCTCCTCGGCCGGCGGTTGAGCGGCACCCTGTCCTCCCGGGGGCGGACCGCGGGCGTGCTCGCCCTCGACCCGAAGGCCCGCACGCTGACCATCGCCATCACCATGGAGCAGTGCGGGCTGCTGACGTTGCCGCTACCCGCTCCGGCTCCCGGCCAGCTCGAGCGACTCCACCGCCTCATCCTGGCCGGGAACGAGAGCGGCATTCGCTATGCGCTCCGGGCGGTCGAAGTCCTCACAGGGGAGGATGCCGGCCGGCGGTTCTTCGCGGCATTCCGCGCCGCGCTCGAGAACATGGCCGACTCCCTTCCCGGCCCGCTGACCGGGGAGGACCGCCGGGCCCTCGCACTGGTCCAGCTCACCCGGGTGCTCTTCCTCTATTTCGTCCAGGCCAAGGGCTGGCTTGATGGCCGGCCGGACTTTCTGCGCGCCGCCCTGGACGATGGCCTCGCCCGGCGGCGCCGGCTGCACCGCGACCTGTTCCGGCCCCTGTTCTTCGGAACCCTGAACCGGGAGCGCCACAGCCGCGGGCGAGCCCGTTGTTTCGGCCGGATCCCATTTCTCAACGGCGGCCTGTTCGAGCCCCATCCGCTGGAACGGGCCTGGACAGGGGAAGTGCCCGACCACTCCTGGCGCGACAGCTTCGACCAGGTGTTCGAGCGGTTCCGCTTCACGGTTCACGAAGGGAGCGAACCGGGGCAGATCGCCCCCGATATGCTCGGCCGGGTCTTCGAGGGATTGATGGCCCCGGACGAGCGCCGCGCAAGCGGCGCATTCTACACCCCGGCCAGGCTGGTCGCCCGTCTGGTCGACTCCGGTCTGGTCGCCTGGCTGGGCCAGCGCCTGAACTGTCCCCAGGAAGAGGCCGCTCGCCGCCTGGAGCGGCGCGAACCAGCCGTCACCCGCTTCCTCGCCAGCATCACGGTCCTCGATCCCGCCGTCGGGTCCGGGGCGTTTCTGCTGGGTCTGCTGGACCGGCTCGCTGAGCTGCGTCTGGGTGAGCTGCCTCCGGCGGCGCTGAGACGGAGGATCCTGCAGGACAATCTCTTCGGGGTCGACCGGAACCCGATGGCCGTGCGGCTGGCGGAGCTCAGACTGTGGCTCGCGGTGATCGCCCGGGAAGAGACGTCCGAGCCGGAGCTGGTCGCCCCGCTTCCCAATCTCGACGGCGTGGTGCGCCAGGGAGACAGTCTGCTGGATCCAGCGTGGTTCCTCGCCGGACTCGACAGCCGGCCTTTGCGGGAGGGGCCGGAGCTGGCCGGGTTGCGCCAGGCGTTCGTGACCGCCTCCGGCCGGGAGAAACGGGAGTGCGCCCGCCGGCTGCGCCAGGGGGAAGTGCGGGTACTGATGGAAAGCCTGGCCCGCGCCGCCGCCGTCACCGAGCGGGAGCTGGCCGAGCTGCTGCAGAGTGCCCGCAGCCGGACCCTGTTCGGCGACCGCCGCGGACTCGATGCCCCGCTGAGGCACCGGCTCCGTCAGCTCCGCGCAAGACAGCGGGAGATCCGCGGGCTCGAGCGCCGCCTCCGCCGCGAGGGGAGTGTCCCCTGGTTCCGGTACGAGTGCCACTTCGGTGATGTAAGCGCGCGCGGCGGTTTCGACATGGTGGTGGGCAATCCGCCATGGATCCGGGCAGAGGAGCTGCCCCAACGGGAACGGACCCAGCTCGCCCGGCGCTACCGCTGGTGGCGGGGTACGGGTCGCGGCTTTGCCCACCAACCCGATCTGGCAGTGGCGTTCGTCGAGCGCGGCCTGGAGCTGCTGGCGCCGGGTGGCGTGCTGGTCATGCTGGTCCCCGCCAAGGTCGCCACGGCCGCGTACGGTGCCAGGCTCCGCGCCGAGCTGGCGGCGCGAAACACCCTGCTGATCATCGCCGATCTGAGCAACGATCCGGCGGCGGCGTTCGCGGCGACGACCTACCCCGCTCTGCTGGTCGCGGCCAAGGCCAGCCCTCGCCAGAGCCACACCGTTGGCCTCTCGCTCGAACCGCGGAGTGGGGAACGGATACCCCAGGAGCGGCTGCTGGGTGGAGGACCATGGGTACTGGCCTCCCCCGCCCTGCTCGAAGTCGTTGCCGAGCTGCGTGCCCGGTGTCCCCGCCTGGGAGAGCGGTTTACCCCGCAGCTCGGTGTGAAGACCGGTGCCAACGCGCTCTATCTCGAGCCTCCATCAGACCTCGAGCCCGCGGTCCTGCGCACCGGCCTGCGCGGCCGCGACGCGGCCGCGTTCACCACTCGCGGTGCGGTGCGGCTGTTCTTCCCGCACGACGAGCGGGGGGAGCCCTTTGCCCGTCTCCCTCCCAGGGCCGCGGCGTATGTGCGGAGCCACGAGGCCCTGCTCCGCGCTCGGGTGGATTACCAGGGCGGCCCGGTGTGGACCCTCTTCCGGGTTCGGCCGGCGGTCGCGCCGCATCGGGTGGTGTGGCCCGATCTCGCGCGGCGGCTCTCCGCGGTCGCGCTCACCGGTCCGGCCGCCAGCGGAATGGTGCCACTCAACAGCTGCTACGTGCTGCCCGTCCCCGGCCGCGAGATCGCGCATGCACTCGCCGCCTGGCTCAATACCACCTGGCTCCGGGCCACCGCTCGCGCGGTCGCCGACGCCGCCGCCAGCGGCTTTGCCCGGTACAACGCCCGGATCGTCTCCGATCTCCCGCTCCCCGCCACCGTGCTGGACGATCCACGACTCCCACGGCTCGCCGAGCGCGGCGCCCTCGGTGAGCCGGTGCAGGAGGAACTCGATGCTGTCGCCGCCGAACACCTGGCCCTTCCGAGGCAGAGCCGCGCGATTCTGGCCGCCGCCCCGGGAACCGGTTCCGACCATCGTGGCAGAGGCGCTGGTCGACCTGCCTGACCCGCTCTCGGCTCTGCTGCACCTCGGTGCCGCGGCTCCACCCGACCAGGTCGCACAGGCGCTGGCCCGGAGCCTGGCGCCGCCCGAAGCGAATTGCGTGGCGCCTGCCTGGCTCCGGCCGGATCAGGTCGCCCCGTTCCGCCGGGCCGTCGCCGCCATCGAGCGGTACCGGACCGCGTTGCTGGCCGATCCGGTCGGCAGCGGGAAGACCTACATCGCCCTCGCGGTGGCGGCCACGGTCGCAGCGGAAGGAACGGCCGTCGCGATCGTCCCGGCGAGCCTCAAGGCGCAATGGCAGCGCACCGCGGCCGCCCTTGGCATCCCCATCCTGCTGCACAGCCACGAGGCCCTCAGCCGGGGCCGATTGCCCGACTCCCGCGCCCGGCTGGCGCTGATCGATGAGAGCCATCGGTTCCGAACACCCGGGATTCGCCGCTACCGG
>JBGQJV010000374.1:0-3305 GCA_041499215.1 Gemmatimonadota bacterium | reverse complement strand
GCTGTGACTTGAAGTAGTCGAGCTGGCGCTGGCGCACCTCCTCCCAGCGCCCCGGATGATTGACGTAGATCGGGTAACGGCCGAATTGCTTCATGGAATCCTCCCGCCTGAGCGAAGGCTGGCCCGCTGGGAATGCTGCTGGTCCCTTGCCTGGAGGGCCTTCCCCACCCCGGCAGGCGGACGAAGCCGCTACCGGCCGGATGGGAGCAATCAATCTGGCGCATGAGCAGGACAGGCGCGACTATGGGCGCCGGTCGATGGCAGCCAGTACGCCGGCGCCGGCGACCGATGGGACCTGTGGACCTACGTACTAGAACGCAAGGAGGCGCGGCAAGCCGCCAACCCGAGCGGGGACCTCGCACGCCCGCACGGGCTCCGGCGCGGTGGGTCGCCGTGCCCGCCCCCTTCCTTGACACCTCCAGTACCAGGCGGTACATGTGCCTTACAAGCCGTGCCAGACAGGCCCATGCACAATCCAAGGCAGTGGATGGATGCCCCCGTCCCGGCGCCCCCGCGCTATCTGGATCAGGCGGCGCCAGGCGCCTGGTGCACGGCCTTGCGGATTGCCTGGAAACGGGTTCTGGCGACTGCCAGCCTGATCGTGCTCCTGGCCCGCTGCGGCGGGGACTCGGGGGATTCCCTCGGACCCACCAGCTACGACGTGACCGGCGACTGGCTCTACACCGAGAGCGTCGGTGACGCGGCGTTCGGCCTTTTCTGCGCCGATTCCGGCGGAATCCAGATCACCCAGAACGGACCCCGGTTCACCGCCGTCGGTTTGCAGGAAGGCCAGTGCATCGGGCCCGGCGGCACCGTCCCCTTCGCCGATTCCTTCGCAATCACGCAGGGCACGCTCTCCGGATCCAGGATCAGCTTCAGCATCGATCCCTGTCCCTACACCGGCACGGTGTACGGAGCTGCCCCGGACAGTGCCGCTGGCACGGTGACCTGCACTCTCTCGTCGCAAGGCACCACGCTGCATCTCACCGGCACCTGGCGGGTGCGGCGTGGGGGTGGCGGCGGAGGCGGCGGTGACACCTCACCACCGACCGTGAATGGCTCGTTGTCGCCGCCTGGTAGCGTCGACACGCTGGTCCTGGGCGATACCCTCGTCATCGCGGCGCAGGCGGACGATGATCACGCCCTGGCCTGGCTGGGATGGCGGGTGGGGTACTCGCCGTACCTGGCCAGGGATTCCATTGCGGCATCGGGCACCCACGGCACGGCGTCCTTCCGCCGAGTGACGGTGGCCGGGTGGATCGGGAGCCAACCGGTGTCGGTGTTCGCGCGGGACGCCGCCGGACACCTGACGGAACTGCAGGTCGGCAGCATCGTCGTGAAGGCAGGCGCTTCCCGCCCGACCAAGATCTTCACTCTTCCGGCGGCGGTGCGAGACCTGGCCTACGACGCCAAGCGGAATCGGGTGTATCTGAGCGAGGCCAATCGCTCCGAGGTAGCGGTGCTCTCGCTTACGAGCGCCCAACTGGAACCGCCGATCACCCTGATCTCCCCCGGCGCCGGGCTCGATCTCAGCCACGGCGGCGATTCGCTGCTGGTGGCGCTGGGTCAGAGCGTGTTCTTCTCGACGGTGAACCTGGTGAGCGGGCAGGTCGACACGGTACGGCTCACGCTGGGCAGCAGTTCTCAGCGGCCGGACAATCTGCGGGTAGCGGCGGACAATACGGTGCTGGTAACGCTCACCTTCAGCGGGAGCGGCTACGGCGGCGCCATGCTCACCTACAACCTCGCGACCAAGAGCCAGCAGCTCCGCAGCGATGTGGGTATCAACGGGCAGGTCACGGAGCATGTGCCGCTGGCCCGCTCGGGGGACGGGCGAAAGGTCCTGCTGCTCATAGACGATTCGTGCTGCCCGGAAGATGCGCAGATCTACAGCGCGAGCAATGGAACCTTCGGAAGCCGCATCGGCGCCTATGACGCCTACTTCCCCACCCTCTCCGGAGATTCAACCGCCAGTCGCTGGATGATGGGCAATCGTCTGTACCTCGGCGATCTCACGCCGCTCCTCACGCTGACCCCGCCGGGCTACAGCTTCGGAGCGACCGCACTCTCGCTGGACGCTACCGTCGCCTACCTGAGCACCGATACCGGCTACCTCAAGGTCCGGCTCTCCGACCAGACCGTGCTGGAGACGGTGACCCTCCCCTTCACCCCGGACCGGCTGCTCCCACTGCCAGGCGGCACCACCCTCGTTGCGACCGCTGGTACCCGGGTCATGGTGGTGGATCTCCGCTGAAGACTGCTCTGGCGCGAAGAGGCCCGGAGCGGAAGTACGCCGGGGCCGGCGACCGATGGGACCTGTGGACCTACGTACTAGAACGCAAAGGAGCGCGGCAAGCCCCCACCCGCGTCACCTCTGCCGGTACTGTTCCAGCTTCCCCTGCTGCTCGGGCGTGAGGGTGTTCTTGATCCGGATGAGCAGGGTGAGCTGAGCCCGCTTCACCTCCCGCTCCAGATTGAGCACCTGGTCCACCTGGGCGAGGGCGGCGGTCTCGTCGACCGACGGCTTGCCGAGGAGGGAGGCGAGTTGCCTGGCGGCATCCTGCATCCGCCACTGCACGTCCAGGACCTTGCCCTGCAGCTCGCCGATCGCATGAGTGATGGCGGTACGCTGCTCCGGCTTGAGCCCGATATCCGCCTGGTGCTGCATGACCAGCTCGGGTGGGAAGAGCAGCTTCGCCAGCGGATCGTCGCCGGGCTGCTGGGCAGCGAGGGGCGTACTCCGCGCGAGTGACAGCAGGAATGCGAACGCAAACAGGAGTCGCTTCACGGGGTCCTCCAGTTCAGATCCATTTCGCCCAGCCGCGGAACCGTGCGCAGGGTCTCGTCATCGGGCAGTACCAGGAGAAAGTCGGTCGGGCCGTGCCAGCTGGTCGAGGAAAGATCGACTCCGTACGCGGGGCGGGGCCGACGGATCCGGCTGAGCCCGATCGCGATGACCGCGAGGGCCACCGCCGCGAGCACGAGCCCCGCCAGACGCGGACCAGCCGGTCGGTGTGGCGGCTGCTTGACCCGCCGGCGGAGCAAGCCACCAAATTCCGGCGCCGCGCCAGCTTCCTCGTCGCGCAGCCGTCCGAAGCGTTCGCGCAGCTCCCGCTCGATGTCCTCGCTCATCGCAGCTCCTCCAGCAGACGCCGCAAGGCGGCCTTGCCGCGTGCGTAGTGGGTTCGCGCCGTTCCCAACCCCACCCCCGCCACCTCCGCCGCTTCCGCAATCGTGAGGTCCTGATAGAAGACCAGGTGCAGCACCTCGCGCTGGCGGGCCGGCAGGGCGTCGAGGGCCGTGCG
>JBGQJV010000373.1:0-3318 GCA_041499215.1 Gemmatimonadota bacterium | reverse complement strand
CAGGGATTCCGGCGACCGGCCGGCCCGGGCCAACTCGATCAGCTGACGGCGGAACTCCGGGGGATACCTGCGTCGTGGTTTCGGCATCGGAACAATCTCCTCCCCAAAGAGTGAGATGTCCACGAAACCGGGTCAACTCCAGAGTACATATAGACGGGTCGGCACGGTGTTCGATCGCGCCGGTCGCGACTCGCTCCGGCTGAGCGACAATAAGACCGGCAAGGCTACGCTTTACCTCTACGACCGGCTGAGCCGGCTCACCAGCCGATCCCAGGTGAGGAGTCTAGTGACTTCATGTTCCACGCCATTGCCGAAGGCCGCATTGACGGCTTCTACCGGGGGAACGCGCACTTCGCCGCAGGGAGCTACCAGGTGACAGTTACCCTTTACCCCGCCACGCCAGCGACACGCGCGCTCATTGTAATGCGCATAGACTCACCGCGTACCCCCTACAGAAAGGGCGCTTCCTATCTGGGTGGTACACAGGAGGCAGACATGAACTCAGAACTCGTTGCCCTGCTGACGCTCATGCTCATGCGTTCAGCAGCCGGGCCCAATGTGGACCTCGTGCGTACCCTTCAGGTATTGCCCGATTCGTCTCGATTGTCGCAACGGGAGGCGATTCAGCGGCTGCAGTCTGTAGTCCGACCGATGCATTTTACCTCTAGTCTTAGGGATCGAACACTCGTGATCGAGATGCGGGAAATGCGCAGTGAGGAGACAGCCGTCCTCCACGAGCGTGTGAAGTCGATCAACAAAGTGCTGAGTCGAATGGCGACGACTCGACCGAAAGCCAGTCTCGTTCTGGTACGTGGGCGTGGCGAGTCCTTGCTGGTGCCCCAAGAGGAGTTCGAGCACTGGATCAGCCTAATCAGCTGCTCCCAGGTCCCGCAGGGGATCGGCGCACCTACGGAGACAGACTCCCCGGATGTGGTCGCCGTATACTACTTGAATACACCGCGCCTGGATATTCCTAGCCAACCCAAAAACTCGCGCTCCTGAGGTCACTTACCGGGAGACTAGCACGGTGGGCATCCCCGGCCCCAGTGATGCGATGCCCGTTTGTGCGGCTACCCTCCCGAGCTTGCCTTCTGAGTACCTGATAGGATCCTTGACCCCCAAACCGAGGGGCTGGCTGTGCACCAGGAGCTACAGCCCCAGCTTGGCCCGCAGGACTGCAGGTCTCTGGCTGGCACAGGAACGCCGCTCCGGATCAGGGCGGCGTGCGTCGCTGCGAGGTTCGGTCACCGCCGCTCCGTCTGTCACTACCCCAACCACAGTCCCCGCGCCTCCTCGGCAATCACATCCGGCATCTCCTCCGGAAAGAACAGATTCGCCCCTTCGATCCGGCGCACCCCACGCGAGCGCGGGAAGGTCCGGTCGAGCCAGTCCGGCCCTGACGGGTCGAAGATGGTATCGCCGGTGCCCCAGACCACCCGGCGTGGAGCCTGGCTGCGCTTGAGCGCGAGCTCGATCGCCAGCAGCGGGTTCCGGTCGAGCGCGATGCAGTACCCGTGGAATTGCGCCTTGCGGAGCGGCGAGCTGGCCACCGGCACAGGTAGCAGTCGATCGCCTCGGGGTCAGGTTCGCGGGATTGGTGTAGCGGCACCCGCAGAGCCCCGTCGCCAGGTGCGCGATTGCCTTGTCCTTGAGCTGGGGGACGAGGACCTCATCGACGAACATCCCCGCGCGCGACGCGGCGATCACCGGCCGGAGCGCGGGGGCGGGCTGTCCTCATGCACGTCGCAATTGGTCAGGAGCAGGGTCCGGACGCGCTCGGGATAGCGCGCCACGAAAGATCTGGGCGATCGCCCCGCCGCTGTCGCTCCCGACCAGGTCCACTGCCGGGATCGCCAGGGTGTCGAGCAGTGCGGCGAGCATGCCGGGCTGCCCCTCCGACACGAGGTCCTGTCCCTCAAATACCTCGACTGTCCTCACCGGTTCCGTTGTGCCGATAGCGCTTCGGACCCTACGAGGCTCAAGGCGCACGGCTGACGGCTGACGGCTGACGGCTGACGGCTGATGGCTGATGGCTGATGGCTGACGCCTACCCCTCGCCCAGTACCTTGATGATCACCCGTTTCTTCCGCTGCCCGTCCCACTCGCCGTAGAACACCCGCTGCCAGGGGCCGAGGTCCAGCGCTCCCTGGGTGATCGGAACGATCACCTCGTGCCCGACGGTGAGGCTTCTCAAGTGGGCGGCGGCGTTGTCCTCGCCGGTCTCGTTGTGGCGATAGCGCGCGGGGTCCCACGGCGCGATGGTCTGCTCCAGCCACTCCAGGATGTCGTGCCACAGCCCCGACTCGTGGTCGTTGACGAAGACCGAGGCGCTGATGTGCATCGCCGACACCAGCACGAGCCCCTCCCGCACTCCGCTCGCCCGCACCTGGGCGGACACTTCGTCGGTGATGTCGATGATCTCCTGCCGCTGCTTGGTGTGGAACCAGAGATAGTGGGTGTGATGCATGCGTCGGTGACCTCGGGGTCGGGGCGATGGGTGCCGCGGCGGCTCAGACTGGCGAGCGACCGGAGGGCCGCTGGAAGGATAGCGACGGCCATCGAGGCGAAGTTCCTGGCCAAGAATGCCCCACCCCGATGGCCCGTGTTCCTGGTGCTGGCGGAGGGCCTCTACTGCAGCCGCAATCGGAAGCACCCCGGGCTCCCGGTGGTTGCAACGGTTCAACTGGAGACGCTCTACGGAGACCTGCCGAACAACGGTCCTGCTCCGATGGAGCGACACTTTCGCCGTGAGCACGTATCGCGACGGGGTGGTGGCCGATCTCGCCCAGGTCTCGTCGGACTACCTCACCGGGCTCGGCGGTGTCGTGGCCGGCCATCCATTCACGATTTAAGAAATGGGCTGGCCCGCGCAGCCCGTCGCTCGTCATCCGGTTCTCACCCTGAACTCGGCGATCTTGTGGGAGAGTGACTCCAGGAGTTCACCTGATTCCGCCCTGGTGCGGATCTGGAAGGATGGCGGGCCGTACGCGGGGGACGGGACTCCCCGGCCGGCACTCACTCCTGGCGGGAGGTGCTGGCCCGCCGGCGGCGCTAGGCCTGGAAATCCAGGTGCCCGGCGGCCTGACGGTTGCGGCCGCCCGTCCACGCAAGGACAGGGAGGCGGGCCGGGTCGCTTCCCCGTGAGGGCCGCCCAGACGTTATTGACGCAGGCGGTAGGGGCTCTTTCTCAGCCCTTCCGCGGCCGGTGTTCGGGGGCGTGCACCTCGGGCGCTGGCAGGTGGTCAGCGACAGCGCGGGAGGGTATTCTATTGGAGGTTCTCAAGAGCTGAAGGGGAATGGTTACCGAAGCAGCCGGAT
>JBGQJV010000372.1:0-3346 GCA_041499215.1 Gemmatimonadota bacterium | reverse complement strand
TGCGCGCCCGCGGCAAACCGGCGAAGCTGGCCCTCACCGCCGTGGCCCGCAAACTCCTCGTCCTGCTCAATGCCATGCTGCGCGATGGCCACCGGTGGCGCTATGCCTAAGTCCACCACCAAGCCAAGACAGTTGCTCGCTTCGCTCGGGATGACGTTACTCTTCAACTCTTCGACCTTTCCACCCTTCAATCTTCAACTTCCTCCCCGGCGCCCCGCGGCATGCGCATCCTCCAGCTCTCCGATCCACACGTCCGAGTCCCGGGCGACCGGCTCAGCGGCCGGGTGGAGACACTGCCGTATCTCGAGCGCGCGATCCTGGCCGTCGAACGGTTTCGACCCCGGCCGGACCTCGTCCTGATCACCGGGGACATCGTCGATCTCGGTACCGCGGCGGAGTACCAACTGGCCCGGGCGGCGCTGGAGCGAGTGACACTGCCGGCGTTCCTGCTGCCCGGAAACCACGATGACCGGAGGGGCTGCCGGGAGCAGCTGGGCGCATGGCTGGGCGAGGTGCGCGCGCCCGACTGTCTGGCCTATGCGGTCGATCGCTTTCCCGTCAGGCTCATCGCGCTCGATTCGGTGGTGCCGGGGCGGGGACAGGGACGGCTGGGGGAGGAGCAGATCGAGTGGCTGGGCCGCCAGCTCTCCGCCGGATCCGATCGACCGACCCTCATCGGAGTGCATCATCCTCCGTTTGAAGTGGGAATCGGGTTCATGGACCGTCTGGGGCTCGCCGATCGGGACCAGCTGGCCCGGGTGATCGCGGGGCATCCCCAGGTCGTCGGAGTAGTCGCCGGTCACGTCCACCGGACCATCGTGGGGCGGGTGGCGCACGCCGTCGCCCTCACCGCTCCCAGCACCGCGCACCAGATTCCGCTCGACCTCACGCCCGACGGCCCCGAGACGTTCGTGTTCGAGCCGCCGGGGTTTCTGCTGCACGAGTGGGACGGCAGGATGCTGCGGTCCCACCATGGGTATGTGGGGGATTATGGGAGGAGGTTTCCGTTTGGGTGAGGGGCCGTTGGGCAAGCCGTTAGCCGTTAGCCATTAGCCGTCAGCTTGCTCACCGCAGGTCGGATCCCCTTGCGCTTTGCGGGCGGATTCGTTCGCGTCCGGCAGGCTAAGCGCTAACCGCTAACGGCTAACGGCCTTCCTACGTCCCCCCTCCGTCTCCACCCGCAATTGCCCGCACGCCGCGCTGATGTCGAGGCCCCGACTCCGCCGGACCACAGCCTCGATCCCGCGGGAACGGAGCCGGTCGGCAAACTCGCGGATCGCGAGTGGCGGGGTGGGAGTGAGGCCCGGGGCCCCTCCCGGATGCAGCGGGAGCAGATTGACCAGCGCCCCCATCCGGCGCGCCAGCACGACCAGGTCGTCGGCATCGGCGTCGGTGTCGTTCTTTCCCGCGATCAGCACGTACTCGAAGGTGATCCGCTTGCGGAAGGCGCCGGCCGCCCGGAGCACTTCATCCAGGTGGTATTTCTTTTCGATCGGCATCAGGTCCAGCCGGCGGGATGGTGACGCCGCGTGCAGCGAAATGGCCAGCCGGAACTGCTCCGGCCGCGCGGCCAGCGCCTCCATCCCCGGGATGATCCCCACGGTCGACACCGTGATGTGGCGCGCGCCGATGCCGAATCCTTCCGGGCGGTTGAGGATGGTCAGTACCGTATCGACCGCCGCCCAGTTGAGCAGCGGTTCGCCCATCCCCATGAAGACTACGTTGGTGGGCTTGTCGGTCGGATCGGCCAGGACCAGCTCGCGGATCTGGCCGGCGATCTCGAACGGCGTCAGGTTCCGGCGGAACCCCATTCTGCCGGTGGCGCAGAAGACACAGCCGAGGGCGCAGCCCGCCTGGGAGGAGATGCAGAGCGTGCGGCGGGTCCCGGAAGGGATCAGCACCGACTCGATCAGCTCGCCGTCGCCCAGCCGCCAGAGATACTTGCGCGTGCCGTCGGCGGACTGCTGCACCGTCTCCTGGGCGAGCCGGGGCAGGGGCCAGTCGCGATCGAGCTGCTCCCGAAGCGCCACCGGCAGCTCGGTGACCTCCCGCCACGACCCTGCCGGCCGCTGCCACAGCCGGGGTAGCAGCTGGCGGGCCCGATAGGCTGGCAGTCCCTGGGCCGTCACCCAGGTCGCCAGAGCCTCGGCGGCGGCCTCGGGGGTGCGGTCGAGAATGCTGGGGTGCATGCGGGAAAATAACGGCGGGAGGGCGGAAAGGCGGAACGGCGGAAAACTCAGCTGCAGGGTGAGCCCGGACCGCTGCAGCAGTCTTCCCGCCGTCCCGCCATCCGGGCGCCCGTAACTCACCATCCCTCAAATGGTTGCCCCTCCCCTGCCGGGCAGTTAGCATTCCTCTAACCGTGTCCGATTCAGGCCTGCTGCTTACCGAACTTCTCACACCCGACCGCATCCGGGTGCCGTTGGCCGCCAAGGACAAGCCCGGCGTCCTGCGGGAACTGACCGAGCTTCTGGCCGAACGGGCGGGAGTGGAGGCTGGACCCCTGCTAAGCGCGGTGTTGGAACGGGAGCAGGTGCTCTCGACCGGCATCGGGCATGGGATCGCCATTCCCCACGCCAAGGTGGCGACGGTCACGGATCTGATGCTGGTATGCGGCAGTTCCCCCAAGGGGGTGGATTTCGATGCCCTGGATGGGGCGCCCGTCAGGTTGTTCTTCCTGCTGGTCGGCCCGGAGAGCGCGGCTGGCCAGCATGTGAAGGCGCTTTCCCGCATCGCGCGGCTGGTCCGGCGGGAGAGCGTACGAGAGGCGTTGATGCGGGCGGACTCACCGGAGGGGTTCAACCAGGTGCTCGTCGAAGCCGAGGAAAGATGACCGTCGCCACTGCGCTCCGCACTCACCGCTCCGGCAGCCTGCGCCGGGAGCACGTCGGCCTCGCTGTGCGACTCGGCGGCTGGGTCCATCGGGTTCGTGACCTGGGTGGAGTGGTGTTCATCGACCTGCGCGACCGCGATGGTTTGGTCCAGCTCTCGTTCGACCCGAAGTGGACTCCGCGGGAGGTGATCGAGCGGGCCGGTGCCCTGGGACAGGAGACCGTGATCCTGGTGGAGGGGAAGGTCGAGCTCCGCCCGGAGTCCGCCCGTGACAGTGCGCTCGCCTCCCGCGAGGTGGAGATCAAGGTCACCGGCCTGGATGTAGTGGGTCCGGCTGCGACTCCGGCCATTCCGGTCGCCCGCAAGGAAGGCGAAGAGCTGCCGGCCGAGGAGCTCCGGCTCAAGCACCGGATCCTCGATCTCCGGCGGCCGGAGTTGCAGCAGAACCTCATGCTGCGCCACCGGCTGTTGCAGCGCGCCCGGCAGACCCTGACCGAGCTCGACTTCCTGGAGA
>JBGQJV010000371.1:0-3363 GCA_041499215.1 Gemmatimonadota bacterium | reverse complement strand
GGCGTTACCGGTGGCTCCGCGTCCGCCACGATCACCAGCCGGCGGAACTTCCTGGCACCAGCCACGACTGCGGCGGCCAGTGCCGCCCGCTCTGCACAGAGCGTAACCCCGAAGGACGCGTTCTCCACGTTGCAGCCGGCGAACAGCCGGCCATCGTCCGCCTCCAGCGCCGCGCCGACCGCGAACCCGGAGTACGGACAGTACGCCTGCGTCCGCGCCGCCTGCGCCGCGGCGAGCAGTGGATCAGCCATCCCAGATCTCCGCCAGGAAAGACCGGCCGGCTGGCAGCGGCTCGATACCGAAGAACTCCGCCAGCGTCTGTCCGACGTCCGCAAAGGTCTGACGGACGCCGATGGGGCGGGCGCGCACCTGTGGTCCGACCACGAGGACCGGCACCCGCTCCCGCGAATGATCGGTCGAGGGGGTGGTCGGGTCATTGCCGTGGTCGGCCGTAATTATAACCAGGTCCTGGTCTCGGACCCCCTCCAGCAGCATCGGAACCGCCGCGTCCAGGGCCAGCAGGCCGCGGTGGTAGCCTGGAACGTCGTTACGGTGTCCCCAGGTCTGATCGAATTCGAGGACGTTGGCGAACAGGAAACCTCGCCGCATCACCCGGAGGCTGCTCGCAATCAGCTGGTATGCCTCACCGTTCGTGGCCGAATGGACGCTGGTGATCCCCCGGCCCGCGAACAGGTCGTCCACCTTGCCCACCCCCACCCGCGGGATGTGCGCCGCCGCCAGCCGGTCGAGCAGCGTCTCTCCCGGGGGGGCGAGGCTGAAGTCCTTGCGACGCTCGGTCCGCATCCAGGTGCCCGGGCCGCCGGTGAAGGGTCGGGCGATGACTCGCAGCACCGCTTCGGGGCCCGTGAGCAGCCGGCGCGCGGCCTCGCAGCCGCGGTAAAGCTCCGCAACCGGTACTACGTCCTCGTGCGCCGCCAGCTGGCAAACGCTGTCCGCCGAGGTGTAGAGAATCCACTTCCCGGTTGCCACGTGCTCCGGGCCCAGTTCCTCGAGGATGGCGGTTCCTGACGCGGGTCTGTTGCCCAGTGCCCCGCGCCCTGTCACTTCCGCCAACGCGGCGACGAATGATGCGGGGAATCCCTTCGGGTAGGTCCGGAACGGTTGCGGGAGTGTGAGTCCGCACAGCTCCCAGTGGCCGGAGGTGCTGTCTTTCCCGGCACTGGCCGGGAGTGCAAGGCCCCAGGCCGCGTCGGGTGCCTCTACCGGACTCACGCCGGCGAGCGGGGCACACCGCCCGAGCCCCAGCCGTTCGAGGTTCGGGAGCCGCAGTCCGCCGACCGCTCGCGCCACGTTTCCCAGGGTATCGCTGCCGGCGTCACCATACTGCTCCGTGTCCGGCGCCGGGCCGATGCCAACACCATCCAGTACGATCAGCGCCGCCCTCCGTGGGGGCGACGGCGTCACTGCACGGCTCCCCCGGCCTGGTGCTTCTCGGTGGACACGAACCGGAACCGGAGCTGGGTCAGCACCTCGGCGAGGAGCTTCTGCTCCTCTCCCTCGAGGTTCCCCCTGGTCTTCTGCTCCAGCATGCCGAGGGTATCGATCAGGCTGCGGGCGACCTCTCGCGCGCTGAGGCTCGCGGGCACACCGCCCGGCAGCTGTCCGCCCAGCGCCTGCTCAGCCTGGGTGGCGAGACCGAGGATCAGGGAAGCGAACATCGGGTCTTGAGACATCAGGTCGTAGCCCTCCCATTGCGCCCCGACCGTCCCGACCGTCTCGTCGGTCTCGTCCGTCTCCTGGACGGTCGCGACGGACAGGACGGACGGGGCGGACGAGAGCGAGCTGTAACAGAAATCACGACTCGTACCGCCGCACCACCCGCGCTCCGATCGCGGTCAGCAGCTCGTAGGCGATCGTGCCGGCGTGGCGGGCCTGGTCATCGACGGAGACGAGCCCGCCGTAGATGGTTGCCACATCACCAAGTGCGACGGGCCCCTCCACCGCGACCATGAGAAAGTCCATCGTCACGCGTCCCACGATCGGCAAGATGCTGCCGGCCAGCTCCACCGCACCCGCGTTGCCGAGGGAGCGGTGCACTCCGTCGCCATAGCCGGCGGCGACGGTAGCGATCACGCCGTCGCGAGGAGCGGCCCAGGTGGCCCCGTAGCTCACCGTGTCTCCAGCGCGGACTTTCCTGAGCGCCACCACCCTGGCCCGAAGCCGGACGACCGGCTCGGGCACTGACTGCCCCACCCTGCCGCCGTACAGGAAGATGCCCGGGCGCACGAGATCCGCGGCATAGCTGGGGCCGGCCAGTGCCGCCGCGCTATTGGCCGCATGCACCACGGCGGGGCGGCGGGGCAGCATTTCCAGCACCTGCTGAAACCGGCGCCACTGCCGGTGCACCGAGGCCGGATCGCTCTCGGCCGAGTGGAAGTGGGTGAAGATCCCCTCCCACCCGGCTGCGAGTTGGTCCCGCCAGGATGGATCGGCATTCCACCGGAAGCCCGTCCGGGTCATGCCGGTATCCACCTCGACGTGGAACGGCCCCGTACTCACCGCCTGCCAGGCACCCAGTGCCTCGGCGTCGCCGATCACCGGACGGAGCTCATGTGCACGATAGCGGGGGATCAGGGCCGGGTGGAGTGGAGTGAACACCAGTATCGGGCGGGTGATGCCCCCGGCCCGGAGCTCGGCGCCTTCCTCCACGGTCGCCACGCCGAAACCCCAGGGGTCGAGTACCTCGAGCGCGCGGGCGACAGGGAGAGCACCCAGGCCGTAGGCGTTAGCCTTGACCATGGGGAGCAGCCGGGCCCCGGAGATCCGGGCCACGGTCCGCGCATTGAGGACCATTGCGCGCAGGTCTACGTCGGCCCAGACGCGCGCCGTTTCCAGCGGAATTGACGTCATGCTCAAGCGGCGGGTATGATACCGGCCGAGGAGGATAAATGCAAGACAATTCAGCGCTTGGACGCGCTCTGGCGATGGTCCGCGACCTGCGCAAGCGGTGTCCCTGGGACCGGGTTCAGACCCGGGACACCATCCGGCCCTATCTGGTCGAGGAGGTGTTCGAGCTGGATCACGCCATCGCGGAAGGCGAGCCGGTCGCGATCCGTGAGGAGGTGGCGGACCTGCTGCTCCATCTGGGCTGGCAGCTGGTGCTGGGAGAAGAGCGCGGGGAGTTCACCCCCGACGAGGTGGCCGAAGACCTCGAGCGCAAAATGCGCCGCCGCCACCCCCATCTCTTCGAGCTGGGGCCGGCGGAACAGTGGGCCAGCCTCAAGCGGAAGGAGAAACGGCACGGCGTGCTGGACGGCCTCCCCCCCGCCCTCCCCAGCCTGCTCATGGCCTACCGGCTGCAGGAGCGCGCCGCAGGCGTGGGCTTCGATTGGCCGGACACGG
>JBGQJV010000370.1:0-3369 GCA_041499215.1 Gemmatimonadota bacterium | reverse complement strand
GCGCCTCTCCCTCCGAACCAGCTCGCCCGAGAGAAATACCAGATCGGCCCGCCGCAGGTGGGGCTCGCCGGTCGGCCATTCTCCGACCTGCTGATAGACTCCGAACAGGCGGTACCCCCGGCTCTCCAGATGGCTCTTGAAGATCTCGACCGGAACGTGTCTCTGGTTGTCCGGATGCCAGCCCGCTTCCAGCTGAATCACCTCGATGGCCTGCCGCGCCAGCAGACCTTGGGCGCCCTCGAGGACCGCCAGGTCGTGCCCTTCAGTGTCGATCTTGAGCAGACTGATCCGGTCGATTCCTTCCCGGGCACAGAACCGGTCGACGGTCTCCACCGGGACTACCCCGGCCGGGCCGGCGGCCTCCGGTCCAGGTAACTCCTCGATGGCATACATGTCGGGCGTGCCCTCCCGCCGGATGACCGCGTCGCCCGGCCTGGCACCGAGCGCCAGCTGGAAGCAACGGACGCGGTTCTCGCCGGCCAGGTTCTGCCGCAGCAGAGCGAGGCTCTCGGCCACGGGTTCGAAGCAGAGCACTTGCGCGGCCGGGAACCAGCGGAGGAACTGCTCGGCCGACTGTCCATGATGGGCCCCCACGTCGAACACTACGTCGGCGCTGAACCCAGGCAGCCAGCGCACGAGGTCGGCGGAGAGGTCGATTCCCCTCGGCAGGGTGCGTAAGATGTGGGTGCCGGTGAGGCGGCCCAGCCACCTGCGGAACCTGCTCATGGCATAGGGGCGCTCGAGGCGGGAGGGCGGAATGACGGGAAGGCGGGAAAAGGCTTCCCGCCCGTCCGCCGTCCCGCCGTCCCGCCATCAGTACTTCGGTACCGTCGGATCCACCTCATCACTCCAGCGGAGGATTCCGCCGGTCAGATTCCTGGCTCGCGGGAACCCCGCCGCCCGGAGCTGACCCTTGGCATTGGCACTCCGGGCCCCGCTCCGGCAGTAGACCACGATCTCTCGCTCGGGGTCGAGCGTCTCCAGCGCCTGTGGCAAGGTGCCGAGCGGAACCAGCCTGGCGCCCGGCAAGCGGGCGATGTTCCACTCCCGCGGCTCTCGCACATCGATGAGATCGAAGTCGTCACCCCGGGCGAGCTTCTGAGCCAGCTCCGGCGGAGTGAGGTCGCCCATGTCCTGGTCCATTCCGGTCTGCTCCCGGGTGATGCCGCAGAACTGCTCGTAGTCGATAAGCTCGCGGATCTCCCTGGTCCCGCAAGCGGGGCAGTCGGGGTCGCGGCTCAGGGTGAGGGTGCGGAACCGCATGGTGAGAGCGTCGACCAGGAGGAGCCGTCCGGCCAGAGTCTCGCCGATCCCGAGCAGAAGCTTGATCGCCTCGGTGGCCTGGATGACTCCAATGAGCCCAGGGAGCACGCCTAGCACGCCGCCTTCGGCGCAACTGGGGACCAGGCCCGGCGGAGGTGGCTCACGAAAGAGACATCGGTAACACGGTCCATCCGGGGTCGCGAGCACGGAAGCCTGGCCCTCGAACCGGAAGACGCTGCCGTACACGTACGGCTTCCCCAGCAGCACGCAGGTGTCGTTGACCAGGTATCGAGTGGGGAAGTTGTCGCTGCCGTCGATGACCAGGTCGTACTGTCCTGCCAGGTCCAGCGCGTTGGCGGACGTCAGCCGGGTGGCGTGCGGCTCGACTGTGACGTGCGGGTTGAGGTCCCTGATCCGGTCGCGGGCCGAGTCCAGCTTGGGCCGGCCGATGTCCGCGGTGCCATGGATGATCTGCCGCTGCAGGTTGCTGGGGTCGACCCGGTCGAAGTCCACCAGCCCCAGACGGCCGATTCCCGCGGCCGCCAGATACAGGCCCAGCGGTGATCCCAGCCCGCCGGCGCCGACCAGCAGCACGCTCGCGGCCTTGAGGCGCTGCTGCCCTTCCAGCCCTACCTCGGGGAGGATGAGGTGGCGGCTGTAGCGCAGCAGTTCGTCCTGGTCCAGCACCGTTACTGGGGACATGATGCTATCCTGCATGGAGTTCCGAGTTTAAAGTTCGAGAGTGCCAAGTGTTGCTGATCATGGGTGGAGCACCGTCGAACTCCGCACTTGGAACTACGAACTACCGAACGATAACGCGGTCGACCGCAGGAAGCCGTCCCTCAAGTCGCGCCCTTCCGTCATCCTGCGGCCCCGCTATACTCCGCCCCCCATGCCGCGCTCTTTCAGATCCCTGTTCCTCGGTGCAGTGTTCCTGTTCGTGTTCCAGAGCGGGAGTCCCGTCGCACAGGGGACTGCGCAGCAGCTCGAAGCCCTGGTCACCGCCGGCCGACACCCGGATCTGCGATGGCCCGATTTCTCCGACGTCCGGGCCGATCTGGACCGCGTGTACGGCGAGCGGGAGTGGCAGCCGCTCTGGTTTGCCGGGGACACCCTCACCGGCCCGGCCAGGGCGCTGGTGCGGGTGCTGGTTGAGGCCGGCAACCGCGGTCTGGACTCTGCCGACTACGACGCCGGCTGGCTTGCCGCGGAGCTGGACCGGCCGGAGGGGAGCGGCGACAGCACCCTCACCGCGCGGGTGGACGTCGCTCTCTCGGTCGCGGCAGCTCGGTTTGCGGTGGCTCTCCGGCGTGGTCGGGTGAGTCCGGCCGCGGTGCACGCCACCTTCAAGCTGCCAATCGACTCGTTCGCGGTCGACACCGCGCTGATCCAGCTGGCGCAAAGCGAGCGGCCCAACGACCTGCTCTCCTCCTTCGAGCCGCAGCTGCTGCACTACTACCTGCTCATGGCGGCGCTGGTACGCTACCGGCAACTGGGCCGCGATTCCGCCCTGGTCAGCCTGCCACCGATGCCGCGCCGACTCCGGCCCGGCGACGCCTATGTCGGGCTCCCGACCCTCAGGCGGCTGCTTCGCCTGCTGGGCGACGAGCGGGACAGCCTGCCGGTTCCGATTCTGGACACCAGCTACACCGGCCCGGTGGTGGAGGCGGTGAAGCGCTTTCAGTTTCGGCAGGGCTTTACCCCGGACGGGGTGATCGGCGACTCGACCCGCGCCCGGATGCAGCACCCATTCGACCAGCGCATCAGGCAGATGGAGCTGACCCTGGAGCGGTTCCGCTGGATGCCGAGACGATTCTCCGCCCCGCCGATCATCGTGAACATTCCCGCGTTCCGGCTGTACGCCTTCAGCGGAATGCAGAGTGATGAGCCGAGTCTCCTGCGAATGAACGTGGTGGTGGGTCAGGCCTTCAAGACCGAAACGCCGGTGTTCGCGGCGGACATGACGTATCTGGTGTTCGCGCCGTATTGGGATGTGACGCCGACCATCGCGCTCAACGAGATCAAGCCGGCCGCGCTCAAGGATCCGCAATACCTCGACCGCAACCACTACGAGCTGGTCCGCGGCAGCGAAATCCTCGGACCCTG
>JBGQJV010000369.1:0-3370 GCA_041499215.1 Gemmatimonadota bacterium | reverse complement strand
GTGGCCGCAGCGGTCAGCACCATCGTACTGCAGGTGCTGGCGGTCGAGTGGCCCCCGCTCGCCGCGGTGCTCCGGGTGACACCCCTGACAGGCGGAGAGTGGCTGGTAGTGGCCGGCCTCGCCGCCCTGCCCGGCGTGGCCGGTCAGACCGCCAAGCTGCTCGAGGCGCGCCAGGCGAGAAGGTCCGGATGAAAACGGGGCGGTCCCGTTGAACCGACCTTCACGCCGCACTCAACCTCATTTCAGTTCCGCAAGGCGACCTTTCTCAGCGTAGGTCAAGCGGACCCGCCTGGCACGGGGGCCCCCTGCTGGCAGGGAGCAGCGACACATGCCGAACGTGGACCTGGCTCGGGCGGTACTGATCCCGGAACAGGACATCCGGCTCGAGGGCATCCTCGAGGTGCCGCCCGGCGCTCGGGGCATGGTGGTTTTTGCCCATGGCAGCGGCAGCAGCCGGCTGAGTCCGAGGAGCCAGGCAGTGGCCGCAGCCCTGCAGCAGGCCGGTCTCGGGACGCTGCTGTTCGACCTGCTCACCGAATCGGAGATGCGGGAGCGGGCGAATGTGTTCGACATTCCCCTGCTTGGCACCCGGCTCATCGCCGCAACCTTGTGGCTGGAGCAGCAGCCGGGAGTCCACGGGCTCCGGATCGGCTATTTCGGCGCCAGCACCGGCGCCGCGGCGGCGCTTGTCGCCGCCTCCCGCCTGACCAATGAGATCGCTGCGGTGGTTTCTCGCGGTGGCCGGCCGGACCTGGCCGGCGCCTCGTTGCCGGGCGTCCGCGCGCCCACACTGTTCATCGTCGGTGGAGCGGACAAGGCGGTGCTGGGTCTCAATCGGCTGGCCCTGGAGCGGCTGGATTGCCCCAAGCGGCTGGCCGTCGTCGAGGGGGCGACGCACCTGTTCGAGGAGCCGGGAGCACTGGAAGGAGTCGCCCGCCTGGCGAAGGAGTGGTTCCTGCGGCATCTCGCGAAGGCGGAGGGGAAAGCAGCCGCCAGCGATTCGAAGGGAGGTTCCAGATGACACCCGTCCTGCACGCAACCGAAACAGTGCGCGAAGTCATGACCGGCGATCCGGTGACGGTGAGGCCGGACACGACGGTCGCGGAGCTCGACACCCTGATGCGGTCGAAGGGCGTGGCCAGCTGTCCCGTGGTGGACGATCATCGTGAGCTGGTCGGGATTGCGAGCAGGGTCGATCTCCTTCGGGCCCTGCGCCCAAGCCGGGAGCTCTGTGTGAAGGACCCCGCCGAGGTCGGCCAGCTCCAGGTTCGAGACATCATGCGCGCGGGGGTGGTAACCGTCGAGCCGGACGACCCGCTGGTCGCCGCGCTGGACCTGATCGTGGATACCCGCCTGCACGCCCTGCCGGTGGTGCAACGCGGCCCGGGCCGGCCGGTGGTCGTGGGCGTGGTGACCCAGGGCGACCTGCTCAGTCATTTCATGCGCCGCCCGATGGGGTGACTGTGAGCCCGCACGCCACGGCCGTGTCGGTGCTGCCGTATCGTGACCGGCAGGACGCCGCGAAGTACCTCGCTCACGAGCTGGAACGGTTCGCCGGAGCCAGCACCGTGGTGCTCGGAATCCCGCGCGGCGGCGTTCCGATCGCGGCCGAGATCGCCGATGCCCTGGGGGCGCCACTCGACATCATCGTCGCCCGAAAGCTCGGCTCTCCGGTTTCGCCGGAGCTGGCCATCGGCGCCGTCACAGCGGATGGTGGCTGCTTCCTCAACTACGACGTCCTCAATGCGCTGTCGGTCTCGGACGCGTTCCTGCGGGCCGAGACCGACCGCCAGCTGCGCGAGGCGAAGGCGCGGGACCTGCGGTTTCGGGGATGGCGGGCCCCGACCCCGGTGACGGGCCGCGTGGCATTGGTGTGTGACGACGGTCTCGCGACGGGGGCCACCATGCACGCCGCGGTGCGGGCACTTCGCTCCCGCGGCGCCGGGCGGATCGTCGTGGCAGTCCCGGTAGGCTCCAGCCAGGCCTGCCAGAGCCTCGCCGGTGAGGCGGACGAAGTGATCTGCCCCGAACAGCCCGAGCCGTTCGGGGCGGTGGGGCAGCACTACGTGCACTTCGAGCCGGTGGACGATGATGCGGTCGCCCGGCTGCTGCGGCTGCGGGAGAAGCCACGATGAGCCAGACCGCCACCGCGCCGGGCAAGGGAACCCTGCCCGAACGGACTCGCCCTGACCCGCTACCCCAGCCCAACGCAGCCGTCGCCACCCGGCTGCTGGAGGTGGCGGCGCTGCTGGAACAACAGCGAGCGAACCCCTTCAGGATCAGAGCCTATCAGAATGCCGCGGCGGCGCTGGAGACGCTCCCGATTCCGGTGACCGAGCTGTTTCAGGACGAAGGAACCGAGGGTCTGGAGCGGATCCCGGGAGTCGGCCCGGCCATCGCCCGCTCCATCCGCGATCAGCTGACCCATGGACGCATGCCACTGCTGGATCGGCTGCTGGGCGAGTGCGATCCGGTCGAGCTGCTCAGCACCATTCCCGGGGTTGGGGCGGGACTCGCCCTCCGGCTACACGACGAGCTGGGCATCTCGACGCTCGAGGAACTCGAGACCGCCGCCGTCGATGGCCGGCTCGGCAGGCTGCGGGGGATCGGGCCCAAGCGGCTGCAGGGGATCGTCGCGGCGCTGGCGCATCGCCTGGGGAGAAGAGGAGCCTCGCCGCGGCCGGCCGAGCCCGCCCCGGTCTCCGACCTGCTCGATATCGACCGCGAGTACCTCGACCGGGCAGAGCTGGGAGACCTGCCCACCATTGCGCCCCGGCGTTTCAATCGGGCACGGCGTGCCTGGTTGCCGGTGCTTCACACCGTGCGCGACGCTCGCCACTACACCGCGCTGTTCTCCAACACCGCACGGGCCCATCGACTGGGCCGCACCCACGACTGGGTCGTCATCTATGGCGAGGGGGACGGGGAAGAGCACCAGGCGACGGTGGTCACGGCCAGAACCGGACCCCTCGCGGGCAGGCGGGTGGTGCGAGGCAGGGAGGGAGAGTGTGTTCGGTTCTACAGCGGGCCGGACGCCACCCCGCGTCCGGCGTAGGGCTGCGGGCAAACCGCAGGAACCAGGTCGATCATTCGACCGACCTGCTGGCTACACGGCAGGGACGTCCCGGTTCCGGCGGCGCGCCGAGAGTACTCGCGCCGTTCGCAGCCGGGGCCGGGCAGCAGGCGGTGCCAGCACCGCGATGGTCCCGCGGGGATCCGCCGGTATGAAGCTGGCGGCGACGTTCCTGTCCGCGAGGGCCTGGCACAGCTCGGGCGTGGTCCCGCCGATCTTCGCCGCGCCCCCGAGCCGATCCCACTCTACCCGTTCCCAGCCGAACGTAGACCCCGCCCGCCATACCAGCTCGACCTC
>JBGQJV010000368.1:0-3375 GCA_041499215.1 Gemmatimonadota bacterium | reverse complement strand
GCTCCTCCCGCTCGATTCCAACGGCCTCAGGGTCCTCCAACGTCTTGGACTCACGACCGAGGCCAGGGACTATCGCGCCAGCTATCGACGGGCGCAGGAGACGCTGGCGCCTCAGCTTCCGCGGGATTTCGCCGGACTCATCGCGGCCTATTACCTGCTCCGCCAGCACGGCCAGGAGCTGTGCCGGCGAAGTGCACCCGACTGCGCTCCCTGCCCCCTTCACACCCAGTGCCCGTCTGCCACCACCCGCGGATCGGTGACCTGAGCCAGTATCGCTGCAACGGGCAACCGGCAGAGTCAGCCTGAACGACAAACGTCCTGAGGAACCGCTCCGCTGCGCCCCTGGCGGTTACTCCGCGCGCGGAGGGCCGAAGGGTCAACCGAGAATCAAAAACGAAATCACGGCTGTTCTGTTTTGCTTCGCCGAGTGATTTACGTCACGATTCAACCAGCCCGCGCAGCACCATGGTCACCGTGGCCCGCGAGACCATCCCCTGCGTTTCGAGCGAGACCCGGTTCCCGGGAAGGCCCGAGATCGACGATCGGTTCCTTCACCACCTCTGCCGCGAGCTGACTGCGAGGGGTCCGCCGCTCGACTACCTTTCCGGCGGACCCCGTGAACCGCGCCCTGCGGCTCACACGATGTGGCGAGTCGGCTGTGAAAGGAGTCTGGGGTGCACCGGTACGAGGCCCGAATCAGCTGGAACCGGAATGCTGCCAAGTTCTCCGACAATCGCTATAGCCGAGGCCATGAGTGGTCCTTCGATGGGGGCGTGACGGTCGTGGCCTCCGCGTCCCCGACGGTGGTGCCGGCGCCATACTCGCTTGCCGAAGCGGTGGACCCGGAGGAAGCGCTGGTGGCCTCCGCATCCAGCTGTCACATGCTCTGGTTCCTTTCGCTTGCGGCGAAGCGTGGGTTCGTCGTGTACCGTCACGTCGACGACGCCTTCGGGGTGATGGCGACCAACCCGGATGGTCAACTGGCATTCAGCCGCATCACCTTGCGCCCCAGGATTCAGTTCTCCGCGGCTCGGGTTCCCACTGCAGAGGAGTTGGCAGCACTACATCACGCGGCACATCGCGAATGCTTCATCGCGAACTCTCTCCGATGCGACGTAGTGGTTGAAGACGGCTAGCAACCGGCTCCAAGGTAGGCCATGACCGTTCTCTCGGCTGGGAGATCACGGATTCAGTCGCCGAAGCCTCCGGTCCGGTCTCATCGCGCCATGCAGCAGGCACTCGCGTGCTCCCGTGCCGATCGAGCCGAAGACATCCCGATTGGGCAGTGCCGCCCGGCCGCCGGCCGTCTTCCCAGGTGACCACCACGATCGCTGTTTCCGACAGCTACACTGATGACGCGGCGGCGCCGCCAGTCTGGGCGCGGCCGGATCCGGCGTTGGCCGCCGCAGGTATCGAGGGTGAATTCGTCGTCGCGCGGGTGCGGGTGCTCGCGATGGCGCTCCTGATGTTGGCCCCCACCTGGAACATCATTCACGATCCGCACGAACCGATCTACGTCACCGGGTTCTTCGTGACCCTGGCCGCGAGCCTCGCGGCACTGGTGATCTGGTGGCTGCTGCGCCGCGGCCGGTGGCGGCCGTGGATCGGGTTTGCGTCCAGCGCGTTCGATGTATCCATGGTGAGCACCGCCCTGGTCAGCTTCCTCATCGTGAGCTCCCCGCTGACCGCGCTCAACTCGAAGGTCACCTTCGAGATGTACTTCCTGGCCATCCTGGCCACCAGCCTGCGCTACGACGGGCGCATCTGCGTCGTGGTGGGACTGTTGACTCTCTGCGAATATGGTGGACTCTGGTTTTACGCCGGAGCGCACTACAACCTGAACAATCCGGCGTACACCAGGGACTCGGGGCCCTATTCGCCGGTCGACCTGTCCACCCGCCTGATCCTGCTGGGGATTGCCACGATCCTCGCCATCACCATCGTGCGCCGGGCCCAACGGCTGCTGTACCTCGCGGCTCGTGACCGACTGACCGGCCTGTTCAACCGGGGCCACTTTGACCGCGCCCTCGGCGCCGCCATGGAAGGCTCTGCCCGGGATCGGCAACCGCTGTCGCTGGCCATCCTCGATCTCGACCACTTCAAGCAGATCAACGACGACTACGGTCATGCCCTGGGGGACCGCGCCCTGTGCCAGGTGGCTCACCGGCTGGTGCGGGCCATGCGGCGCACGGACATCGTCGCCCGGTATGGCGGGGAGGAGTTCGTCATCCTCCTGCCCGGGACGCCCCGGGATGCGGCCCTGCTCAGGATGGAGGCGCTCCGGATCGAGATCGCGGACACCCCGATCGATCTGGGCGACGGTCAGACGCTCAAGCTCAGCTTCAGCGCGGGGGTCGCGGGCACTCCCGCGGATGCCGGGGCAACGACTCCCAAGGGATTGCTGACCTCTGCGGATGCACGACTCCTGGCCGCCAAGCGCGCCGGGCGGGGACGCTGCATCGGGTCCGATGCGTCGTATGAGGGCCGGGCGACCACCCCCCCTGGGGGAAGGGGCGCGGATAGTTAGTAATGAGACGCTCAAATTCTAGTCAGGTACGACCGACCGGGGGCTACCCCGGGCCCCCGAACGCCTCCCATTAGTCAGGTCTTGCGCCACGCGGTATCTTGGTTGAGCGGGTCGACCGCCCCCTTCCCCCCGCATCTCAATTCTCAGGCACCTGGCCAGCAACCTCAGTCGAGGGAGTGCTATGCGCGACTGGAAACGTCTGATCACGCTGCTTGTCCTCGTCCCTCCGCTTCGGCTCTTCGCCCAGGCCCCCGCGGCCGGCTACGACGAGCGTTACATGGAGCTGACTCATCTGAAGCCGACCGATCAGGTGGCCCAGGTGAAGGGACTCGTCCTCCGGCGCGATGCGGCCGAGCTGGGGCTCGATTCCGGGAGCGTGGTCCTGCTGACACCGGTGGGTGGCCGAACCGTGGCCGTCGCCTTCACGGGAAGGGGAACCCTCCGGTTCACGCCGCCTGCGGGGATCGAACGGGAGCGCCTCAAGCTCTTCCGAAAGACGGAACAGCTGGAGGAACCGTTCTCCTGGGTGGTGATGTTGTTCTCGGACAGCACGCTGGGAGAACTCACGGCCCATGCGACGTTCGGGCCGGGCAACGCCGGCTCGCAGGCGCCCGACGCGGTCAAGAGCGCGGTGAACCTGTGGACCGTCGCGGGCGACTTCTTCAAACCCGACAAGGACGCCCACTTCGTTCCGCCGGACATGATGGCGACCCTGCTGAACGGAGACCAGACCGGTTTCTTCACCGCCGGCTTCGGCCGGGACGGCGCGGATCCGTGGCAG
Organism: Gemmatimonadota bacterium; assembly: GCA_041499215.1. Taxonomy (GTDB): domain Bacteria; phylum Gemmatimonadota; class Gemmatimonadetes; order Gemmatimonadales; family GWC2-71-9; genus JADJOM01. The sequence continues at coordinate 67 of JBGQJV010000368.1, read as the reverse complement.
CTGACCATCAATCCCGCCGACCACGAGTCGGTCTCCCTGACGGTCCGGAGCAAGCAGGGGGCGAACG
>JBGQJV010000367.1:0-3377 GCA_041499215.1 Gemmatimonadota bacterium | reverse complement strand
GCCAGATTCCTTCCCCTATGGCCTATCAGTATCCCGACTCCAATGTCTTCTACCGGAAGTTGACCCGGAGATTCCCGCTCATCGTGCGCGGGGAGGGCTGCTGGCTGATCGGAGAGGACGGCACCCGCTACCTGGATGGCTCAGGCGGTGCCTTCGTGGCCAACCTGGGGCATGGGGTCGCCGAAATCGGCCAGGCGATGGCCGAACAGGCGGGGAAGATCGCCTACCTGAACGGGACCGCGTTCACCAACCAGCCGGTGGAAGCGCTGGCCGGCGAGCTGGCCACGATGGCGGTGGGTGATCTCGACAAGTTCTACTTCCTGGGCAGCGGGTCGGAGGCGGTGGAGGCGGCACTCAAGCTGGCGCGGCAGTATTGGGTCGAGACCGGCAAGCCGTCGAAGCACAAGGTGATCGCCCTGTTCCCGGCGTATCACGGCAACACTCTGCTGGCCCTCTCGGCTTCGGCCAGGGAACACTACAAGACCTACTTCCGGGAGTGGCTGGTGGACATCCACCGGATCCCGGCGCCGTACAGCTACCGGTGTGAATGTGGGGGGGCCTCGGGCGGCAAGGTGGTCAGGCGGTCAGGCGGTCAGGGCGAATGTCCGGTTTGCTCCGGATCCGCACTGGAGTCGACCATTCTGCAGCTTGGCGCCGAGAATGTCGCTGCGTTCATCGCGGAGCCGGTTGGGGGCAGCTCGACCGGGCATGCGGTCCCGGCGCCGGACTATTTCCGGCGGGTGCGGGAGATCTGCGACCGGCACCGGGTCCTGTTCATCGCGGACGAGGTGCTGGTGGGGGCCGGCCGCACCGGCACCTGGGCGGCGATCGAGCAGTACGGCGTGATCCCCGACATCATGACCTTCGGCAAGGGGATCACGGGTGGGTATGCCCCCCTGTCGGTGGTGGCGGCTCCGCGCCGCCTGCTCGATCCGATCGCCAGAGGGTCCGGGGCGCTGCTCCACGCCCAGACCTTCTCGCATCACCCGGTGCTCGCATCGGCCGGCCTTGCCGCGGTGCGGTACCTGAAACGCAACCGGCTGGTCGAGCGGTGCGCGAGAATGGGGCTCCTGTTCCACCAGAAACTGGGCGCGCTCCGGGGTCTGCCCCATGTTGGCGATGTGCGCGGACGCGGCCTCCTGGCCGGAGTGGAATTCGTGCTGGACAAGGCGACCCGCCAGCCATTTCCCCGGAGGCTCAGGTTTGCGGAGACCTTCGCGGAAGAGGCTCTCAATGCGGGCCTGATGACCTGGGCCAACGTGGGCCAGGCGGACGGCACCAGCGGGGACCTGTCCTGCCTGGCGCCGCCGTTCGTGATCGAAGAGCCGGAAATAGACGAAATCGTGCGGCGATTCAGCGCCGCGCTGGAGCAGACCATCAAGAAAATGTCGGCTGCCGGGGTCCAGGTGTCAGGGGTCTAGCCCCCGACACCCGACACCTGTCAGCCGGTACCCCCGTGGAGACACCATGACCGCCACCGCCCCGCAGCAGAAGATCACCTACACTTCCACCAACGTGGATCTCGACGCCTTCCACCGCGCCTTTGACGCAGCCCTGGCGGAGGTCCGTGCCGCGGCGGGGAAGAGCTATCCGCTCTACATCGGCGGCAAGGCGGTGGAGGTCACCCGCCACGACCCGATCGTGGACCTGTCTCCGATCGACACCTCCCTGGTGCTGGGGACCTTCGTCTCCGCGACGAAGGACGACGTCGACCTGGCGGTCCGGGCGGCGAAGGCGGCGCACAAGGCCTGGGCGGCGCGCCCGTGGCGGGAGCGGATCGGGATCCTGCGCCGCGCGGCCGAACTGATCCGGGAGCGGAAGTTCCTGCTCTCCGCCATCATGAGTTACGAGGTGGGCAAGAACCGCTTCGAGGCGATGGGGGACACCGAGGAATCGGCCGACCTGATCGATTACTACTGCCAGCAGGTCGAGGACCATGACGGCTTCGTGCGGCCCATGGCCAATCTCACGCCAATCGAGCGCAACCTCGAGATGCTCCGCCCCTTCGGGGTCTTTACCTGCATCGCGCCGTTCAATTTCCCGCTGGCCCTTTCCACCGGGATGTCCTCCGCCGCGCTCATGACGGGGAACACCGTGGTCTACAAGCCGGCCGAGGACACTCCCTGGACCGGGCTCAAGCTGTACGAGGTGTATCGCGACGCCGGCGTTCCCGCCGGGGTGTTCAATTTCGTCACCGGACACGGGCGGGACATCGGCGACTCCCTGTGGCAGCATCCGCTCACGGACGGAGTCGTGTTCACCGGCTCCAAGGCGGTGGGCATGCGGATCTTCCATGGGCTGTCCCAGCACTGGGTCAAGCCCTGTCTCATGGAGCTGGGCGGGAAGAACGCCACCATCGTCATGGATACCGCCGATCTGGATGCCGCCGCCGAAGGAGTGATGCGCTCGGCCTTCGGGCTGCAGAACCAGAAGTGCAGCGCCACCAGCCGGGTCTATGTGCACCGCGCGGTGGCCAAGCCGTTCATCGAGAAGTTGATCGAGAAGACCCGGGCGATCCGGATGGGGGACGTGACCCAGCGCGACGTCTGGTTCGGCCCGGTGATCAACGATCGGGCGGTGCAGCGCTGGGAAAAGGCGGTGGCCCAAGCGGGACGGGAGGGCACCGTGGTCCACGGGGGCACCCGGCTCCGGGGTGAGCCGTTCGACAAGGGTCACTTCGTGGCGCCGACCGTCGCGCAGCTCCCGCTCAGCAGCACGCTCTATCTGGAAGAGTTGTTCGTGCCGTTCCTGGCCGTCGGCGAGGTCGAGAGTCTGGACCAGGCCCTGGCCGAGACCAACAAGGTCGAATACGGCCTCACTGCCGGACTGTTCTCGAAGAAGCAGGAGGAGATCGACCGGTTCTTCGACGAGGTCGAGGCGGGGGTCTGCTACGTCAACAAACGGAGCGGGGCCACGACCGGTGCCTGGCCCGGCGCGCAGGCCTTCTGCGGCTGGAAGGGAAGCGGCTCGTCGGGCAAGGGCGGCTGCGGGCCGTGGTATGTGCAGCAGTTCATGCGGGAGCAGAACCGTACTGTCATCACGGGATAGGGGGCGTCGGTGACTCGAGGCGGACGGCCGGGACGGCGCGATGGCGGGAGTTCTCGAGTCATCCCGAGCGCAGCGAGGGATCCCTTTGGGCGTGCACCCACAGGGATTCCTCGTCGCTTCGCTCCTCGGAATGACACTTCCCGCCCTCCCGCCGTTCCGCTCTCCCGCCTGTCCGCCAGCGCCAGCGTATGATCATCCGCGTGTGGCACGGCTGGACCCAGCCCGGCCAGGCCGATGCCTACGAACGTCTGCTCCGGGAGGAGATCTTCGTCGGCATCGCGGCTCGACGGATCGCCGGGTTCCGCGGGATCGAGCTGCTGCGCCGGGAG
>JBGQJV010000366.1:0-3378 GCA_041499215.1 Gemmatimonadota bacterium | reverse complement strand
TCGACACCCGCGGCATCCGCCACAACTCGGTCGGGTTCCGCCGATCGGGAGAAGTGAGTATCTCCAAGCCGGCCGGGACCTACCGGATCTTCCTCATGGGCGCGTCGACCGCGTACGGCCTGGGTGGCCTGTGGACCCACATCGACGACAAGCATCCGGTGCTCAAGAACAGCGAGACCATCGATGCCTATCTCGAGCAGGAGCTCGGACCTGAGCTGCCGGGAAGGAAAGTCGAGGTCATCAACGCGGCGATCACGAGCACCTGGACCCACCACAACCTGATCTATCTGAATCAGACCATCCTGCGGTACCAGCCGGACATGGTCCTGTTTCTGGACGGATTCAACGACTACTACTTCTTTGACGAGGGGCACAACCAGTTCGCGAGCTATACCTACAGCCTTCCCTCCCAGGCGATCCTGGGCGAGCCGACAGTCTACAGCCTGGCCTATGCCGGGGGCTGGTGGCTCTTCCGCAAGAGCGCATTCGTGCACATGCTGGCCCGGGGCGCCTCCAACGTGAAGCTGCTGTTCACACGCCACCCGGAGCGGAAGTCCATCGACGTGGAGAAGGCGGTTGCCACTCACCAGCGGGTGTTTGACGCCAATGCGCTCAAGATGGAGGAGCGCTGCGGCCTGATCCTGCAGAATGAGCACGTCATCCCGGTTTTCATGCTCCAGCCGATGCTCATTCTCGAGCGCGACCGGAAGCTCACCGAGGTGGAGCGCCGGCTGTTCGAGTTCAACGTCAGCTCCTACCTGCCGAACTACGAGCCCTTCGTAACCCGGGCGGCGCAGCATGTCCGGGAGCGGATGAGCGAGCTGGCCCCCCGGGTGGGAGGGACGTTCATCGACCTTACCGGGATCTACAAGACGGCAGAGGGGCAGATCTACACCGACTACGCGCACCTGACCCCGCAGGGCAACCAGATCGCCGCGCGGTACATTGCCGAACGGATCCTGCCCCTGATTCGCCAGCAGGCGACCTCGGGGACTGTGTCCCACTAGCCATTCAGGAGCCAATCCGCGATGCTTCGAGTGCGCCGGTTCGACACCTGTTGTAGGAACACCACACATTCGCTCGCAAGTGCGCCTGCTCGGGGCACGCCCTCAACATCCCCGTTGGGGCTCCAAACTTGCGTAGGTCCGTGCGTCACTCAAACCACCAGGACTCCGCTTGACTAAGCCGGTTCATATTCTCGGGATTTCGGCCTTTTACCACGACAGCGCAGCCTGTCTGGTGCGCGACGGTGAGATCATCGCCGCAGGCTCCGAGGAGCGCTTCACGCGCAAGAAGGGGGACTCGTCGTTCCCGGAACACGCCGTGAAGTTCTGCCTGAAGCAGGCCGGCATCGGCACCAAGGACCTGGACTACGTCGGGTTCTACGACAAGCCCTTCATCAAGTTCGAGCGGATCCTCGAGACCTATCTCGGGGTCGCGCCTCGCGGATTCCGCTCCTTTCTCATGGCGGGCCCGCTGTGGATCAAGGAGAAGCTGTACCAGGACAAGATGATTCGCGAAGCCGTGGGCGAGGATTTCACCGGCCCCCTGCTCTTCGCGGAGCATCACGAATCCCACGCGGCCAGCGCCTTCTTCCCCTCCCCGTTCGAGGAAGCCGCCATCCTCACGATCGACGGCGTCGGAGAGTGGGCCACCGCGACGATGGGGACCGGTAAGGGCAACGAGATCCACATCGACCGCGAGATCCGCTGGCCCGACTCGCTCGGCCTGCTCTACTCGGCCTTCACCTATTACACCGGGTTCAAGGTCAACTCCGGCGAGTACAAGGTGATGGGTCTGGCGCCCTACGGCGAGCCCAAGTACGTCGACCTGATCTACCGGGAGCTGATCAACCTTAAGGAAGACGGCTCCTTCACGCTGAACCAGAAGTACTTCAACTACCTCTCTGGCCTCACCATGACCAGCGGGGCGTTCCACGACCTGTTCGGCGGACCGCCGCGTGAGCCGGAGAGCAAGCTTACCCAGAAGGAGATGGACCTCGCCCGCTCCGTCCAGGTGGTCTGCGAGGAGATCATGCTCCGGATGGCGCGGGAGCTCCACCGCAAGACCGGGCTGGAGAATCTCTGCCTTGCGGGCGGTGTGGCACTCAACTGCGTCGGCAACGGGCGGATCCTGAGGGAGGGGCCCTTCAAGCGGTTGTTCATCCAGCCGGCCGCGGGTGACGCCGGCGGCTCCCTGGGCGTCGCGCAGCTCATCTGGCACCGGTACAAGCAGCAGCCCAGGAAAGTGACTCCGGGACGCGACACCATGAAGGGTGCCTACCTGGGTCCGTCATTTACTCCCGATGAGATCGAGGCATACCTCAAGTCCCAGAGCATCCCGTACGAGAAGCTGGACCGGCCGGTGCTCAACAACCGGGTGGCCGCCTGCCTCGCCAACGAGAAGATCGTGGGCTGGTTCGACGGACGCATGGAGTTCGGTCCCCGGTCCCTCGGGGCCCGGAGCATCCTGGGCGATCCCCGAAGCCCCAAGATGCAGGCCGACATGAACATCAAGATCAAGTTCCGGGAGGGCTTCCGGCCGTTCGCCCCGAGCGTGCTCCGGGAACGGGCCCACGAGTACTTCGACCTGGACTGCGACAGCCCCTACATGCTGCTCGTCGCTCCGGTCAAGAAGGAGCGCCAGATCCCGATGACCGAGTCCCAGCGGAAGCTGTGGGGCATCGATCAGCTGAACGTCCCCCGGTCGGACCTGCCGGCCATCACCCACATCGACTACTCCGCCCGGATCCAGACCGTCGAGCGCGAAGTCAACGCGAACTATTACGACCTGCTCAAGGAATTCGACCGGCAGACCGGCTGTCCGGTGCTGGTGAACACCTCGTTCAATGTCCGGGGCGAGCCGATCGTCTGCACCCCAGCGGACGCCTACCAGTGCTTCATGCGCACGCACATCGACTATCTGGTCCTCGGACCGTTCCTGCTGGACAAGACCAAGCAACCCGAGTGGAAGGAAGGCAGCGATTGGCGACAGGAATTCCAGCTCGACTGAGCCCGGCTGAAGGACGGAAGTTCGGGCTGACCGTCGGTGGCGCGTTTCTTGTACTTGCAGCACTGCTGTGGTGGCGGGGGAAGCACGGCGCCGTGCCGTATTTCGGCGCCCTGGGCGCGGTCCTCGCCCTCGCGGGACTGCTGGTGCCGACCGCGCTGGGGCCGGTCAATCGGGCCTGGATGGGGCTGGCGCATCTGCTGTCCAAGGTGACGACCCCAATCTTCATGGGGGTGGTGTACTTCGTGGTCCTCACCCCGATCAGCGTCGGGATGCGCCTGTTGGGGAAGAATCCGCTGGTACACGGGGCACAGGGCAGTGGCTTCTGGTTTGACCGCGGGTCGGAGAAACCGGAGCCGGCCCGGATGG
>JBGQJV010000365.1:0-3404 GCA_041499215.1 Gemmatimonadota bacterium | reverse complement strand
GTCAGCGCCTGGTGGAGCGCGGCCGCGCCGTGCGAGAGCCGCGCCGCCAGCGCACGGATCTCGACCTCGTCGAGCGGCAGCCCCTCGCTCCGTCGAAGCGGGAGACGGACTTCCCGCGCCGCGGCGACCAGCCGATCGCTGATCGCCACCCCGGCACGCTGGGCGACGTCGCGGACGGCCTTGGTCCAGGCACTCTCCCAGGCATCCCGGTTCACCGTGGCGAGCGCCAGCTCTCGGTCACCTTCGCGGGCCCAGCGGCGCGCATCGGCCAGCAGCTCGAACAGCTGGGACACCAGCGCGACCCGGATGTCCTCCAGCCGGATCCAGTGCGCCGGGGTCCCCGGCGGTGGCGGCGGAGGGGAGACCAGTCGGCCGAGCGCAGGGCCGAGCTCGGGAATGATGAGCGCGCTGCCGGCGGTCACCGGGGTCACTGGTCCTTCCAGCCGGGCGCCTCGTCGCCCAGGGAAGCCTCGGCCAGAATCGCGGGCCGACCGGTCCGGGCGTTGTAACGCTGGCTGAACGCCGCGAGCGAGTCGGGCAGACAGTTCTCGCGGGGGAGCCCGCTCAGCGCGATGACCCGCTCGATCCCGTCGGGGGCGCCCTCGACCTCCACCAGCACGTCCATCCGGGGGAACCACTCGATCCGGGCGACGGTACCATCGAGCTCGAAGACCTCGACATAGCGATCGATGGCTTCGACCACGACGTAGCCCAGCACTTCCAGCACCCTGAGCGCGGCGGAGCCATCGTCCACGTTGAACTCGAGCTCCTCGCGATGCTTGTATCCGGCGGGACTCACACTGGTGGGCCCCTTCCAGGCGACCTCGGCCAGGGCCTGGTTGCCGTCCTCGTCGGCCCAGAGCCGCACCCGCAACACCTGGTCCCGGCCGGTGAGCTCGCGCCCCTTGTCCAGGCGCCGGTCGCGCATCATGCCGTGAAAGCGGAGTACCCCGCCCGCCTCGTGCAGCTTCTCCCGCAGCGCAGCGGGGTCGGCAACAACGGCCTTGAGTTCCAGTTCAGTCGCCAAGGATGGCCTCGAGCACACGGGAGGTATCACTGAGATCGGGGAAGGTGGCGTGAGCCCCGGCCTCCGCCAGCAACTCCACCGAGTAGGCGCCGGTGGCCACTCCGATGGCGCGGGCCGCGATGGCCCGCCCGCAGGTGACGTCGGCCGGTGTATCTCCGATGATCACCACCTCTCGGCCCCGCGGCTCGCGCCCGAAATGGGTTTCGGCGCGGCGGGCGGCGATGGCCGGCAGATCGGGACGATGGGCGGAGTCGGAGCCGTAAGCGCCGACTCGGAAGCGGCCCGGCGCGATCCCCGCGGCGGCGAGCTTGAGCGTGGCGCCCTCCATCACGTTCCCGGTGAGCAGGCCGAGCACAACACTCGAACGGGCCTCGAGCATGTCCAGCAGCGGCAGGATTCCGGGCATCACCGTGGTGGTCGTGCGGGGGTGGCGCAGCTCATCCTCCAGGAGGTGGACGTACCGGCGGCAGAGGGTGTCGATGAAGACCAGGTCGTCCGATCCGGGATGTCCGGCCAGCTCGAGCAGCTCGCGCACGATCTGGGGGTCGGTCTTGCCGTCGAACCGAATCCGCTCGAAGGGTGCCGGGTCCGCCACCTCTTCGGCCAGCGCAGCGGTGATGGCCCGCCGGCCCGCGCCGGCGGTGAGGAGAATGGTGCCGTCGATGTCGAAGAGGACGAGAGTGGAGGCCATGAGCCTACTCCGCCCTCCGTATCCCCACCAGCTGGGTCCGCAGCACCATCGCGCGGGTTCCCGGACCCCAGGACTCCATCACCAGGCCGCCGCAGGCGAGGGTGGAATGCACCAGGGTGTCCGAGGGACCCGCCAGCGCCACATGGGTGATGCGGTCGCCCCGCTCGGAGAAGAACAGCAGATCACCCTGCCGCGCATCTCCCGGGGCCACCGCTTCACCGGCGGAGACCTGGTGCACCGCGTCGCGGGGGAGGGTGATGCCCCGGGCAAGGAAGGTGGTCTGCACCAGGCCGGAGCAGTCGACTCCCCACGGGGTAAGGCCGCCCCACTGGTATGGTGTCCCGGCGTAGGTTCGGAGAGCCCAGATGTCGGGGGAAACGGCCCGGGCACGGGCCACGACCCGGTCGTAAGGCGTGATGCTGCCGGCGATCACCGTACCCTGCGACCCGTCCGGCAGGTCTATGCGGGGCGAGGCCATTCCCACCCGGGCCCGCACCGGCAGCCGCACCACGACGCCCAGGTCGGTGCGGACCACCGCTCCCTCGCTCCACCCGATGGCGCTCTCTCGCCACCCGCGGGCGATTTCGTGATCGGTTTCGAGGGCATAGCCCAGGTGCACCCAGCCCTCGTACCGGTCCACGTCCAGCCGGACGCGGCGCCAGTCCCCCTGCGACTCGAGCACTTTGGCGGTCTCGCCCAGCACGAACTGGGTGACTTGCTCGGCGCGCAGATTCGGCTCGCGCTGCACCGGCGCCACGCCGGCCCGGGCGATCAGCGAGGTCGTGGTCACTTCTCCTGGCACTCCCGGCAGCGGATGACCCCTTGGTTGGTGCACATGATGCAGATGAAGGTGCCGCAGATCTCGCAGGGGTAGCCTTCGGACGCCCGCTCCTCACGGCCACAGGCCCGGCAGGTCATGGCGTCATGCTCTTTCAGTTCAGGCTTCATGCAACCTCCTGCGCTGGGGCGGACGAGCGGACGGGCGGACAGGCGATCGGTCCGCGCCAGGCCGCGAAGGTGCCACCTCCAGAATCCGGAGCAGCGGCGACGGTCCGCCTACAGCAGTATCGCATATCGCTTGATCTTGTTGATCAACGTCGCCCGGGAGATGCCCAGCTCCTGCGCCGCCCGGGTCCGGTTGCCGGCATGGTGCCGCAAGGTCCGTTCGATGTGGGCTCGTTCCAGCTCGTCGAGGGTCATCGGGGTATGGCGCCGGTCGCCCGGTCCGGGCCGGGCGCGGAATTCGCCCGGAAGATGCTCGATTCCCACCGCCGGCTGTCCCCGCCCCAGGATCAGGGCCCGCTCGAGCACGTTGCGCATCTCCCGGACGTTTCCCGGCCAGGAGTGGGCCAGCAGTCGCTCGAGCGCCTCCGGCCCCACGGCGGGGGGCGCCCCGGAGACATGACGCTGCAGCTCATTGACCAGCGACAGCAGCACCGAGAGACGGTCCTCACGGGCCCGGTCGCGCAGGGGAGGGAGGGTGAGCGGGGTGACGTTGAGCCGGTAGGCCAGGTCCTCCCGGAAGCTGCCGGCATCGACCAGGGCACCGAGGTCTCGTGCCGTGGCCGCGATGACCCGCACATCACTGGTCAGCTCCTTCGTGCCACCCACCCGGCGGAAGGTACGAGTCTCGAGCAACCGCAGCAGGCGGGGCTGGAGCTCGGCCGGGAGGTCGGCGACCTCCTC
>JBGQJV010000364.1:0-3408 GCA_041499215.1 Gemmatimonadota bacterium | reverse complement strand
GCCGCGCGGTCTCGGTCCGCACGGACCCTCCGGGCCGCCCGACATAGTGGGCGGGCTTCCGGGGTCCGACCCGCTGGATCAGCCCGCGGGCCTCCAGGTCGATGCGCACGGCGGTCATGAACCAGCGAATGCTGGCCGAGGTGGGGAACAGCTCGATGGGCAGGGCATGCATCAGCCGGTCGACCAGAGCCTCGGCCGTCAGGCCCGGCCCGGTCTGCGGCAGCAGGTCGAGCACCGCCCGGCTGACCAGGAGGTACTTGTCGGACCGGACGTAAGGCCGGCCGGCCTGGGGATTTCGATGTTGTAGCCGCATAGATGCATCATATGACGGGGGAATGGGTTAGGGCGACGTCAAGGCACTGAAAGGGATCCGTAAAGAGTTCCGAGTGCCGAGTTCCGGCTGCCCTCCTGCCGTCATTCCTGCCCTTCCCGCCCTTCCGCCTTTCCGCCTTCCCGCCTTCCCGCGGCTCAAGGCCGCTCCCGCCGCTCGGGCCCTTCCACTATTTTCACCCCGCCAGTCCGCGCCCCTCAGCGCGCCACCCCTAGCCAAGAGGGCCCTCTCCGGTGACCACCCCTGCAGTGACCAACGGCCAGCTCGAGCCCGTCGAATCGGTGTACAGTCGTGATGTCTTCTCCCGCGCGGTGATGCGCCAGCGTCTGCCCAAGGACGTGTTCAAGCGCCTCCTCCGGACCATCGACCACGGCGAGCCGCTCGACCATTCGGTCGCGGACGTGGTGGCCTCGGCGATGAAGGACTGGGCGATGGAGCGCGGTGCGACGCACTACACCCACTGGTTTCAGCCGCTTACCGGCTCAACCGCCGAGAAGCACGACAGCCTGATCTCGCCGGACCAGGACGGCGGGGTGGTCTTCAACTTCTCGGGAAGTGACCTGGTGCAGGGTGAGCCCGATGCCTCGAGCTTCCCTTCCGGCGGCCTCCGCGCCACGTTCGAGGCCCGGGGCTACACTGCGTGGGACGTCACCAGCCCCGCATTCCTGATCCGCGGCATCAACGCGGTCACGCTGGTCATCCCCACCGCGTTCGTCTCCTGGACCGGCGAGGCGTTGGACACCAAGATCCCGCTGCTGCGCTCGATGGAAGCGCTCTCCCGGCAGGCGATGCGAATCCTCAAGCTGTTCGGCAGCGACCAGGGGGTGTCCCGGGTCTTCACCACGGTGGGCCCGGAGCAGGAGTACTTCCTGGTGGACCGGGAGCTGTTCTGGAAGCGCCCCGATCTGGTCATCACCCAGCGCACGCTGTTCGGCGCCAAGCCGCCCAAGGGGCAGCAGCTGGAGGACCAGTACTTCGGCACCATTCCGACGCGGGTGCTGGCCTGCATGGCGGAGGTAGAGCGCGAGTTGTGGGCGCTGGGCGTGCCGGTGAAGACCCGGCACAACGAGGTGGCACCGGCCCAGTACGAGATCGCGCCGATCTTCGAGATGAGCCAGCTGGGCAGCGATCACCAGATGCTGACCATGGAAACCCTGCGCCGGGTGGCGCCCCGGTATGGGCTGGCCGCCCTGCTGCATGAGAAGCCGTTCGCCGGGGTGAACGGATCAGGGAAGCACAACAACTGGTCGATGGCCACCGATGCGGGCCACAACCTGCTCGATCCCCAGGACGACACCCACACCAACCTGCAGTTCCTGGTCTTCCTGTGTACCGTGATCCGGGCGGTGGACATTCACGCGGATCTGCTGCGTGCCTCGATCGCCACGGCGGCCAACGACCACCGGCTGGGCGCCAACGAGGCTCCCCCGGCGATCATCTCGATCTTCCTGGGCGACATGCTGCAGGACATCCTGGACCAGGTGGAGAAGGGCCAGCTGCGCCGCACCCTGAAGGGCGGGGTGATCGATCTCGGTGCGCGGACCCTGCCCACGCTGCCGCGGCACTCGGGCGACCGCAACCGCACCTCGCCGTTTGCCTTCACCGGTAACAAGTTCGAGTTCCGCGCCGTGGGCTCGAGCCAGTCGATCGCGTGGCCCAACACGGTGCTCAACACGATCGTCGCCGAGTCGCTGGACTGGGTGGCCAGCGAGCTGGAACGGACCGCCGGCAAGACCCCGACACCGACCCGGCTCCAGGCCGCGGTGATGGCGCTGCTCAAGAAGATCGTCAGGCAGCACAAGCGGGTGATCTTCGGGGGCGACAACTATTCCCAGGAGTGGCACGAGGAGGCGGAGCGGCGGGGCCTGCCGCACCTGCGGGATACGGTGGAGTCCCTGGCCTCGCTCAAGGCCAGGAAGAACAGCGACCTGTTCAAGAAGTACGGGGTCCTGACCAAGGCCGAGTTCGATTCCCGCATCCACATCTCGTACGAGAAGTACGTGAAGGAGCTGGGCATCGAAGCCGAGACCATGGTCGCGATTGCGCGGACGCAGATCCTGCCCGCCGCGCTCCAGCACCAGGCCCGGATCGCCAATGCGGTCGCCAGCACTGAGGCGGCGGGAGTGAAGGCCAAGGACACCTTCACCGCCCTGGGCGAGTTCGTGAACCTGGTGTCCCGCTTCCAGGAGTCGATCGCCGCCCTGGAGAAGGCCGCCGGGCACCACGACGAGGACCCGGTCAAACACGCGACCTGGATCCGCGACAAGGTCAAGCCGGCGATGGCGCAGGTCCGCGTCTACGGCGACGCGTTGGAGGCCCAGGTCTCGGCCGATCTCTGGCCGCTGCCGACGTATCGTGAGCTGCTGTTCCTGAAGTAGTCCCGGCACGGAGCGGACGGAGCGGACGGGGAGCGATCCCCGTCCGCTCTTTTTTGCGCGGTCCGTCCTGGTCATCCTGTTCGGCCGGTCGCCGTCGCGGGGTTGTCTACTAGTTGACTAGTTGACAGCCGGCGGCTGGACTCGTATTGTAGGCCGACCTACTAGTCGACTAGTTGGAGGGCCGATGCGGACCGAGCTGACCGAGCGGGAACTGGATGTCATGGAGGTGCTGTGGGCCCTCTCCTCCGGCACGGTGAGCGAAGTCCGCCGGCGGATGCCGGACCGGCTGGCCTACACCACCGTGCTGACCATCCTCCGCACCCTGGAGAGCAAAGGGGTGGTGCGGCACGAGGGGGAGGGCCGGGCCTACCGTTACCTGCCGCTGGTGCGCCGGGACCAGGTGGTGCACGGGGCGGTGAAGCGGCTGATGCGCCGGCTGTTCGGAGGCTCGCCCGAGCTCCTGGTCACCCATCTGGTCAGCGACCACCCGGTCGACGCCATCGAGCTGCGCCGGCTCCGGAAACTGCTGGATGCCCGGCTCAAGGGGGGAGCATGACGCTCGCGAACTGGCTGCTGTACAGCGGGCTCACCGGTCTGCTGCTGACGCTGGCGGCGTGGCAGGCGGACCGGGCCGCGGGTGCGCTCCGGAGTGCGGCACGGTGGTACTGGCTGCTCGCCGGTCTGGGGACGGTTGGCTTG
>JBGQJV010000363.1:0-3439 GCA_041499215.1 Gemmatimonadota bacterium | reverse complement strand
CCGAATTCGTGGCCGGGGTGGAAGGCTCCGCCGCCCGGCGCAGCGATCCGCTCTTCACCCAGTTGTGGACCAGCCTCACCGCCCCGCAACAGAAGGCGCTGCTGGCCCTGATTCACGAGGCGGGGAAGGGGCTGGCGTCGGGCGCGGTGTCCCGCCGGTATGGGGTGCCGGTCCCGACCCTGCAGAAGGCGATCCGCGCCCTGGAGGCCCGGGGCATCGTCCGGGAGGAGGCCGCCAAGGGCGAGGTGAAGCTCAGGCTGGAGGACCCGCTGTTCGGCAGCTGGGTCCGACTGACGATTCCGTGGGACAGTGAGAAGTGAGAAGTAAGAAGTAAGAAGTGGGAAGTGAGAAGTGAGGCGTCTTCTTACTTCTCACATCTCACTGCTTACCGCTCACTGCTTCCCGTCTCGCGGTTCACTCCTTGCTCCGCTCTCTGGCGGCCGCGAGCGCCAGAACAATGGACTCCCGTGAGGCGAGCAGCTCCTGCAGTGCCTGCTCCGGGGTGCGATCCCGTTGCAGCGGGCGGCTGTCGGCTTCGAGGAACGGCCACAGCTTCACCCGCACCGGCTCGGGCAGCACGCTCTCGAGATATTCGAGCGCGGTGCCACGCAGATGAGCGTCGTGGGTATGGAGACCATGAAACGCCAGTCGAAGGGTCTCCGGCGGGAGAATGAGCGAGAGCAGGGTGAACACGTGCTCCAGGCTGCGAGTGGCCCGGTCCCGCAGCACCTCTGCCTCCATCGGAGACCAGTCATCGTCGGAGCGGTCGATGAGCTGGCGGCTTTCCCACACCCCCCGCTCCACCGCGACCTCCCGCAACACCGCCCCGACCACCTGCTCGCGGGGCATCCGGAGGCCGGGATTCCGGCTCAGCATGCGGGCAAGCGCCCGGCCGGCCCGGTAGCGTACTTCGAAGCGCTGGTCTTCGAGCGCCCGCAGCACACCTGTGAACGCCTCATCTCCGGTCGCCTCGCCAAGCACCCGGATCAGGCGCCGCCGGATCGCGAAGTCCTCCTCGGGATCCAGCAGGTGGGCCAGCAGTCGATCAGTCTCCGACTGCACCACGGTGCCGAGTGCCTGGATGGCCCGGGGAGCCACCTCGTCCCAGGCGAGGAGACCGATCGCTCCCTCCACCATGCCCGGGGCGAGCGGACCATCGGCGAGCGCAGCGATCACGATCAGCGGATTCGAGCTGGTCAGGTCCTGCCGCCGCCGGTCGATGGGCGACGGTCTTGCGACCGGCGACGGAGGCGTCGCTGCGGCTGCGACCTCGTCCGAGGAAATGGTTGCCTGCCCCTGGCGCAGCTCGGACAGGTCGAAGGCCCCGAAGCTCTGCAGCAGGGTGGTCGCCTGGTCAGCGGAGGCCGCGGGCAACTCGTCGGCCCGGCGGTGCAGGCTCTGCGCGAGGGCCCTTACGTACCCGATGTGGAGCTGACGGGCAGTCAGCAGTGCCCCGAGCCCCAGCAGCATCGTGGCCCCCAGCAGAGGCATCGCCGTCGCCAGCCCGGCGAAGAGCGCGGCCTGCACCATTGCCCCGGCGGCGACGTCGCCTACCCGCGCGACCCCGACATCGAGCAGCAGCTTCGTCGCCCGCTTCTCCTGGGGCGACACGGGCGTGAAGAGGAGCTCGTACGCCGCCCGGAACACCGAGTTGTGCAGCACCAGTTCGATGCCCCGGGCGAGCAGCAGCGGTCCGAACCCCGGCAGGAGGAGCGCGCCCAGCGCACCTGCGGATGATCCGGCGGGGAGGAGTGCCGCGCTCCGGGCAATGCCGAACCGGCCGAGGAGAGTCCGGAGCACCGTGAGCTGCGCGAGGATCGTGAGGACCGCGGTGGCGGTGTAGAACGCGGCAAACAGCCGGAGCAGCGTGGTTTCGTCCGGCACGTTCAGGGTGGCACCTGCCTTGAAGACGTAGTCGAGCAGCCCTTCCGACGCCGAGGTGAGCACCACCAGGAGCGCGAGTCCCTGGAGATACGGCGAGGCGAGGAAAATCTCCCTGGGGGAGCGGGCCGGACCGGGGTGGCGTCTGGCCGCGCCGGGCTCCTGCGGCGTCGTGGCCCGCCGGAACCTCAGCACCAGGATGCCGGCCAGCAGGTGGAGGGCGGCCAGGAGCGGGAGCATGGCGGGCAGGCTGAGGGTGGCGCCGACCCGTTCGGGGAGGATGCCACCCAGCAGCCCGCCGAGAGAGGCGCCTGTGGTGATCCGGCCGATGGCACCCCGGGCGGAGCGCGGGTCGAATCGCTCGTTTACCAGCGCCCAGAAGCCGGAGACCAGCAGGGCACCCAGGCCGCCGAAGTGGAGATAGAAGAGGATCGCGGCGGCGGGCCGCGCCGGCCCGGAGAGCACCCACTCGAGCAGCAGCAGTACTCCGCTCAGTCCGAACAGTGGGGGCACCACCCGGCCCGGGCCGTACCGCGTCATCACCCGGGTAAGCCCCAGGGTGAGCGCCGCGGAGACGATCGCGGCGGTGATCAGCATCCGGGGCAGGGCGGCGACGCCGAAGGTGGAAAGAAAGAGCGCGTCCCGGGTGGCCTTGCCGGCCAGCTGGAACGCGACCGTCAGGCCCGCGGCGGCGACAGCGTAGCCCGATGCATGGCGATCCACGGCGCCGGACACCTAGAACCCGAAGCCGGCCTGTACGTAGATCCGAGTGCGCTCCTCGCTGGCCGCGACGGCGACCGACACCGTGCTTGCCCGGCTCAGGAAGCCGAGCCAGACGCCGCCCCCGAAGGCCGTGTGCCAGGTGCTGGATGGCTCTCCCGCCAGGAATACCCGGCCGGCATCTGCCAGCCCGAACACGCCGAGGTCGGTGGGCACCACGAGGTTGGCCCGGGCCAGGAACAGTCTGAGCTCGGAGGAGCCGTAGGCCGACGCATCGCCCGCGAACCGGTTTTCGCGCCCGAGGCGCACGGTGTTCTTGTCGCCGATGAAGGCTGCCTCGAAGAACGGATAGTCGCCCCACAGTTTGCGGCCACCCACCCGGAACGATAGCGTCGGGTCGAACAGGCCCTTCCAGCTCAGGAAGGCGGTGGCGACCCCGTGCACCTCGCCGAAGGTCTCCCGCACATCCCACCAGGGCGGATGCGCCGACCCGCCGATCTCGAGCGAGGCCCCGTGGGTGGCCCCGGTAACACGATTCCGCGCATCGAGCAGCAGACTGGCCTGGGCGCCGAACTCCCCGAATGCGCCGACGCCATACGGATCGATCGTCGCCAGAAACCGGTTGCGGCGGTTGTCGGTGTGGACGTACTTGAGCTCCGGCCCGATGGTGAAGGTCAGGCCACGCCCGGCCCGCAGGTTCACCGAGGGCGCCACCAGATACTGCTGCTGAGTCACCCGGTAGAACTCGTCGCTCCCTGGTGCCTTGATGTCGTTGCCGAAGCCGTGGAAGCGGATCACATCGATCCCCGAGGCGCGCAGCAGCAGCTCGAGCTGGGTT
>JBGQJV010000362.1:0-3451 GCA_041499215.1 Gemmatimonadota bacterium | reverse complement strand
GAGGTAGTCATCCCGAGAGCCCGGCCCGAGCCCAGCGAGGAGCGGGAAGGGCGGACGGCTCCGCTTGGGTGCCAACCTTCAGGGATCCCTTGCTGCGCTCGGGATGACAGCCTACTCACTCATCCCGCCTTCCCGCCTTCCCGCCCCTCCCGCCCTCCCGCCTTCCCGCCTTCCCGCCTTCCCGCCTTCCCGCCTCTCCCGCCTCCTCTAACGCGGAAACGCCTCGGGCAGTCCTCCATCCACGGTGAGATAGCCGCCGGTGGTGAACCGGAACTTCTCGCTGGCCAGGAGCACCGCCATGTCGGCCACGGCCTCGGGCGGGATCAGGCCCGTCCCCATCAGGTTCCGCTTGCGGTAGGTCTCCAGCTGCTCTTCGATCGTGACCCCGCGGCCGGCGGCGCGCTCGCGGACAAACTGGAGAAAGAGCGGCGTCTCGACCTGATCGGCATTGATGGCGTTCACCCGGATCCCGTCGGGCCCGAGCTCCACCGCCGCTACCCTGAGCGCCTGCAGCAGGGCTGCCTTGCTGCCGGCGTAGGCCACCGCATCCTTGCCCGGCACGACCGCCGCCTTGGACACCGACGCCACGATCGCTCCGCCCCGGCCCTGGCGCCGCATGATGGTGGCGGCCCGCCCGATCGCCGCGACCGCACCGAGGTAGTGCACCTCGAGCTGGCGCTGCAGGTCCTCCCGGCGGATGGCGGTGATGGGGGCGAAGCGGGGTGGCAGTCCGGCGGTATAGAACAGACAGTCGAGGCCGCCGAATTCGAGCACCGTTTTCCGGAACAGGCCATCGAGGCTTGAGTCGTCGCGCACGTCCACCGGGGCGCCGATCACCCGGCCGGGGAATCGGCCGACCAGCCCGGCAACCGCCTTCTCGGTGGCCCCGGCATCCAGGTCCGCCACTACTACGTGGGCACCCGCCTCAGCGAACCGCCCGGCCGCCGCCAGGCCAATCCCGCTCCCGCCGCCGATCACGATCACGACGCTGCGAGGCAACAGCCTGGTCGCCCGCTCCTGGGCGATGGTTTCCTCTACCTTGCGCCGCTCGAGCGGCCAGTGCTCGAACTCGAAGACATCCGCCTCCGGCACGAACTGGAACCGGTCCACTGCCTCCGCGTTGACCAGGCTCTCCAGTCCCGCGCGGTAGCACAGGTTGGCCGTCAGCGCGCTCTTCTTGTCGCTGAAGGCGGTGATCATGCCGACTCCGGGCACCAGTACCACCTTGGCCCAGTCGTCCAGCGGACGCTCCTCCGGTGCGGCGTACCTCCGATGGTACTCCTCGTACTCGGCTCGCTGCCGGCCAATCTGCGAGCGTACCGCGGCCACGGTCGCGTCCCCCGTCGCCCCGGGGTCGAGCTCGAGCCAGAGCGGCAGCCGGCCCGCGCGCAGCAGGTGCTCCGGGGTGGTCATGCCTCGCCGCACCAGCTCGGGCGTCCGCTTGGCCGCGAGAGTGGTGAGCAGTTCCTCGGCGTCGTCGTAGTGCAGAATCACCCGGTCGGGAGCGCCTAGGGCACCGCGCACCGCGGGGAGGATCACCTCTGCCGCCCGGCGGCGCTCTTCCAGCGGCGGAACGGACCGACGGGCGGGGCCGAGCACCTGGCGGGCCCGGCGGCAGGTGGCGAGGTACTCCTCGATACGCTCCGCCACTTCCACCAGCCGGGTGTAGCACTGCCGGGCGTCGTCACCGAAGATCACCAGGCCGTGATGCGCCAGGGTCATTCCGATCGCGGTCGCGGGGATCCGCTCCGCCATGCCGCTTACCGCATGGGCCAGTGGGAATCCCGGACGGGAATAGGGCACGTACACGATCCGGCCCTGGAACAGCTCCGCCACCAGCCGCTCCGCCACCCCGTCGCTGACGTTGGTGAGACTCATCGTCGCCACGTCGTGGGTGTGGGCGATGACCCGGTGAGGGAGGAGCGAATGCAACGGGGTCTCGACGCTGGGCGCGGGACCGGTGGCGAGCATGCACCCGGCCATGAAGCGCATCATGTCGCCGTCGCTCATCGAGTCGGCCTGGCGCAGCGCGCCCAGCTTCGGGAGTGACAGCCGGGTAAAGCCCTCGCGCCCGATGGTGCGTAGATCGGTGCCGCTGCCCTTGACCAGCAAGGCCTCGACCGAGCCGCCGTCGGCGGTCGGGAGGGGGAGCTTGATGGAGGTGTTCCCACCGCCCGGCTGGACCAGACGCTGCTCCCGGCCCAGCAGATTGGAGAGATAGACCAGACTGTCGAGCGGGTCGGCCCCGGGGGCGGGGGCGGACCCCTGGGCCCAGCGATCGGTGATCGCGGTGGAGGCGAAGGCGTTGGCCATGCGGCGGAAGATGGCGCCTCAAGGGCGGACCCGGCAGCCCCCGCCCAGAGCCGCGCCAAGGCCTTTTTCGGGGCTACAGGAATCTTGACTCTGATGGCCGCCGCTGGTAGAACCAGTGATGGCCAAGCCACAGTTGCCCCAGCTCATCGGACCCTCCCTCGGCGACAGTCCGACTCCCCAGGGTGACGTCCCCGGTCAGAGGCCGACTCCCTCAGATGCCGGCGGGATCTCGACGGTGCTCCCGCCCGATCTGCTGGAGCAGGTCCGGGGCCGGGTGCGGCTGCTCGCCGCGCTGCTGTTCGTCAGCTTCGCGTTCGACCCGCTGATCTACCTGGGGGTCGCGATCGTCTCCTTGGCCACCGGGCAGCAGCTGCCGCCCGGTTCACTCACCAAGGGCTACTTCCAGCTGGTGTATCTCGCCGCCACCGGGGCCTCGGCCGCGCTCTGGTGGGCGGCGCGCAACAGCCGGCTGTCGGCGTCGCGTCTCCATACGCTCGGTCTGGCCTACGAGGTGGTGATCTGCGCCGTTATCGCCCTCACGACCACGTGGGAGTACTACCTCAGTTTTCATATTGTCCCCAACATGGACTGGGTGCCGGGCGTCGTCATCCTGTTTCCCCTGGTGCTGCCCGGACCGCCGCGCCGCATGCTCGCGGTTGCGGCGCTCGCCGCGACAATGTCGCCGCTGGCAATCCTGCTGCTTCACCTGTCTGGCACGATCACGGCTACCCTGGACAATTACCTGAGTACCACGTTTCACGCCGTCTTTGCCGTCGGCTTCGCCTACATGGGCGCGCGGGTGGTCTACGGACTGGGGCGGGAGGTGGCCCGGGCGCGGGAGCTGGGGAGCTACCGGCTCGGCGAGCTGCTGGGGCGCGGCGGCATGGGAGAGGTCTATCGAGCCACCCACCGGATGCTGGCCCGTCCGGCGGCGATCAAGCTGATCCGGCCCGAGATGCTCGGAAACGGCGACCCAGGCTCCGCCCAGATCGCGATCAAGCGCTTCCGGCGCGAGGCAGAGGTCGCGGCCAGCCTGCGATCGCCTCACACGGTGGAACTGTACGATTTCGGAGTGACGGCGGATCAGACCTTCTACTTCGTCATGGAGCTGCTGGACGGCACCGATCTGGAGTCCCTG
>JBGQJV010000361.1:0-3490 GCA_041499215.1 Gemmatimonadota bacterium | reverse complement strand
GGGCTGGCGGTGGGCGGCGGCCTGACCCTGGCCCGCCTGGCCCGCCCGCGGCCCCACATCCGCTTCTCCCAGCGGGCGGCGATCGCGCCCTATCGGAACGGACGGGGGCTGATGTTCCGGGTGGTCAACGGCGAACCAAGCGAGCTGAGCGACGTGGAGGTCCGGGTCAGCCTCGCGTGGTACGAGCCGGTCGGCGAGACGCGGGAACGGCGTTTCCACCAGCTCGCGCTGGAACGCCAGCGGGTGGAGTTCTTCACCCTCCACTGGACCGTGGTGCATCCCATCGACCGGGACAGTCCGCTGGCGGGGGTGACACCTGAGGAGTTGAGCGCCGGAAAGGCGGAACTGCTGGTACTGATAACTGCACACGAGGAGACCTTCTCGACCCGGGTTACCGCCCGCACCTCCTATCTGTGGAACGAGGTCGTGTGGGACGCTAGGTTCGCGGATATGTTCGTCGACTCGCCTGACGGCATAATCACGGTGGACCTTGGCCGGCTGGACCGGGTGGATCGGCTGCCGGAGGGCACCACTTCGCGGCCCGCGGCGCAGGTGGAGGGCTGAGAAGGCGGGAAGGCGGGACGCCCTCTATCCCCCCCGCTCGGCCCCCGCGCCCAGCCGGAGGGCCTCGTAGTCGAGCTCGCTTTCCAGGTCCAGCAGCACGTCATCGGAGATCGCGCCCTCGTCCCTGAGCCGGATGAGGGCGCGACGCTTGGCTCCCAGGGTCCCCAACCGCATGCGCCGGAGTGCGCGGGCGCGAGCCACCGCCTCGGCCGGGCCGGCCTCCGGCTGGTGCGACAGGCGGACCTCGGTCTCCAGCCTGGCCAGCTCCTCCTCGGTGGCCCATTCCTCCTGTGACAGATCCGCCAGGTGCTCCAGGGCCGCACGCCGGGCCTCGGCACGGGCGTGGGACTCCTCCTGTGCGGGACCATGGTCGTGCGGCAGCCGGAGCCGGGTGAACAGCGGCATCAGGGTAAGGCCCTGAAGCACCAGGGTGACCATGATGACCACGACCGTCACCAGGACGATCTCCGCCCGGAACGGCGTCGGCGAACCGTCGGCGGCCAACAGCGGCAGGGCCAGCGCGGCGGCCAGGGAGACCATACCCCGCATGCTGGTCCACGAGACGATGAACACCGCCGCCGCAGGCGGCATCGGATCGCGCGCCCGGAGGCTGGGACTCAGCCACCGTGGCACGGCGGTGGCCAGCGGCACCCAGATCAGCCGTACCACGATCACCAGCCCGGCGATCAGCAGGCCCGTGGTTCCGACCGACACCAGCGTACTCCGCTGGACCGCCTCCATCAGGTTGCCGAATTCGGCGCCGAGCAGGAGGAACACCAGCGAATTGAGGCCGAACAGGAAGAGATCCCACACCGCCCGGCTCTGGATGCGGGAGGCGGGCGCCACGATCGTGGAGAAGTGCTGCCGGACGTAAATCCCGCCCGCCACGCACGCGAGGACCGCCGACACGTGCAGGTACTCTCCGGCGATCCAGGCCAGATACGGCCCGAGGAGGGTGAGCGCGGTCTCGGCCAGCGGATCGTCGGAGCGTCGGGCGGCCCAGACGATCACCCAGCCAACCAGCAGGCCGAGCAGCACCCCGACCAGGGCGTCGACGAAGAACCGGACTACCAGTTCGCCGGGGCTGAAGGCTCCGGTGATCAGCGCCCCGACGGCACCCCGATACAGGATCAGCGCGGAGGCGTCGTTCACCAGGCTCTCGCCCAGCAGCACGCTCACTACCCGGCGCGGAATCGGCAGTCGCTTGAGAATGGCCTCCGCCGCGACGGCATCGGGCGGAGAGACGATGGCGCCCAGGGCCACCGCCGCGGCCCAGGGAATGCCGGGAAGGAGCTGACGGGCGACGACCGCCACCGCCGCCGTGGTGGCGATCACCAGCCCGATGGCCAGGAGCCCGATCGGCCGGAGGTTGGCCTTGAAGTCGCGGAACGAGGTGAAGAACGCGGCCGACCAGAGGACGGGAGGCAGGAAGACGAAGAACACCAGGTCCGGGCTGACCCGAAGGGCCGACGCGCCCGGCACCAGTCCGAGCACCAGGCCACCCAGGACCTGGAGAATCGCGGTAGGAATCGGGAGCCGCCGTCCCAGAGCGGCAAGCAGGATCGACGCGATCCCGACGGCGATCGCCAGCAGGACGGATTGGGCTTCGGTCATGCGGTTTGGGCTCGAGCGGGGAACGATCGGGCTGGGCGGCCCGACGCCGGGGCCACCCGAAACGGCCGGACAAGGGATGCAGAGCGGTCACCCGGGAAGATCGTGACCGCCGGCGCCCGCAGGGAGGCCAAGCCTCCCCTAAGCGGTGGCGTCGGGCAAGCTGCGGACCCGGGTGGTCTTGAGCCCCACGTTCTCCACCGTGCCCATGAGATCGCCCACCACGATGAAATCGCCGACCAGGGATGGCTTGTCAAGCACGATGGACAATGACGCAAACAGGTCCGCCGAGGATGTTTTGCACGGCAAAGGCGATGGCCACGCCGCCGATCCCGGG
The DNA here is from genome assembly GCA_041499215.1 of Gemmatimonadota bacterium. Taxonomy (GTDB): domain Bacteria; phylum Gemmatimonadota; class Gemmatimonadetes; order Gemmatimonadales; family GWC2-71-9; genus JADJOM01. The sequence continues at coordinate 978 of JBGQJV010000361.1, read as the reverse complement.
ACCGGCCACCAGGGCCTGCGCGACGGGTGAATGCTCTGATGTCACTCGCACTCCAACCATCAACTCAGGCCAACGTAGAACGCCCCGCAGACACCGTCAACCAGCGGCGATGTCGTGCGGGGCGGGTCCCATCGGCTATCACAGGGTCCAACCGGCCCCCAGGGTCTTCTCGAGCGTGAGTCCGGCGGTGCTGGTGGGGGCGGGCCGCGCCGACTCGGGCCGGTGCCGTTCCCACCAGCGCAGCGCCTCCTCCTGGCTCCACCCCGGCCCGGCGATCGCCGCACCCAGCCGGGTTGCAAGCTCGCCGGCGCTTTCGTCCGCCGGCGCAGCAGTCTATGGCTGGCCATCTAGGCGGACCGGTTCGCGTTCCACCACTGCATCGCCTGCTCCTCCCCCCATCGATCGGTGTCGACCAGCGCGAGGGCGCGGGACAGCTCTCCGGCACCCGGCGGACGGTCTGCCGGCTTCTTTGCCAGGCACTGGAGCACCAGCCGCTCCAACCCCGCGGGCACCGGCAGCTCGCTGCGCTCCGACGGGGGCACCGGCGCATCGCGCATGTGTTTCGCCATCATGCCCAGGGGGTTGGCGGCCTCGAATACCAGTCGCCCGGTGAGCAGGTAGTACGCCACACATCCCACCGCGTAGATGTCGGCCCGCCCGTCGAAGGGCTCGCCCGTCGCCACCTCGGGCGCCATGTATGCCGGCGTCCCGGCGATGTGGCCAGCCGCCGTGGCCAACGAGTGCTCCGGCGTCTCGCCGCTCACCGATTTGACCAGCCCGAAGTCGAGCACCTTGACGAAGTCATGGCGCAGACCGAGTCGCCCGACATGGATGTTGGCCGGCTTGATGTCGCGGTGCACCAGGTTGTGCTGGTGCGCGTGGTGCAGCGCCTCGGCGACGCGGGCCACGATCTCCACCGCTTCCGCGGGCGATGGTTTGCCCCGGTCGAGCCGGTCCGCCAGGTCGGAGCCTTCCACG
>JBGQJV010000360.1:0-3510 GCA_041499215.1 Gemmatimonadota bacterium | reverse complement strand
TCGACCGAATTGGCGTCGATGCCGGCCCGGCGTACGGATTCACGCACCACGATCGCGCCGAGCTGCGGGGCGGTGAGGCTGGAGAGGCCGCCGAGGTACTTGCCGATGGGCGTGCGACAGGCGGCCAGGATGACGGGCGTGGTAGTATCGGACACGGGTAGCTGTCGGTTCGTGAACTCAGGCGACCTTCGGAACGCGGGAAAGATAGGGAGGGGCCGAACCGCGGGGCAGGGCTTGGAAGGTTATGCGCGAATCGAGGGCTTTATGCGGGAAGAGGCCGGGGGGCTGACGGGTAGCTGGCCACCCGCTGGGGGTGACCGAATAGCCCGCCACCCGGAGTCGCGGTGGTCCGAGGCGCCGCCGCACCGGCCAGTGCGGCGGCCCATGGTGCCGCTCAGGGCGTCTTGGACACCAGTTCCACCCGCTCCCCGGGCGCAGTCTCCAGCACCACGCCCAGCTGGGGGCAGTAATACTTGTTCTCGTGTGGGACGGCCCCGTCGAGCTCGCTCCAGTCCTCGGTCTTGATGCAGCCGCTGAGCGAGCCATATGGCACGGTCACGTTCTCTCCGGTGGTCAGCACTTTGCCCAGGTCCTGCGCCTCCCCCTTCAGGTATTCCTGGCGGTAGCTCTCGCCGATGTGCGCAGCAGGGTCGGCCCACATGACGATCCCGGGCAGGGCGCTCTTGACGCCCCACTCCCATGAACCCTCGGTACTGATGACCTGCCCGTTCTGATACTCCTTGGTGTCCTCGCCGAGATACCAGACGTTGCCAGCGTCGTCCTGGGCGTACCAGTCATAGGTGTCCTCGCCGAGAACCCCGTTCACGAACACCTGGTCGTGTACCTCGCTGGCGGTCACGCCGTTGATCACCTTCGTCTGGGCGAGGACAGCAACGGAGGTGGACTCGACTCCCGGATTGAGCTGTGTCAGAAATGTGAAGGTCGTCCCCGGCACCAGCGGGAAGTAAGTGTTGGTGACCGCGCTCGCCCAGGCGGTCGGAATCACCGGGTCGTAGGTCGGCCCGGTAGAGTTGGAGCACCCGAGGAGCGCAACGCAGGCCGAGAAGCAGAGAGAAGTGTTGACGGATCGGGACATCGGCTGGTCTCCTGACCGGGGTCGGTCTGCGCGGCGCGGGCGGCTTCCGTTATAAGGAACCACCGACACCCTGAGTTTGTGACACTTTGACGGGTCAGGGCTCACCTCTGGCCCGTGGACCGGTGCTGGTTGCGTACCTATGCATCCGCGCAATCCTGTAATCTGCGGACCCCCTCCGCTTGGTGCCCGCGGCCATGCCGCGCGGCGGGTGTTGCCAGGATGTCGCACCCAGGATTCACGCTCGCCTCACGCATCAATCCCCATATTGCCCCGCGAGGCCTGGTCGACGCAGTCGCGAGCTATCTGCGGACTGTGCCCAGAGAATCGCAGTCATGCCCGGTTTCGCCTCAAAGGGAGGATATATGGTGTGGACAATCGTGCTCATTCTCTTTCTGCTGTGGGCGCTCGGTCTGGTCGGTGGGTATGCGTTCGGCGGCCTGATCCACCTCCTCTTGGTCGTTGCCCTTGTCGTGGTGGTGGTCCGGCTGGTCCAGGGTAGAAGGGTCGGCTGACGGAGGGAATATGTCGAACCGGCGCCTGGCGATCGATGGCATCAAGAAGTCCCTGAAGGGCAAGGCAAAGCAGGTCAAGGGAAAGGCGAAGGCCACGGTCGGAGGACTTACGGACGACCGGCTGCTCCAGGCCGAGGGCAGGATGGATGAGGTGAAGGGAGTGATCCTGGAGACGGTCGGCAAGGTGGAGCGGAAGATCGCCCGGAAGCTCTAGCCGCAGGGGCGGCGAATAACCGAGCGGCCCCACCGGCTATCGACTGCGCGGGGAGCCGCGACGGTCGGGTCTCGCGAGCAGGTGATGGGAGGCGCCGAGGTCAGGTCACGGCGCCAATGAGCGACTGCGCTCTTGTTCGCCGAGCCGCGCCACGAACTCCGCGACCGGAATGATCTCCTGCTTGGTCCCCGCCCCGCGGGTCCGGACCGCGACCGTCCCCGCATCCGCCTCGCGCTGGCCCACCACCGCCATGTAGGGAATCTTCTGCATTTCCCCTTCCCGGATCCGGTAGTTGAGCGTCTGGCTGCCGGCGTCGAGAATCGCGCGGACTCCGCCGGCCCTGAGCCGGTCGGTAACGCCCCGGGCGGCGTCGGCCTGCTGGTCGGAGATCGGCAGTACCCGGACCTGCTCGGGGGCCAGCCACAGCGGGAACGCGCCGGCGAAGTGCTCGATGAGGATCGCGATGAACCGCTCGAAGGAGCCGTTCACCGCGCGGTGGATCACCACCGGCCGGTGGTCGCTGTTGTCTTCGCCCACGTACTTGAGATCGAACCGCTCGGGGGCGTTGTAGTCGAGCTGAATGGTGCCGAGCTGCCAGGTACGGCCGATGGAGTCGGCCACGTCGAAGTCGACCTTCGGCCCGTAGAACGCCCCGTCTCCCGGCTTGAGCTCGTACGGCAAGCCGGTGGCGTCCAGCGCCGCCCGGAGGGCGCCCTCGGCGCCGTCCCACAGGGCGTCGTCGCCGATGCGCTGCTCCGGGCGGGTGGCGAACTTGAGCGTCGCCACGAGCCCAAAGGTGGCGTAGTAGTCCAGGATGAACCGCGTCAGCCGCCGGACCTCGTCCGCGATCTGACTGCCCATGAGGAAGACGTGGCAGTCATCCTGCTGGAACTGGCGCACCCGGGTGAGACCCGACAGCGCGCCGCTCACCTCGTTGCGGTGCAGCACGTCGTAGGTCGCGTAGCGGACGGGCAGCTCGCGGTAGGAATGCTTGCGCGAGCCGTACAGCAGGTAGTGCGAGGGACAGTTCATCGGCTTGAGGGACATGTCCTGCTCGCCCGTCTCGTTGTTGTGGACGAGGAACATGTTCTCGCGATACTTCCCCCAGTGCCCCGAGATCTCCCACAGGCCCTTGTTGTACAGCAGCGGCGTCTTGATCTCCTGGTAGCCCTCCTGCTGCAGCTCGCGCATGTAGCCGTTCAGGGTATTGAACAGCCGGGTGCCGCGATCGGTCCAGAAGGGCGCGCCCGGGGCAAAGGGATGGAACAGGAAGAGATCCAGTTCCTTCCCCAGCTTCCGGTGGTCGCGCTTCTTCGCCTCCTCCAGCCGATGGAGGTAGGCGTCCAGCTCTTCCTTCTTGAACCAGGCAGTTCCGTAGATCCGCTGCAGCATCTGGCGGCGGGAATCGCCACGCCAGTACGCTCCGGCGGCGTTGAGCAGCTTGAAGTGGCGCAGCCGGCCGGTGCTGGTGACATGGGGACCGCGGCAGAGATCCACGAACGGGCCGTCGGTGTACACCGAGATGACCTCGTCGGGTCCGAGGTCGGCGATCCGCTCCAGTTTGACCGGATCGTCCTTGAACCGCCGGTTGGCCTCGTCGCGGTCGACCGCCTCCCGCACGAAGGGGTAAGCCGTCGCGGCGACCTCGGCCATCTTCTTCTCGATCTGCTCCCGGTCCTCGGGCGTGA
>JBGQJV010000359.1:0-3545 GCA_041499215.1 Gemmatimonadota bacterium | reverse complement strand
CTGGCTGTCCCACCGGCCGTCACCGCCGGCTCGCCGCCCGCCGGTCCGGGGCTCCGGTTCGAGGTCGTGGTTCCGCCGGCCCTCCGGGCGGAGCCCGTGACCGGCCGGGTGTTCGTGTTCCTGGCGCGCGACTCCGCACCGGAACCCCGGCTCGAGGCCGGGGGCATGGTGAGCATCCCCTTCTTCGGGCAGGACGTCGACAGCCTCCGCGCGGGGATGCCGGCTCTGGTGAGCCGCACTGCGCTCGGCTATCCCTATCGCTCGCTGGATCAGCTTCCGGCGGGGGACTACTACGTCCAGGCGTTGGTGAGTGTGTACACCCGGTTCCCCCGCGCCGACGGCCACACCATCTGGGCCCACATGGACGAATGGGAGGGCCAGCAGTTCAACGAGGCCCCCGGCAGCCTGGTGAGCGCGGTGCGCCGGGTGCACCTGGATCCCAGGATGGGGAGCAGAGTCCGCATCGAGGTGTCGGAGATTCTTCCCCCGGTCGTCGTCCCGCCGGACGACAAATACGTGAGACGGGTCAAGATCCGGAGCGAGATCCTCACCCGGTGGTGGGGGCGTCCGATCTACCTCGGCGCCGTGGTGCTCCTGCCCCGGGGCTTCGACGAACACCCGGAGGTGCGCTACCCGGCGGTCTGGGAGCAGGGGCATTTCACTCTGGCACCCCCCTTCGGCTTCAACCTCGACAGCACCCCGGAGGGCGCCGAGGCGCGGCGGGCGCGCATCGAGCGGAGCGAGCAGCGCGGGACGGGTTACGAGTTCGCGCGGAGCTGGGTGGGAGATTCCTTCCCCCGCATGGTCGCGATCCGGATCCTGCACCCCTCTCCTTACTATGACGACTCCTACGCGGTCAACTCCGCCAATAACGGTCCCTTCGGCGACGCGATCATGCAGGAGCTGATTCCCTACCTTGAGGAACAGTTCCACCTGATCCGCGAGCCCTATGCCCGGGTGCTCACCGGCGGCTCGACCGGCGGATGGGAGTCCCTGGCGCTGCAGGTCTATCACCCCGAGTTCTTCGGCGGCACCTGGACCTTCTATCCCGATCCGGTCGACTTCCGGCGCTACGAGCTCATGAACCTGTACGCCGACTCGAACGCCTTTCGGGTGCAGCGTAATCCGTGGATCGCCGTCGAGGTGCCGTCCGAGCGGCGGCGCGACGGGCAGCCGGTGGTACTGGTCCGGCAGGAGAACCAGCTCAATAACGCCCGGGGCAGCCGCCGGAGAGGCGGCGAGAACTTCGCCATCTGGGAGGCCACCTACGGCCCGACCGACAAGGACGGCTATCCGGCGCCGATCTGGAACGACGAGACCGGGGCGATCGACCATACCGTGGCGCAGTACTGGCGGGAGCATGACTATGATCTCCGAGACTATCTCGAGCGGAACTGGCCGCGGGTCGGGCCCCAGCTCGTCGGCAAGCTCCACCTGTACTGTGGAGACATGGACAACTACTACCTCAACCTCGCCGTCTACCTGCTCGAGGATTTCCTGTCGACGACGACCGCGCCGGCCTATGGCGGTACGTTTCAGTATGGCCGCCCGCTCAAGCAGCATGGCTGGCAGCCGATGTCCAACGCCGACCTGATCCGGGAGATGGCCGACCAGGTCCGGCGGAACGCACCGGCGGGGTCGGCCATCTCGTGGCAGTATTGAACCGCGACCGGAGGGGGCCGACCGGTTCGCCGGGCTGATTTGCCTGGGCGGCTCCGGCCTTTCGGGGCCGCCCTTGCGAGTTGGGGCTTCACGCGGCATTCTCTCCGGACGGGACCATGCCTTCGCCACCTGGTCCCGGTCTCGGCCATACCACTGCTCCTTTTGCCCTACCCCAGTTTCATCAGGTCTATCGTTCGCGAGTCGACTGCAGTCCCGAGGGAACCCTTCCCCCTCAAGGAGGATGCATGCGCAAGCCTCTGTCATGGACATTCATTTCCCTCCTGCCGCTGCTCCTGGCGGCGAGCCCCGGCGGGCTCGCCGCTCAGGAGCGGGTTCTCACGGGGGTCGTCACCCGTGCCGAGGACGGCCGGCCACTGGACGCGGTAGTAACCCTGGCGGGGAAGGCCGCGGGCGCCCCGACCGACGCCCGGGGACACTATTCACTCACCATCCCGGAGGGTGCCATCCGGGTGCTGGTGCGGGCCATCGGCTACAAGCGGCAGGACCTCCCGGTTGCCGCCGACCAGACTGAGCTCAACGTGGCGATGGCCCAGGACATCTTCAACCTGGAGGAAGTGGTCGTCACCGGGCAGGCGACGGAGACCGACCGACGCAGTTCCACGACCTCGACCGCGGTGGTGGACGGCGGCGACGTGAACCAGGTGCAGGCGCAATCGCTGGACCGGGCGCTCCAGGGGCGGATTGCGGGCGCCAATATCCAGACTAATTCCGGCGCGCCCGGCTCGGGCGTGCAGGTGCAGATCCGCGGACCCCACACCCTCATCGGCAACGCCCAGCCGCTGATCGTGGTGGATGGGGTGATCTACAGCAACGTCACCGTGGCTTCCGGCCTGTCGTCGGTCACCGCCAGCAGCTCCAACATCGGGCGGGGGAATGCCCAGGACGACGGCACCAACCGGCTGGCCGATATCAATCCCGACGACATCGAATCGATCGAGGTGCTCAAGAGCGCCGCGGCGGGCTCGATCTACGGCTCCAAGGCCGCGAACGGGGTGGTCGTCATCCACACCAAGCGCGGCTCGAGCGGCAAGCTGCATGCAACACTAAGCCAGCGCATCGGCTACTCGGCGCTGCTCCGGGGGCCCGGGTTCCGGGTGTTCGACACCGCCTCAGCCTTCGCCCTGTTCGACAGCGCCCTGGTGCGGTCCTACGAGGTGAACGGCAAGCTGCCGGCGTATGATCACCTGCGGGAGTTCGCCGGAAACAAGCCGCTCTCCTATGAGAGCCAGCTGGACCTCTCCGGCGGGAACGCCCGTACCCGGTACTTCATCTCCGGCGGATGGAAGAAGGACAACGGCATCGTCGGTAACACCGGGGCCCAGCGGCAGACGCTCAGGGCCAATGTGAGCCAGCAGCTCAACGACAAGCTCACTCTCGACGTGACCACGGCCTTCGTCCGCAACGACAACGACAAGGGCTTCACCAACAACGACAACACCGGCGCCAGCGTCACCTACGCCCTGGCGTACATCCCGAGCTTCATCCCGCTCAAGCCGGTGAACGGGGTGTACCCGGTGCCGCAGGTCGGCTACTTCGGGTCCAACCCGATCCAGACGGCGGCACTCGCGACCAACAACGAGAAGGTGCTGCGCTATACCGGCGGCGCCACGCTCACCTGGAACGCCTGGACCAGCGACCGCCAGGCCCTCAAGTTCGTCGCGGCGGGTGGCGGGGACTTCTTCAACCAGAAGAACAAGATCATCGCTCCACCGGAGCTGACGTTCGAGCAGACCCTGGCCTTCCCCGGCGTCATCACGGTCGGCAACGCCGACAACCAGGATCTCAACTGGAACCTGAACGCCATTCATACCTTCGTCCCGGCCTCGCAGAGCATTCGCGCCACCACCTCGGCGGGGGTGCAG
>JBGQJV010000358.1:0-3560 GCA_041499215.1 Gemmatimonadota bacterium | reverse complement strand
GTTTGCTCATCCTGGGTGGCGGTCGGTCCTCGCCCCCGAGCGGCGGCCATCGCGCCCCGTGCTTTCCGATGTGGCATCGTATTCTCCGTCGCGTTAGGATGCCGCGCTCGCCACGCCCCTGCAGCTTCCTGCGGGGGCGGTCGCCGGTACGATTGCGGCTACGGCCGCTTCCGACCGGGACAGCCTCTGCCCGCCAATCCCCTGACTTCCCCCACAACGGGCCTCCTCGCCCCTCAGGTGAGAATCTCCCAGGCTTTCCTTCGTTCATACATGAGGGCCGCGTCGGAACTGCGGCCGTGGGGGGTCGTGGCGGAGACGTGAACCCAGGACACGGGTTTACGCTTGCCCTGAGTCGCCCGGGATGCACCATACATGTCGTCCGGGATGCACCATACATGTGGAACCACATGCCCTGAGCAGGTCCAGGCAACCAGATCCCTGATCCCGAAGTCCACACCCCATCGGCGATGACACCATGAAGAAGAGCCAGCGCGGCAAGGGCGCCAAGACCTCCAAGTCAGCCGCTTCGAACCGCAAGCCAGCCGTGCGGAACCTCGATCCCCGCAAGGCCGATCAGGTCAAGGCCGGTCGGGTCTGGACCAAAGGCGGCGGTGCGTCGGTTGGGTAGAGCACCGTCACCACTGGTGCTCAGCCAGGGGCTCGGTCAGTCCCTCGGCGTATCCCCGGGTCTCACCCGAGCGCCGATTGCGTCTCATGGTTGGTGCCGGCGAACGACCGGATGAAGCGTGACGGCCTCGGCGGTCACGCTTCATAAGGACAGATAGGCCGCCGCCGGCTCCTGCGAGCTCGGTGCAAGTGATTGAATGAAAGCGAGAAACGACAAATGGCCGACTGCTCACGCTTCCCCCTGACCCCGCCAAAGCTGGTTGCGATTGCGCAAGACGCCTACCTTACGCCCACCACGGCGTTCCCGGATAACCTCCATCTTCCGGGCATCGCGGCGCCAAAGTACGGGCAGGATATCACCAGCGGGTACGGCCGCGCCGCGCCAGGGAAACAAAACGTCGGGAGCACTCCGGCGGTGCTCAAGCCCAAAATGCGAAAGCTGCTGACGGCCTTTGCGAGCGGTGACAAGACCGGGATGGCGAGGAGGCTGTTCGAGGCCTTCCTGAAAGACACCTGTAGGGACGCTACTTACTTCGATGATGCGTCACTCAATGCGGCGGCGGCTGCCCATCCGAACATCAAGTTCTTTTGCAGTGCCGCGCTTTCTGCACCGACCTCGCCGCACAAGGCCGTCGGCAAGGTTCGCATTCACCAGGCGCTGAAGACTGCCGGCTGGGATATCACCAAGATGCTCATGCCCACCGGTCTCGGAGTACCGGCGTTCAATCTGGGCACCAAGGCGTTCTCGACCGGGGATTTCGACAACGGGTTGGGCGTCATGATCAATGGCGTGCAGTACGTCTACGTGCTTGCGACGCACTACAATTACGACAGCGCGGCCAGCAAGTACTGCATCACGCTCAAGTTCATCTTCTATGACGTCTTCGGGTTGGATGACGATGATCTCACCGAATTCGGCGCGGTGTCCGACTCGGCGACTTCCTCGGACGCAGCCATCGGAATTACCGCCTGGTGGCAGCTGCAGCACCAGCATGGCTGCGCGCCCCTGGTAACGCGAATTGTCCTGGAGGAAACCTATGAGGCTCCGGCAACGTGACGCTGCCGGTCTCCACCTGCCCAGCGCCGGACTCGCGGCGTGCGTGCTGGGGCTGGTGCTTTGCCCGTTCGCCTATATCGCGATCGGCGCGCTCCGTGGATTTGCCCCCGCCTTCTCGTACCTGACCCTCCCGCCACTGCTCGCGGGCGCTGGCTATCTCCTCTATCGCTTTCTCTCGAGACCAGCGCAGGCCCCTTCAAGCACGTTGCTCCTCTCGGCAGAGGTGGTCAGCTGGATTCTGATCGCTCTGTTTCTCGTCGCAGTGTCAAACTTCACTCTGTTCACCAGGTTTGAACGAATCGGACTGTCCGCGACCCTGTTTCTGGTCGCCACCCTGGTCTCGTTGCCCGTTGTCATCCTGCGCCGAACCGCCTTGCAGGGGAGGCTGAGCCGGTTGCCGGACGCCGTCGCCATTGTGCTGCTGCTGGCTGTGCTGCTGGTAGCGGGAGTCACAATGACCGTCTACCTCCTTCGACCACCTGCCTTCCTCTGAACCGGCGGCTTAGTCGGCCTTCCTCGCGTGCGCCGTCAGCGGTGGCCTGTCTCCCGGTCCACCACCTACCGGACTCCAGTCAGTTCCACTCAAAACCCCGCCACCGCCACTTCGTAGCACCCGTTTCACATTCGCTAACCTCGGTGAGTGGCTGGCAGGACCGTGCTTTCGCCTGTACTGTAACGGTACACGAACTCACCGGGGCACCCGCTGGCCAGCGAGCTTGAGCGCCTCACCCCCAGGTCCCGGCCCCCGAAAAGCACCCCGAGCCGGCCCCTGTCGCCTTCCTCGCCGGCTTTCCGATTATCTCTGTGCCACCTGGTTCACAGCGGGGGCCCGCAGGGTGTCCGATCCCGCGCGCCTCGGGTTGGGTTGTGGATCGTCCCTTGAACCGGGCGGCGACAAGCTCCCGGCCGCTTGGGATGACCAGGTCGGCTTTCTCCAACGATCCGTTGTCCCTCGCCAGGGAGGCTTATATGCCGCCGATCTTCGTAGACACCGACAACAGCAATCCCAAGGCAAAGCTGTACGACGGCAGCAAGGCCGGCGAATCCGCCACCAAGGCCGAGGCGAAGATTCAGGCAGTGGTGAAGAAGATCGTTGACAAAGACCCGAATTTCACGACGACCAAGGTTGGTACTCCGAAAGGCTACACGATAAGGATTGCAATCACCAAGATTGAAAAGGATCACTCGACGACGTGCACCTTGTCCGGCTCCATCGTGAGATACCCCAAGGAGGTGGTCAAGAGCGGGGCCAAGGGCGAGCACTTTGTTAACCTGAGGGAGTGGGGTAACCACGCGAACGCAAGTGGCACTGGGGAAGCCGCGTTGCTGGACTGTGTCGAGGCGGTTACCGAGAGCATGATGAAGAGCGGCATCACGGGCATGAGCGCAGACTACTTGAAACGCTGAGGGCCGGCAGTCGTCTCATGGCCCCTGACTCGATCGCCTTCACCCGCACGGACCTCACAGCCGCGGTCAGTCGCTGCTTGATCGCCGCCCCTCAAAGCCGAGCTCGCCGGGACCTACTCTGAGCCCGGGGCGACCCGCTTCCATCTGGATCCCGAGGAGGTGGCCGACGGGCGCGCAGCCTTTCTCGTCCTGTATCGCGATGGCGAAGCGATCGGCTGCGGTGCCCTTCGCCGCCTCGATCCCGAGACCGCGGAGTACCGCCTCACCCCCGATTCCGGTAGAGTTCGGGCGTTACCGGCGGCCCGCCCGCCGGTAGCTAAGTCCATACAGCGCCCGTAGCTCAGCTGGACAGAGCATCTGCCTTCTAAGCAGAGGGTCGCAGGTTCGAGTCCTGCCGGGCGCGCTCGAGTAAAGACAACGCACCCCCGGGCGCTGCCGCCCCCGGGGGTGTTGTCGGGATGACACCCGT
>JBGQJV010000357.1:0-3615 GCA_041499215.1 Gemmatimonadota bacterium | reverse complement strand
CCCGTCCCCGCCGCCCCGCACGCTCTTGTAGGCGAACTCGATTCGCCGGATGACGCGCGCATCTCCGGGAAGATCAATCACCCGGCTGCGGGTGTCTCCGCCGAAGTAGAACCGGGTCGCCGGCGAGAACGGCTCGCCGTTGCCGAAGATCACTCTGACGTCGAACATCTCGAGGTCGGCGTCCTTCACTACCAGCATGATGCGGTGGAACCGTCCTTCTCCGAGGGCCGAGATGACGTCGCGCTCGGCGCGGAAGCTCACTTCCCGCTGACCCAGTCGGTTCCATCCCTCCAGCGGGTTGCCGCCGCCCGGCCCGGGGCCGTGATCGTCGCCCTCCCCCTGCATGCCGTACACCCGGACGACCGCCCGGCCGCGCTTGAGCTCGCTCCGGTACCAGAATTCGATGCGCCGGATCACCCGTGCCGCCCCGGGAAGGTCGATCGTCCGGCTCCAGCTTCCCTCGCGAAACTCTACCCGCGTCTCGGGCGAGAAGGTCTCACCATCACCGAACACGACCCGGATGTTGTACATGTCGAGGTTGCCGCCCTGCACCTCGAGCTTGATCGCGCGGAAGCGACCCTCGTGCCTGGCGGTGATGACATCCTTCTCCGCGGCGAAGCTGACCCGGCGGCTGCCGAGCAGCTCCCAGTCCGCCCGGAGCGGAGCGGGAGCGGTCGAATGGCTCGGGGCACAGGCGGCACCGAGGAGAGCGGCGAGCAGTACGTACATGACTGGTGATCCTCAGTTTAGGGTCCGCTGAAGAGACGAGGAGCCACCTCGAATGTTAGGAGAGTGATAGGGATCACGGGCTGGCGCGGCGGCGGCAGGGGATACGGAGTATGAAGGTAGGCAGTTAGGAAAGTGAGAAGTGAGAAGTGAGAAGTGAGAAGTGCAGAGTGGGTGTGAGGGTGCACTGCGCAGCGAGAAGGGTGAGGATGAGAAGCAAGAAGCAAGAAGCAAGATGGAACGGGTGAACCACCCCGCCGGCCCCCAGCTCACTCCTCACTGCTTACTCCCCACCTCTCACTTCTCCCTGGGCCCCGGCTCCGGGGGACGATTCTAACGTCGCCCGGGGAGCCAGACCGGTTCCGCCTTCAGCAGGCCGATCAGAACGCCGATGATGCCGCCCCGGACTTTCTTCGCGTGAGAATCGGGCACACTCCGGGCCGGAAGCACCCTGAGGCTCCCCCCTGCTGGCCGATACGGCATGCAGCCCTCCCCACGCGGATGATCCCCTGCCAGGTCTCCAAGACATTGTACGTCGGCCACCTTGGAATCGTCTCACTGCCCACGGGGGGGAGGCAAATCCGGACACCGGGGGCGGGCGTACTCCCATGGCCTCGCCCGTGATACCAGGCCACGGAAGGCCCAACCCCTGACAGGAGATCGCCCAATGCCCCCTCGACCCGACAGCTCCGCGTGGGCCGAGATCGTTACGGTCCGTCCTGATGCGCCGGCAATGACCCGGCAACGGCTGCCCTACTTCCTCGGGATCTCGGGCGACTCCGCCGGAGCCAAGGGCCTGTCGCTCAACCTGGTGATTATCCCGCCGGGGGGCAGCGCGGAGCTGCATCTGCACCGGTGGGGCAGTGAGGGAGCAAGAGGTGAGCGGTGAAGGGTGAACAGTGAACGGTCAACGGGCACCTACTGTTCACCGTTCACCGTTCTTCCGTTCACCCCTCACCAGCCCACCCCGGCCGGGAGGCTACCGATACCCCGCCGCCTGCAGGTGAAACAGCTCCGCGTACAGTCCCGCTTTCCGCAACAGCTCCTCGTGGCTCCCCTCCTCGACCAGTTCGCCCTGCGTGAGCACCAGTATCCGGTCGGCCATGCGGACCGTGCTGAAGCGATGACTGATCAGCACTGCCATCCGCCCCACGGTAAGCTCGGCGAAGCGCTGAAACACCTCGTACTCCGCCCGGGCATCGAGCGCAGCGGTGGGCTCATCCAGGATCAGAAGCTGCGCCTCCCGCAGGTAGGCCCGCGCCAGGGCCACCTTCTGCCATTCTCCACCGGAGAGATCCACCCCTTCTTCGAACCGGCGGCCCAGCATCTGGTCGTAGCCGGCCGGAAGCCGGGCGGTGACGCTGTCGGCGAGACTCCGCCGAGCGGCCGTCTCGATTGCCGGCTGGTCGTGCAGCCGATCGATGTCCCCGACCGCGATGTTCTCCCGCACCGGAAAGTCGTAGCGATAGAAGTCCTGGAAGATCACCCCCAGGTTCTGCCGCAGGCTCGCGACATCGTACTCCCGCAGGTCGCGGCCATCCAGCAGGATCCGGCCTTCCGAGGGGTCATATAGCCGGGCGAGCAGCTTCGCCAGCGTGGTCTTGCCGGCGCCGTTTTCTCCCACCAGCGCGATCCGCTCACCAGGATTGAGCCGGAAGCTGAGGTGGCGCACCGCCCAGCGCTCCGAGCCGGGATAGCGGAACCCCACATCCTCGAATACGAAGCCCTGCCTGATCGGCACCGGCACCGGGACGGCGCCGAGAGATGAGCGAATTCGCGGCTCGAGCTCCAGGAAGGAGAACAGGTCCTCGAGATACAGACTCTGCTCCACCAGTTGAGACGCGGAGAGCAGCACCCGCTGGATCAGCTCCCGGCTCTGACGAAACGAGGCGGCCAGGAAGGTGAGCACGCCGATGGTGAACGGCCCAGCGGGGGAGCGGTAGCCGATGACCGTCAGGTAGATGATGGTGGCGTAGGCGCCGTAATACCCCAGCGTCCCGATCAGCGCCAGCAGGGAGGCGACCACCGACCGGCGCACCGCGAGCGCCCGGTTGGCTTCGTAGAACTCGTTGGAAAGACTGGCATAGCGGCCTACCAGGAAGTCCGCCAGGCCGAAGAGCTTCACCTCCTTGGCCGAAACGTCGCTGGCGCCGACGTAGCGGAGATAGTCGAGTTGCCGCCGTTCGGCCGTCCAGGAGTAGAGCAGCGAGTAGGCCAGCGCGGCGAAGCGGGTCTCCCCCAGGAATGAGGGAAGCACCGCAAGGGCGAGCAGGGCCAGCAGCCACGGCACATACAGTGTCAGCGCCGCCGCGAGCGAGACCAGGGTCACCAGATCCTGGACGGAGGAGAGCAGGCCCGTGACCAGACCGATCCGGCCCACCGTCTGCCGCCGGGCGCGCTCCAGCTTGTCGTAAATCTCGGGATTCTCGAGCTGCTCCAGGTCGAGACTCGCCGCGTGCCGCATCAGCTCTACGCTGGTCCGGTTGGCCACCAGGTCGCCCAGCAGGCTCTCGACCAGGGCGGAGAATCGCGCCAGCACCTCGCCTGCCACCGCCAGACCCAGCTCGATGGAGACCAGGACCGCGAGTTGGCGGTGAGCACCGGGCGCGGCATCCGGGAGAGGGGGGTGGGTCACTATTCCCACCACGGCATCGATGATCAGCTTCCCGACCCACAGCACACCGAGCGGCAGGACCGCCCGGAATGCCCGGAGCAGGACCATCGCGACGCTGTAGCCCTTGTGGGTATCCCACACCAGCCCGAGGAGGCGGGGCAGGTGCCGGGTGGCACTCAGCCGCTCGCGCCAGGTGGGCGGCGTCTCCAGCGGCTTGGGTGCGCGCCGCCGCGGCGGGCCCGGCCCAGCGGGATGGGTCATCGCCGGAAGCTAAT
>JBGQJV010000356.1:0-3616 GCA_041499215.1 Gemmatimonadota bacterium | reverse complement strand
CGCCCTCCGGGATCACCGCGAGCTCGCCCCTCAGCGAGCCTTCGAAACGACCACCCCCGCCGGCGTAACCTATCGCGGCCTATTGTCCGGCCGCCACCGTGTCCAGGGCCTGCGCCCGGACGCGCGCGCTGTCCTGCGCGTCGAGCGCCTTCTTGGCCACCGCGGCCCCGGGCGCCTGGGAGTTGGCGATGACGCTGTCGGCCTCGTGCTGGGAGCGTCCGGTGCTGGCCTTGGTCCCGGAGGAGCAGGCCAGGATCGGGAAGAGCAGCAACGCGAGTGAGCGGCGGATCATGGGCGGACGCTGTCTTGAGGAGGGGCGTGGCGACCTCGATAAGGTTAAGGACCTGGAGAGAGCCCACAAGGGCCGGCTTGCACCGGCCAACCGCGACCGGCAGGTTAGGCGGAGACCTCAGGCCGAACGATGACCCTTGGCGTGCCGCTCGGCTGACCCGGCCCGTGCGCTCAGAACGGAATGACCGAGTCCGCAGATCCCGAGGAATCCTTCGACCGCGCAGGACGTAGGCCCGACCATGGCCAATCTGGCACACGACTTCCGAGCTGCCGCACGGCAGACACTCAGGCACCCCGGACCCAGCGCGGCCGTCGTTCTCACACTGGCGCTGGGAATCGGCGCGAACAGCTCGATGTTCTCCTTCGTGAATGCGGTGCTGTTCACCACCCCGCAGGTGCCCGCCGCAGAGCACCTGGCCTGGATCACGAAGACGAGCCAGCAGTCCGGCGTCTCCCGCGACTTTACCTACGGTGAATACCTCGGCTTCAAGGGCGGCGCGCGCGACGCCGGCGAGGTTGCGGCGTTCGGAGGCGAGCGCCTCTCACTCGGCGGCGAACCCTTCCGCAGCATGTCCGGCCGCATCGTCTCCCTCAACTACTTCGACGTCCTCGGTGTGCGGGCGGTTGCCGGGCGGGTCTTCATGGCGGCAGACAGCGGCCGGCCTGTCGTGGTGCTGGGGTACGGCCTGTGGCAGAACCGGTTCGGTGGCGATCCCCATATCACCGACAGCACCATCTCGGTCAACGGTCATCGGTTCTCGGTCCTTGGGGTTGCCCCGCAGGGTTTCGGCGGGCTCCTCTTCGGTGAAAACGCGCAGCTCTGGATACCGCTCGAGCTGCTGCGTGACGTGATGCCGGAACAGCGTGCGCTCGTGGCAGAGCGCGGCACTGAGTGGCTGCAGCTCGTCACCCGGCTGGCCGACGGAGGCACCGTCGCCCGCGCTCATGTCGAAGCCGCGACGCTCGGCGAGCGTCTCCGGCTCCCCGGCCCTCCTGCCGACGAGCCGGTCCAGTGGGCTGCTGCCCCGGTCAGGGGAGGGTTGTCTCCGGAGGAACGCACCCGGGCCGTGCCGCTCTTCCTGCTGATGGCGGCGGTGCCCGCGCTGGTGCTGCTGGTCGCCTGCGCCAACGCCGGGAATCTGCGGCTGGCACGCGCCGCGGCACGTGCCAGGGAGTTCGCCCTGCGCCGGGCGCTCGGCGCGACGCGCGCACTGCTCATCCGCCAGCTCGCGGCGGAGGCGTTGCTCCTGGCGGTTGCCGCCGGTGTGTGTGGCGTCGGGCTGTCGGTCTGGCTCACCAGCGTCATCGGTCACGTCGGCGGGGTGTCGGAGCTCGCCCGCATGCTGCGGCCGGATGGCCGGGTCCTGCTCGCCTCCGCGGCGCTGGCGATGGCGGCCACGGTGCTCTTCGGCGTGCTGCCCGCGATTGCCGCTACCCGCCCGTCGCTGCTTCCCGCGATCAATGACGACGCGACCATGATCGTCATCGGACGGCAGCGGCACCGCCTGCGCGACACCTTCGTGGTCGCGCAGGTCGCCATCTCGCTAGTGCTCCTCATCGTGGCCGGGCTGTTCCTGCGCAGCACGGAGCATTCGCTCCGCACCGATCCCGGTTTTGACGCCCGCAATGGCGTCGCGGTGATCCTCGACCTCGGGAGTCTCGGCTACGATGAGGGCGCGCGGATCGCCTTCGGACGGCAACTCCTCGCGGCCGGGCAAACGGCGCCCGGTGTGAAGCGCGCCGCCCTGGCGAGCTTCCTGCCGCTCCTGGGTGGCGAGACCCGAGCCGGGACGTGGGCCGAATCCATGTCGGGCGACGCTCCTGGCATTCCCGCGAGTACGGCGGCGGTGTCGGCGGGATACTTCGCCACCCTCGGGACGGTGCTGGTCGAGGGACGGGAATTCAGCGATAGGGATGAGCGCGGCGCCACGCCGGTTGTGATCGTGAACCAGACGCTGGCACGCCGGTTGTGGCCCAGCGCCGACCCGGTCGGTCAGCGGCTCCGTATCGGCGCCCCGGACGGGGCGATCCGTCAGGTCGTTGGTGTCGCCCGGGAGGGAAAGTACGGCTCACCCAACGAGGACGCCCAGCCGTTCGCCTTCATCCCGATCGGCCAGGCGCCGGCACCGCTGACCATCATGCTGCTGGCAAGGACCACCCGGGAGCCATACTCGGTGGGAGAGTCGTTGCGACCGGTCGTGAGCCGGCTCGAGCCGCGAATCCAGGTCAATACGATCACGCTCGAGTTGGCCGTCCGACGGGCCTCCGAAAAGCAGCACGCCCTCTCCTCGATGCTGGGCGTCTTCGGCGGTATCGCGTTGCTGGTCGCGGCGCTCGGCATGTTCGCCGTCACCGCGTACGCCGTGACGATGCGCAGCCGCGAGATCGGAATCTGTATGGCGCTCGGCGCGCGCGGGGACCAGCTGATCCGGCAGTTTGTGGGCGAAGGAATCGAGCTCGCACTGGTCGGCACGGTCATCGGCCTGGTGGCCAGCGCCGCGGCGTCCCGGATGCTGGCGCACTATCTGGTCGGCGTGGGTACCCTGGACCCGCCGGCCTTCGCCATCGCGACCATCATCACGTGTGCAGTGGCGGCGGCTGCGAGCTATCTGCCGGCGAGACGCGCCGCGCTCCTGGACCCCATGGTCACGTTGCGCGCGTAGCGCACTGGTCTTTGAGCCCGCTGCGTCCCTGTGTCTCTGAGGTAATTGTCTGACCAGCTGTGCCCAATCCCTCTCGCCAAGTCCGGCCCGCAATTCACCACGGAGACACGGAGGACACGGAGGTGGTCACTGCGCCTCTCCGTGCTCCCCGTGTCTCCGTGGTGATCTACCCAGATGTGCCCCACTCCCGTCGCGGGCGTCTCACGGCGGGCTGAGTCGCCAACTCGCGCGCTTCACAGCACCGCCCGACGGACCTGCGCCTCAGTCACCTCGGCCCGGAGGCGCGCCGATACTGCCGAGAGCCAGCTCCAGGCGAGAATCACCGACGCGGTGAAGGCGGGGACCACCCAGGGTTGCTTCGATCCCGACCCGATGGTGGCGAAGCCGGCGAAGAAGAGCACCCCGGTCAACAGCGAGAAGATCGCCCACCCCGGCTGTCTCACCCCGGCGAAGCGGCGGGTGAACACCCGTGCTCAGCGACGCGGCGACAAAGGCGCAGCCGGTGGCCCAAGCCCAGAAGCGCGGGAACGGGATCCAGTGCGGGATCAGGGATGCGATGAATCGCGGATACATGAAATGGTGGAGACCGAACCCCGCGAGCGCGCCGGCCAGCAGCAGACGGCCCGGGGTGCGATTCGGCAGCAGGAGGAGCGGCCCGGCGG
>JBGQJV010000355.1:0-3626 GCA_041499215.1 Gemmatimonadota bacterium | reverse complement strand
CCGCCGTGAATGACGATTGCCATGCTCACGGTGGGGTCTTGTCCCGCCCGATCCCGTCCGGAACCGACACGCCGGCCGGCTTGACGGGCGATGAGGCCCGTCGCCGGCTCGCGGAGTTCGGCCCGAACGCCATCGCCGAGGCGACGCCCTCGCCTTGGCGTGCCGTGCTGGCAAAGCTCTGGGGTCCGATCCCGTGGTTGCTGGAAGCCGCGAGCATCATCCAGCT
This sequence comes from Gemmatimonadota bacterium, assembly GCA_041499215.1. Lineage (GTDB taxonomy): Bacteria > Gemmatimonadota > Gemmatimonadetes > Gemmatimonadales > GWC2-71-9 > JADJOM01. The sequence continues at coordinate 3,400 of JBGQJV010000355.1, read as the reverse complement.
CGGCCTCGGCAAGTATCTGGAGGGGGCGGTCATCGGCGGTCTGCTCGCGTTCAATGCGACACTCGGCCTCCTGCAGCAGAGCCGCGCGACCGCCGCGCTCACCGCGCTCAAGCGACGGCTGGCCCCCACCGCGCTGGTGCGCCGGGATGGCGTGTGGACGAAGCGTGCGGCGGCGGACCTCGTGCCGGGCGACATGATCCGGCTGCCGCTCGGGGCCGTGGTCCCTGCCGACGCGCGGGTCGTGTCGGGATCCGTGATGGTGGACCAGTCGATGGTCACCGGCGAATCGGTGCCGATCGATGCCGAGGCCGGCGATCAGGTGTACGCGGCCTCCCTGATTCGGCGCGGCCAGGCGGTCGCCGAGGTCACGGCCACCGGAGCGAGGACGTACTTCGGGCGGGCGGCCGAGCTGGTGCGAGTGGCCCGCGCGGCCAGCACCGAGCAGCGGGCCATCTTCGGGGTGGCGCGGAACCTCGCGGTGGTGAACGGGGCGTTCGCGGTGCTCATCGTGGCGTATGCCCACGCCATCGCGATCCCGGCTGCCGACCTCGTGGGCGTGGCCCTCACCGCGCTGCTGGCCTCGATTCCGGTGGCGCTGCCGGCGACCTTCACCCTGTCGGCGGCGATCGGAGCCCAGATCCTGAGTCGCCGCGGCGTGCTGCTTACCCGGCTGACGGCGGCGCACGAAGCGGCGGCCATGGATGTCCTGTGTGCGGACAAGACGGGCACCCTGACGCGTAACACGCTGGAGGTCACCCAGGTGGTGGCGATGCCAGGACGGAAGAGTTGCAGACGCTCACGTTCGTGACGCTGGTGCTCGGCAACCAAGCCCTGCTCTACGTGCTGAGAGAGCGGGGCCGGATGTGGGGATCGAGGCCCAGCACGTGGGTGTTCGTGGCGTCTGCGGTGGATGTGGCCATCGTCTCAACGTTGGCGCTGTCCGGTACCCTGATGGCACCGCTGCCATGGCGCCTCACGGTCCTCGTGGCGGCCGCCACCATCGCGTTTGCGGTCATCCTGGACCAGGCAAAGCGTCCGATCCTATCAGTGCTCAAGACGGAATGAGGCGTGAGCCGGGGGAGGCAGGGGAGCTATCGGCTCCGACTCCCGCCCCCGGCTCCACCCAACCCCGCGGTTGCGAAGAGCTCAGCAGAACCTCGGCCCGGTCAATCCCGATCGTGTTCTCATAGTGCTAGATCGCCGACGAGAGGAGAGCAATCATGAAGGGCTTGACCCAGTTCGCAGTGCTCAGCAGCACCTGGAACGAGATGCGTGTTCTTGGACTCCGGGCCGACGGGACATTGTTCCGCGGGCTCATCACCGTCAAGACCCAGACCGGAACCGCGAACACCGCGTCGGTCACGTGGTCGCCGGTGACGGAAGCCGAGGACGGCTCGATCAGCGACATGGCGTCGTAGCCGGCGGCCCGTCGGTGTAAGCTAGGGCCCATTCCACGCGACGGCGCGGTCGCCGAGAGGGGCCCATGATCGACGAAACGCTCGTCCAATTCACCGCCCACCAGCTTCCGCGCGAGGACCTGCACGCTCTCATGGCGCGCTCTGACGGGCCGGCGCTCCGGCGCGCGGTCTGGCACCTGGGCGTGCTCGTGGTCACCGGCGCGCTCCTGTGGCGGCTCCGCGCCACCGCGTGGGCCCTGCCGCTCCTGATCGCGCACGGCTACGTGCTGGTCTTCGTCTTCTGCGCGTTCCACGAAGCGGCGCACCGGACCGCGTTCCGCACGCGCTGGCTCAACACGGTCGTGGGCACCCTGGCCGGTTTCCTCATCTTCTGGCCCTACCGCAACTATCGCGTCTATCACTGGGAGCACCACCGCTTCACGCAGGACGAGGCGCGGGACCCCGAGCTCTACTTCGCGAAGCCGGCGTCCCTCCGCGGTTACCTGTTCGTGCTGACCGGCGTGCCAAACCTGATCCGGCGGGTGGGCGACATCCTGCGGCTTGCGGGTGGGCGCGCCGATCGGCCGTGGATGGCCCCGCCGGAGCGCCGGCCTCTGATCGTTGAGGCGCGCTGCTACCTGGGCGTCTACCTCGCGATCGCCGTCGCCTCGGGGATGACCGCCTCCGCGATGCCGCTGCTGGTGTGGATCGCGCCACTGCTGGTGGGGCAGGCGTTCCTCCGTCCCTACCTGCTGGCCGAGCACACCGCCTGCGTGTCCACGCGCGACTGCCTGGAGAACACGCGCACCACCCTCACGCCGTCGCTCGTGCGGCTGTTCGCGTGGAACATGCCCTATCACGCCGAGCACCATGCCTACCCGGCCGTGCCCTTCCACGCTCTGCCGCGGCTGCACGCGCACGTCCAGGCGCGGCTCGCCAACCTCGAGCCCGGGTACATCGCGGCCACGGCCAAGGTGAACCGCTACCTCTTCGGTCGGGAGCGTGGGTCCGTCGGATAGCCGGGCGAGCGTCCCGGATGGCATTCTGCGGCACCCGGATTGACAATCCGGCGGGGGGAGTGGCCCGGGAGCGAGTCGGAAGTATCTGACTTTGCGCACATCTTGGAGTGGCGCGGCGCTTGCTTTTTTCCCTGGTCAGGTACGCGCCATGATGACGCCGAGCGTGGTCACGCTGCAGGAGGTCCTGAGGCACCACCGGACGCTGTCGCGCCGCGGCCGGGAGTTCTACGAGAGTCTCCTCCACCTGGGCGACGTGCTGGCCGTCCGTGTCGACTACCTGCCGGGCGCGATGCTCTGGCTCGTGACGACACCCAAGCAGGCCCAGCTGATGCGCAAGGCCCGCGAAGGACGACCCACCTCCGACGTGTGCGTGATGAGCCTGCGGGAGGCGCAGGATCTGTTCGGCGCGGTCGGCGATCCCACCCCCCCCACCCTGTACGAGGTCGCCGGCTGGCTCCTGGCTCCGGCCCCGGACGAGGTCGCGCCCACCTTCGAGGACGAGCAGCCCGAGCAGCCGGAAGACCAGGACGCGCTGTAGAGCAGCATTCGCAGTAGGCTCATCCCGCTTCACCCTCGCCCTCGCTTGACTCACCGTCGCGGCATCTCTAGGATGCCGACACCATGCCCGCCGTCTTCGTCCATGGTGTGCCCGATACGTCCCGCGTGTGGCAGGCGGTTCTCGCGCGATTGTCGCGGCAGGACGTGGTCACGCTCTCGCTGCCCGGCTTCGGCCGGTCCACGCCCGACGGATTCGACGCCACCAAGGAGGCCTACGTCCGGTGGCTGCTCGACGAGCTCGCCGCCCAGCCGGGCCCGGTCGACGTGGTCGGCCACGACTGGGGCGCGCTGCTCGTGGTGCGCGCGGTGTCGCTCGCGCCCGACCGGGTACGGAGCTGGGCGGTGGGTGGGGCCCCGCTCGATCCGGACTACGAATGGCACCAGGCGGCCCGGTTGTGGCAGACGCCCGAGGTGGGCGAGCGGGTG
>JBGQJV010000354.1:0-3647 GCA_041499215.1 Gemmatimonadota bacterium | reverse complement strand
TGCGGAGCGCGGCCAGGAGCGAGGCATATCCTCCCGGGCCGCCCGAAGTCTCCGGGGGACAGGCCCCCGCGCCGCCGAGGAGGGCGGGTGCGCTGAGAGTCGGGGCGAACGGCGCGACGCCCTGGACGGTCAGATGGTGGACCCAGTCGTCCGTGCAATCGTAGATGTAAGTGAGACTCGAGCCCTGGCTCAGGCCGAGAAGGTCGAGTGAGACACCACGGGGGTCGACCGCCTCGCGCGAGCCATTGGCGGGCGGCTCCTCGTAGTTGCGGCCCGCGATGTCGAAACGGTACGGGTGCGCCCGGCTCCAACCCATGGCGAGCTGTATCACCTGGTGCAGCCGCTCGAGGCTCAGGCTGCCGGGCACCGCCACCAGCCGCCACACAGGAGGGGTGACTCCCAGCAGGGTGATCTGAAAGGTGTAGCTGTGTCGTACTGTACTGCCAGGCAGGGACATGCGACCTCTTTCGCTTCGGTCAGGCAGCGCCCGGAATCAATCTCCCGGCGGCGGCCTGCGAAGGCAAGGCCGCGTGCCTTACACCCCGAACTGTCGCAGGTGATGATCGAGGTGCTTCCATGCCAGCCGCCCCCAGCCTTCCGGCGAGAGCCGGCCGAAGGTCGGATGTGGTGGGGCGGCCGACGCCGTGGAAAGGCGCTCGATGAGGGTCCGGCAGGTGGCAAGGTCGGCGGTCCAGGTGGTGGGGCTGGTGGTGAGCATTTCGGGCAGGGTCTGGACCTTTCCGGGCGGAGTCTTGAGGGGTGAATACACCACCAGCCACTTGAGCACGGTGGTGGTCAGGAACGAGGCGCGCGACTGGGCGGGCAGGTCTCCCAATCCCATCCTGAGCTGGTCGGCCAGATGGCAGAGAAGCCGGGGCGCGGTCAACGTTCCCCACTGGGGCCGGGTGTCGGGGGTGAGCCGGTCGAGTCGGGCGAGGATCGCGGCCCGGTCGGAGAGAGATCGGATCGTTGGCATCAATGACCCCGCGGAAATTCACGGTGCAGGGTGGCGTCACCCGGCGGTCGCACCGGTGTCACCGTCCGAGCATCAGCCGCACCAGCAGCGGCGCGGCGTAGATGGCCCCGGCCACGAGGATCACCAGCAGGAACAGGATCCTGAGCCGGCGGGTTGCCTGGACCTGCCACTCCTTCTGCAGCTGGATGCTCTCCTGCTGGTTCCGGATCGCTTCCTTGTAGTTCTCCACGTGCTGTCGCTGCAGATCGCGGATCTCCTCCAGTAGCTTGATCGCTCTCTCGTCGGTCACTACTCCCTCCCGGCTGCCAGGGGTTCTCGAGACTGCTTCCGTGGGTCTCGGAGCAGAGCCAGGCCAGAAGGCTCAGTCGGCGGCGCGTGGGGTCACCTCTCCTCTGCCGCCGAGCGACGCGCCTGGGCCAGGTAGCCTGGCTCCAGGTTGAGCAGATTGGCCAGCTTCCGCACCAGGTAGGCCTCGTGCTCCGCGATGGTCCCATCCGCCAGGATCACGCCCCACATGACCTCGGCGAGGACCATCTTCTGGCCAAGGTCATACTGCTCGTTGATGAGGCGAGTGAACTGGAAGTGATCGATCGACTGTGCCCGTTCGGCCTCCGCCAGCGCGATCAGGTCGACCGCGGTGGCCTCGTCCAGCCCGAAGTGGCGGACAAGGGCGTTCTGGATGTGCACCCGCTCGGGCTCGGAGAACTCGTTGTCCGCATGCGCCAGCTCCAGCAACAGCGCACAGGCGGCGAGCTGAGCTTGCGGATGGGTCTGGGCCCCGGCCGCCCGGGCGGGTTCTGGCGTCATGTGACGGGAAACGAACCGGCGGATTCCGTCGAGCATGGGCCGGGGGGTCAGGACCGCACTTCGGACATCAGGGCCAGGGTGTTGCCCTCGGTATCATCGAAGAAGGCCATCCAGATCTCCCGATCGGGCATCCGCGCGATGAGCTGGGGCTCCGTCCGGAACACCACGCCGCGGGAGACCAGCGTCTGGTGCATCTGGTTGATGTCCTCGACCGAGAAATACAGGATGGAGCCGGGGTGGTCGAACTCCTTGTCTTCCGGGACGTCCAGCAGGAGCCGCACGCCCCCCGCGTCGAAGAAGGCCAGCTTGGGTGGCGCCTGGAAGAGGAAGGGCAGTCCCAGTGTGTCCCGGTAGAACCCTACGGCGCGGTCCAGCTCCTTCGCGTTCATCGAGATCTGGCCGATGCGGGACAGTCCGGTGGTGGCAGTGGCTCCGGTCACGATGACCCCCTTGGGTTGCCCGGCCGGGCCAACCTGGATTGGCCATCAGACCGGTCGACGAGCGGGCGCGGCAGCGGTCGCGCCCCAGGAGAGCAAGCTGCCGGTTGAGGGGTGCAGAGGCAAGACCACGGGGGAGGAGGCGGGGCGGAACCTCCCTGAGGCGGAAGGGTCAGCCCCGCGGGGCGGTGTCGGTCTAACTTACGGGGGTAGCGGGCGAGCCCCCAACCCATCGCCACGGGCTCATCGCCCGGAATTCAACCGCGGGGATGTCGTGACAGATCTCGGCTGGGTGCTGTTCGATACTGCGATCGGAGCGTGCGGGGTGGCGTGGGGCCCGCGCGGCCTGGTGGGCGTGCAGCTGCCGGAGGAGAGCCGGGCCGCGACCAGGGCGCGAATGTGCCGTCGCTGGCCGGAAGTGCGGGAAGCCGACCCGCCCCCCGAAGTACGCCGCGCGATCGAGGGGATCTGCGCCCTCTTGCGGGGTGCTCCCGCGGATCTCTCCACGGTCCGGCTGGACTTCGAGGGGGTCCCGCCGTTTCATCGCCGGGTCTATGAGGTTGCCCGTGGAATCCCGCCTGGCGAGACCCTCTCCTATGGCTCCGTCGCCGCGCGACTCGGCGAACCCGGTGCCGCACGCGCGGTCGGGCAGGCGCTGGGGCGGAACCCTTTCGCCGTCGTGGTCCCCTGTCACCGGGTGGTAGCCGCCGGCGGCCGGCCAGGCGGATTTTCTGCAGCCGGCGGCGTCACGGCGAAACTCCGGCTTCTGGAGATCGAACGGGCCGGCGCGGGTGGCCAGCCCAGCCTGTTCAGCCAGCTCCGGGCGGCCCCGTCCGACCAGGCCTGAGCGGAGAGGGCTCTCCTCCTACCCCGAAAACGAGACCGGCGACCGGCAGGGGGTGCCTGCCGATCGCCAGTGATTCCCAGGACCGGTCGAGCGATTCAGTCGCCGGCCGGCGGGAGTTTCTCGGCGTCCCGTTGCCGGATCAGCAGGCGTTCGGTGAATTCCAGCCGAGCCTCCACCTCCGCCAGGCGCCGGTCGATATGCTCCAGCTCATCGAGCCGGCGTTGCATATCCTCGAGCTGCGCCGGTTGCCGCTCGGAGATCTGGCGGATTCGCCGGAGCAGCACGATGCCGGCCCACACTCCTCCCGAGATGGTGCCCGTGAGCAGGGCCCACGCGATGGTGCCGGACACGGGAGCGCGTTCCGGTAGATCCGCCGACCGCGGTCAGCGGGACCGGACGAGGCGGGATCGGCGGGTCCGGGCGCGCGCCGGCGCGGGCCGGGTCGCGATCTTAGGCGGCCGGCCGGTGCGTAACAGGCCCTCGAGCCAGGCGTCGGCAGCGGCCCGCGCCTTGGCCTTGCTGCCGCAGCGGGTGTCGCTGAAATAGGCCTTGTACTTGGGGACCCAGCCGGTCTTGGTGC
>JBGQJV010000353.1:0-3647 GCA_041499215.1 Gemmatimonadota bacterium | reverse complement strand
TTTAACACCCCGCTCACGCTCGTCTCAGCCCGTTCATGCCTTCGTGTAGCCGTCCCATCGACGGAGCGACGCGGTGATCAGGTTCCGGTGGGTCGTTCTCAGTGTCGGGGCCTTCGGCCTCGCCCTGCTTTTCATCCAGCATTGGGTGCACTCGCTCGGGCTCGTCCCCTACCTGGTACTGCTGGCCTGCCCGCTCATGCACCTGTTCCACCGGCGCCACGGCGCCCATCGGTCCATGGCCCGCGCGTCGGGCAGCAAGGAGAAAACACCATGAGACTCGATCCTCGAGCCTTCGGGCTCTCGGCCGGGATGGTCGCGGCGATCCTCTTCATCCTGTGCGCGCTGGGGGTGTGGCTCGCCCCGGAGGCGACCACCGCGATGTTTGGGACGCTGATCCATGCCGATCTCAGCGGCATCACGCGTACCCTCACGCTGGGTTCGTTCGTGGTTGGCCTTGTGTGCTGGACGGTCGGCACCGCCGTCACGTTCGCCGTGGTGGCGAGCTTCTACAATCGCTTGACCGCGAAGGTGACGCCGGCAACCAAGTGAAACTCCTCACAGCCGCAACCGGCGGAGGGAAACCGCGTTCACGGCCACGATGATGGACGAAAGCGACATCAGGAGCGCGGAGATCTCCGGCCGGAGCGACCAGCCCAGCGACGGGTAGAAGACCCCGGCGGCCACCGGGATCGCCAGCAGGTTGTAGACGCTGGCCCAAGCCAGGTTTTGCTTCATCTTCCGCACCGTCGCCTTGCTCAGCCGGATGGCCCGCGGAATGTCGAGCGGATCCGAGCGCATCAGGACCACCTGGGCCGCCTGGATCGCGACGTCCGTACCGGCACCGATGGCGATGCCGATGTCCGCCTGGGCCAGGGCCGGTGCGTCATTGACTCCGTCTCCCACCATCGCGGTGAAGCGGCCTTCGGCCTGAACCCTGCGCACGTAATCTGCCTTCTGCTCCGGGCGCACTTCCGCGAAGACCTCCTCGATGCCCACCTCGTGCGCAACCTGGCGAGCAGTGCCCTCCACGTCCCCGCTCAGGAGTACCGGTCGCACCCCCATCGCTCTCAGTTCTTGGATGGCCTGCCGGGAACTCGGGCGCACGGCATCTGCGATTCCAATCAGGCCGAGCAGCCGCCCGCCTGCCGCGACATAGACCAGGGACCGTCCAGCGCCCGCCAGCCGTTCGCGGTCGGCGGCGAGCGGTGCCGGATCGATGCCTTCGCTTCCGAGCAGCGCTGCACTCCCCAGAAGGACCCGGGTGCGGTCCACCAGGCCCCGCAGGCCCTGGCCCGGCACATTGACCACCTCGGAGACGGATGGCCGTGAAGTTCCGGGTGGCGCCTCCACTGTGGTTGCGATCGCCTGCGAGAGCGGATGGGTGGACTCGCCGGCCAGGGACGCGGCCAGAGGCAGCCACTCCCCCGCAGAGACCCCCGGCGCCGGGATCGTGTCGGTGACGCGCGGCTGTCCCTCCGTCAGGGTCCCGGTCTTGTCGAGGATGACCGTCTGAATGCGGCTGATGCCTTCCAGGGTCGCAGCGTCCTTGATCAGGATGTTGTGTCGGGCACCCAGGCCGGTACCGACGGCGACCGCCGTGGGCGTGGCGAGGCCGAGAGCATCCGGGCAGGCAATGACGACCGCCGAGATGGCGAAGGTCAGGGCGGTGAGGAACGGAACATCGGTCAGCAGCGACCATCCCAGGAACGTCAGCACACCCGCACCCACCGCAACGACTACCAGCACGGCAGCGGCGCGATCGGCCAGCCGTTGCCTGGGGGCCTTCGAGCTCTGCGCCGCCGCCACCAGGGCGGCAATCTGGGCTAGCACGGTATCGCTGCCGACCTTGGTCGCCCGCATGGTGATGGCACCGCTGACGTTGATCGCTCCCCCCACGAGCGGGTCGCCCGGACCCTTGCGGACCGGCCGGCTTTCGCCCGTCACCAGCGCCTCGTCGGCGTCGGTGGTCCCTTCGAGGATTGCTCCGTCGACCGGAATCTTGTCCCCGGGGCGAAGCCGAATCTGGTCGCCGACCTGGACTTCCGCGGTGGAGACCTCGACTTCGACCCCGTCACGCAGGACTCGCGCGGTCGGAGGCATCAGGTCGAACAGGGCCCGCAGGGCATCCGACGTTCCCCGCCGTGACCGCATCTCCATCCAGTGCCCGAACAGCACGAAGGTGACCAGCATCGCCGCGGCCTCGTAGAACGCCGTGGGCTGGCCGATCACCGTGAGGTACACGCTGCTGAGGTAGGCCGCGAGGACGCCGGTAGCGATCAGCACCGACATGTCGAGCTGGCGCCGCTTCAGGGCCCAATAGCTGCCCGCGAGAAAAATCCAGCCGCACCACCAGACCACCGGCGTCGAGAGCAGCAACCCGAGCCAACTGGCGAGCGGCTGCTGCACCAGCATCGGAACGCCGGGGAGGTGGCCGGCGATGACCGTCACGGGTACGGTGAACGCCAGGGCGACCCAGAACCGACGCTGCATGTCGGCCTCCATCCGCCTGGCCATCGTCGGGTCGGCCATGGCGGAGGCGTGATCGTGGTGCACGGCGGCTGCGTGAGGCTCAGGAGTCTCGTGAGGGGCCTGCTCCTGGGGCCCCAGACCGGTGACTGGGGACGCAGGGGCGTCTGGGTGATGCGGGTGTCCGTGGTGCGGTGTCGTTCCCGGCATGCGCTCCTCCAGCAACCCGTTGATTGTGGTGCTGTACTCTAACCGCCGAGTCAGGCTCTGGAAGCATTCTCAAGAAGCTGCAACCTTGCCCTCAGGCGGATGCCTTAACGCCGGGTCGGCCTTAGCGCCCATAGGGAACGCATGTGACTCGCGGGACAGCTCCTAGTCCATTCGCCGCCTGACTCGTGCTCGGCAGCGAACCGTGTCCCCCTCGAAGAGATCCTTCCTGCCCCTCGGACGGGTGTCGTGGACGGGGATGTCGTTCTGCCCGATCTACTGGCGGAGCGACTTGGACGACCGGGTGTGCGAGGTAACCGGCTCTGCGCGGCAACGAGCCCACTGCCCGGATCGTGCACCTCTATCCCACCCCCAGCCCGGCGGGGCCGATACCGACGTGCGCGGTGAGATTCATCGGGGCTTCCGGGCGGCGTAGAACGTGAGCCGTCCGAACCCGGTGTTCAGAGTACCAGTCTCAGAGACGGAGACGAACCCAGCCTCATCCATCAGGACTGGCAGCCGGCCTGCGAAGCTGTCGGCCGTGCGATCAATGCCGTCGAGAAGCCGGTCTGGCAACGACACGATCCTCATCAACAGGGAGCCCTGACGCCCCCAATCAGCCACGTGCAGTCGGCCTCCTGGCCTGAGCACCCGGGCGAGTTCCGCCAGAGTCAGGAATCGACCTCGCGCATCCAAGTGGTGGAAGAAGAGGGTGGAAATGACGACATCGAAGCTCGCGCCCGGGTAGGGCAGCTCCCAGGACAGTCCTTGGTCGAACCGGATCGGGAGCCCAGCACCGAGCGCCTTGTGGCGGGCGCGGGTGAGCATATCGGGATCGCCGTCGACACCCACGACATCCGCGGTCGGCACCCGCCGCTTCAGCAGGATGGCCAGGGTTCCGGTGCCGCAGCCTAGATCGAGTACCGACTCGCCGGGCTGGATTGCGGCCTGGTCGATCAGCCGGCCCTTGAAGG
>JBGQJV010000352.1:0-3728 GCA_041499215.1 Gemmatimonadota bacterium | reverse complement strand
TGGTCACCGGGCAGGGCATCCGCTTCTATGCCGGGGCGCCGCTCCGGAGTCCGGAAGGGCATGCGGTCGGCGTGCTGTGCGTCAAGGACACCTGCCCGCGCGAGTTGAGCGAGGCACAGCGGGACGCGCTGCGCCGGCTGGCCCGGCAGACCGTGACCCAGCTCGAGTTGCGCGTGGCGGCGATCGAGCACCGGGAGCTGGCGGAGCGCCTGCGGGAGAGCGAATCCCGGCTCAGCTACGCCCTCGAGGGTTCCAACGACGGGCTGTGGGACTGGAACATCGCCACCGGCGAGATCTACCGCAGCCCGCGCTGGTGCCGGATGCTGGGGTACGAGCCGGAGGAAGTGCGTGCCAGCGTTCCGAGCTGGGAGTATTTCCTGCATCCGGACGACATGCCGGCGGTAGCCGCGAAGGTTCGCGATCACCTGGCTGGACGCACGGAGATGTACCAGTCGGAGCACCGGGTGCGGACCGGGGACGGCGGCTGGGCCTGGATCCTCGACCGGGGCAAGGTGATCGAGCGTGGTCCTGACGGCGGGGCGCTGCGCATGACCGGTACCCACACCGATGTCACCGCCCAGCGGCAGCAGGCCGATGAGCTTCGCGCCTCCCTGCAGAAACTCGAAACCCTGATCGCCCTGAGTCCGGTGGGCCTCGAGCTGTGCGAGATGGACGGCACCAAGCTCCAGGTGAACGATGCCTATCTCCGCATCGTGGGTCACACCCGCGAGGAGACCCTCAAGCTCAGCTACTGGGACCTGACCCCGCCGGAGTATCGCGAGGCGGAAGCGGAGCTGCTCAGGTCGCTCGCCGAGCATGGCCGCTACGGGCCCTATGAGAAGGAATACATCCACAAGGACGGCCACAGGGTACCGGTCCGGCTCAACGGCGTGGTCTACACCGACACCGAGGGCCGCCAGCGGATCTGGTCGGTGATCGAGGATGTCACCCAGGCCAGAGATCGCGAGCGGGCGCTGCGCCAGGCCAAGGAGGAGCTGGAAGCGCTGGTCGCCGCCGCCCCACTCGGCATCGTGACCTTCACTCCGGAGGGCACCGTCCTGAGCTGGAGCCCGGCCGCGGAGCGGATGTTCGGCTGGAGCGCCGCCGAGGCGATCGGCCGGTTCCTGCCGAATGTGCCGCCGGAGGATCGCGCCGCCTTCCTGGACGGCGCCAAGGCGCAGATCGTCAACGCATCAGGCCCGGTGGAATACGAGGCGGTGCGGATAGCGAAGGATGGCACCAGGCTCGATGTCATCGTCTCGGCCGCGGCGATGCGGCACGAATCGGGCGAACCCAGGGTCCTGTGCACCGTCTACACCGAGATCGGGGAGCGCAAGCGGCGGGAGGAGCAGCTGGCCCGCACCAACGCGGAGCTGGACGCCCTGGTGAACGCTTCTCCGCTCGGGATCTCCATGGTGGACGCCGAAGGTACCGTCCTCGCCTGGAACAAGGCGGCGGAGCGACTGTTCGGTTGGACCTCCGCCGAGACGATCGGGCAGGCGCTGCCGCAGCTGCCTCGCGAGGCTGGGCCCGGGGTGCTGAAGATCTGGCAGGAACTGTTCCGCGACGGCGGGACCCGCGAGTACGAGGCGGTCCGGATCCGCCGGGACGGAACACAGCTGAACGTCATCGTGTCCCTCGCCGCGCTCAGGAACCCGGCCGGCGCAGTCGATCGCCTGGTGCTCATCTACACCGACATCACCGAGCGCCGCCGGGCCGAGGCCACCCTGCGGGAGAGCGAGGAGCGCTTCCGCACCATGGCGGATCAGGCTCCGGTCCTCATCTGGATGGACGACGCCGAGGGTCAGTGCCAGTATGTCAACGCCAGCTATCCGGCCTTCACCGGGCGGAGCCTGGAGGAGCACCTGGGTCACGGGTGGGTCGCAAGTGTGCATCCTGAGGATCGGGATCGGACCAAGGACATCTTCCTGACCGCGTGGGCCCGGCGCGAGCGGTTCACTCTGGAGTACCGGGTCAGGCGACATGACGGCCAGTACCGCTGGATCAGCGATACGGGCTCACCCCGGTACCTTCGCGACGGGACCTTCGCGGGGTACGTGGGCATCGCGCACGACGTCACCGACGCCAAGCGCGCCAGCGAGCTGGTGGAGCAGGAGCGACTCTTCCTCGGGGAAAGCATCCGCAACGCCCCGGTGGCCATGGCGATGTTCGATACCCAGATGCACTACCTCGCCTGCAGCCGCAAGTGGATCGAGGACTACCGGCTGCAGGACGTGCAGGTGCTCGGCCGGTCGCACTACGAGGTCTTCCCCGACCTGCCTGAACGCTGGAAGGAGGCCCACCGGCGGGCGCAGGCGGGCGAGGTGCTGTCCCAGTCCGAGGATGCGTTCCAGCGCCCGTCCGGAGAGACGGCCTACCTGCGCTGGGCGCTCCATCCCTGGCACCATCCGGACGGAAAGGTCGGCGGCATCGTCATGGTGACCGATGTGATCGACGATCTGGTCCATGGGCGCCAGCAGGCGATCGAGTCCGCCCGGCTCAAGAGCGAGTTCCTGGCCAGCATGAGCCACGAGATCCGCACCCCGATGAACGGGGTCATCGGGATGACCGGGCTGCTGCTCGATACCGAGCTCACCGCCGAGCAGCGGGAATACGCCGATGCCATCCGTGCCTCGGGCGAAAGCCTGCTCACGATCGTCAACGACATCCTCGACTTCTCCAAGATCGAGGCCGGCAGACTGGAGTTGGAGCAGGCGACCTTCGAATTGCCCCGAGTCACCCAGGAAGTGGCCGAGCTGCTGCAACTCCGCGCGCGGGAGAAGGGGCTCGAGATGGTCGTGCGGATCGCCCCCGACGTGCCGGCCCACTTCGTGGGAGACGCGGGACGGCTCCGGCAGATCCTGCTCAACCTGGTGGGCAACGCGGTGAAATTCACCGAGACCGGTCACATACGGGTCGAGGTCAGCCGCGTGCCCGGCACGGGGGACCAGACCCTGTTCGAGGTACACGATACCGGCGTCGGGATCCCCCAGGACAAGCAGGAGCAGATCTTCGACAAGTTCACCCAGGCGGATGCGTCGACCACCCGCCGATATGGCGGAACCGGGCTGGGGCTGGCCATCTGCCAGCAACTGGTGACGCTCATGGGCGGGTCCATCGGCGTGCGCAGTGAGCCGGGACGGGGGAGCAGCTTCTGGTTCACGCTGCCACTCGCGCCGGACCAGCACTTCGTCAAGCCCGCGCTGCAGCCCCTGCCGGCGGGTACCCGGGTGCTGGTCGTGGACGATGTCTCCATCGTCCAGGAGCTCATGGCCGAGCTGCTGGGCCGCCTCGGGGTTATGGTCGACCAGGCGGCCGACGGCCCCACTGCCCTGGCCGCGCTCCGCCGTGCCGCCCTCACCCGGCCGTTCGACGCGGTGTTCCTGGACCTGGCACTGCCCGGCATGGACGGACATGCGGTGGCCCAGGCGATCTCGGCCGATCCCCAGCTGGCCGGCACGCCGGTCATTGCCATCACCGGCGCGAACAGCCGCCCCCGGGAGGAGGACCTCCGCGCCGCCGGCGTGTTGACCCTGCTCCGGAAGCCGGTCCTGCCCGAACAGCTGCACCACGAGCTGCTGGTCGCCCTCGGCCTGGCGCCGGAGGCGCCGAAGACCGGAGGAGGAGTCAGTAGTCCGGAGACCCGCCCGCTGGAGATCGGGAGCCAGGGAGAGGTCAGTGCGCCGGACGGCGCGCCCCTCCGGGTCCTGGTGGTGGACGACAACGCG
>JBGQJV010000351.1:0-3762 GCA_041499215.1 Gemmatimonadota bacterium | reverse complement strand
TTCGTGTCAGCCGACACGCCCTATCCCTTCACCGATTCCGCCCGCGTCGCGATCATACAGGCCCGCCACGAGGCGCTCCACGCCCGTGCCCTTGCCGTGACCCCGGAGCACCTGGCGCTCGGCGTGCTCCACACGCTGCCGCAACGGGTGCTGGACCTGCTCTTTCCCGAGCCCGCCCTGCTGGCCACCCTCATCTCCGCCCTGGGCGGCGGCCCCGCGCCGGCCCCGGTCATCGCGCAAGACATCTCCTATGAGGAATCGGCCGAGCACGTCCTGGGGGGTGCGATGAAGCTGGCGGCAGAGATGCCGGACGGTCCCGACACGCACCCCCTCCATATCCTCCTCGGCGTTCTCCGCCCGTGGAGCCTGTCCGGCAATCAGGGCACCGAACCCGGCGCCGCGGCGCTGACCCTGGCGGCCACCGGCCTGGGAGAGTCCCGGCTTCGTTCCCTCGTGCCGCGGGTCCGGCTCCTCACGCCCGACTGACCGTTCCTCCAAGCTTCATCGGGTATGCGCCTAATTCTCCTTCTGGCGCTCTTCGGCCTCATGGGCTGGTTCGTCGCGCGGAACGTGCGAGACGGCGGGGTGGCCTTCCTGGGAGCGGCGACGCTGGTCGGGTGGGTCCTCTCCCGGGTGACGCCCGGATCACCGGCGCCACCAGGGGAGGAGTGAGCGGCCATGACTGGCCGCGGACGGCCAGCCACGTGAACATCGCGCGTCAGTGGCCGGTCACGGGTTTTGTCGTGCCGGCCTGCCCGGATGCAGCCGGGCATCGCTCCGGCCTTTCACGTAGGCATAGATGGTGTCGATCTGAGCCGGGGTAAGCCCCAGGGCGCACCACGCTGGCATGCCTTTCTCCGGCCGTCCGCCGCACACGGTCGTCAGGAATACCTCTGCGGTGGGTATCGTCCCGTCCGGCTTGAGCGAAAGGATCAGGTGGGGCGCTATGGTCGTGCCGGATACGTCCTCGCCGTGACACCGCGCGCAGTCGAGATTGTAGTACTTCCATCCCTGATAGATGCGCGCGTCGACCGTGTCGAGCGGAGCGGTATGGTACGCGTCACGCAGCGGGGCCGTTGCCACGGCGGTGTCAGTCGTTCCGGTAGAAGCGGGAGCAGCCGGCTGGGCCGGGGCCTTCGCCACGGCGATCTTCTTCGTTCCGGTGGGAGCAGGAGCAGCCGGCTGGGCCGGGGCCTTCGCCACGGCGGTGTCCTTCGTTCCGGTAGAAGCAGGAGCTGCTGCCTGGGCCGGAGCAGTCACCACGGCGGTGTCACTCGCCGCCGTCGAAGCGGGAGCAGCCGGCTGGGCCGGGGTGGTGTCTGGATTATCCGCCACTCGTGAGCCCGCTCGCGGTGCAGTGCGGCTGCACGCGCTCGACAGCAACGCGGCGGTCAGCAGGGCAAGGTGAGGCCGGTGAGTCATGGTCGTAGCCTCCGTCCCAGGCCGAGGTGGTCGAGCGGTCCGGTTGTAGAGTACGAAAGTCCCTCCTCCCGGCAGGAGTCGAGAGGCGACGTCACAGGCCGCTGCTGTCGGTGCAGCGAGGGCCGGACTCGCTACGATATCGCCGTAGCCCTTGTCCCGGTTGTGACTCAAGCCACATTGACCCGCTCGGCCGACCGTCTGTCATGCCGCGGCATGCCGAGATCGCACGCCGGGGCCAGCCGCAGAACCGAGAGGTCGCACCCCGTTGGCGCGGTTTCCCTCAGGATTCTGCGGCGGCTCCAAAGAAATCGCGGTGACGGCCGCGCTGGCTAGTTCATCGCCAGGGGCGAATCCCCACTCACGATGACGAACTCCGCCCGGCGGTTCTGGGCCCATGCCGCCTCATCGCTCCCGGCAACGATCGGGGACTTCTCACCGGAGGACAGCTGATCCAGCCGGGTGACATCGATCCCCTGCCCAACGAGATACCGCTTCACCGCGGCGGCCCGGCGTTCTCCCAGGGCCATGTTGTACCGGTCCGACCCGCGCTCATCACAGGCACCGGTAATCTGCAGCCGCACCGCGGGGTTGGCGTTGAGGATGGCGACCTTGCGGTCGAGGGCGGTCCGGCCGTCGGGCTGGAGCTCGGCCCGGGCAGCATCGAAGTGGACCATCGTCCCCAGCTCGGTCCGGAGCGCGCTGCTCCGGTCCGCCGCCTCCCGTTCCGCGGTCTCGGCCGCCAGCCGCGCTTGCTCGACCGAGTCGGCCCGGGCGCGTGCGGCGAGTTCAACCTGACGGGCACGCTCGACCGAGTCGGCGGTCGCGCGGCTCACGCCAGGGCGACGCCGGCAATGGTGATCAGCCGTGCAATCGGACGCATGATGACTTCTATGCCTCGTACGGGGCCAGTTACCAGCCCTCGCCCCGCGTGGTCCCATGGTCGCGGGGGAGAGGCCCGGAACGAGCGATTCGTCCGGTGTTGAGCCAGAGCTCAGGGAACGGCGCGACGACCTCCGATGAAGTGCCACGCGAAGCAAATGAACGCGACCAGCAGGACCAGGTGGATCAGTCCCCCGGCAACATGGAAGACGGCAAAGCCGATGCCTCGAGTGCCCGGCTGGGGACGCCGCGCGGTTCGGCGCTCAAGCTGCTGCGATCCGGTCGGCCCCGAGGGACCGACCGGTCGCGCATCTATGTGCTGCACCGGCTGCGTGCGCCGGAGGAATCCTGGGATGACCATCAACTGTACCGGGTGGGACGTGCGAGCGGCATCGCTCGTTAGACTGGGTTGTGGCGTAGCTCAGAAGGACTACAGCCGACGATTGACAGGAGGGCAGGCGAGGGGGGGGCCCTTGGCGCCGGTGGCGATCCGCTGTGCCCCGGGGGGCGGCAGGATGCCACGGATCACGCGGCCCGGTCGACCGCGGATCCGGGGCAGGTGCGACGGCTCATTGCGAGGCCGAGCCTCCCACCGATGGCGAGCCGGTCAGTGACGGTGAGCCTCCGACCACTCGCTTCACCGTCTGGCCGGAGCGGAGCCGGTCGGTCCTGCCTATGCCGTTAATGAGTGCCACCTCATCGGCCGAAATGCTCGAGGCGTACTGGGAGTTGAACTGGTCCAGCGTCATGGCGCGAGGGGCCTTTTCGAGCCGGACCCGCATGGGCTGCGCCGCCAGGGCGGCCGGATCGGTCAGCCGGTCGAAGCTCCCGATGCTCCGCTGAAACGCCTGGCCGTAGTTGGCGAACCGGTCACCGGTGGTATAGCCGGTGATCTGATAGGTGGTCCCGCCGTATTCGATGAACGACGCGGTCCCCCGCACCACACCCTGGTCGGTCTGGGCGCTGAAATCGCCGGTGAGCGCCGGAAACCCGTGGATACTGCTCTGGGTGACACTGCCGGCCTGAAGCCCTTGCTGGGCGAAGAACTTCTGCGACGCATCGGCCGCGGTTCCCGCCGCGCCCTTGAGCTCGAGCACCGCGTCCTGCGCCGGGCTCCCGCCGATGACGGCGTCGGCGCCATTCTGAGTCTTCCACCCATCGGGAAACCGGAACTGGAACTTGAGGTCGGGGTGCAGGAACAGCGCGCCCTGGAAGAATCCCTGCCGCGGGTTCTCCCCGTACACCATGCCGTCGGTCAGCTGCAGAAACTCTTCCCGCCCAACCTTCTTGGCGCTCAGATCCTCGGTCACGGCGGCTACGCGCGTCTCGGTGGCCTTGATCCGGTTCCCCGGGTCGGGGTGGGTGGCCTGCCACTCGGGGAGGCGCCCGCCGCCACTGAGCTTTTCCTGCTGATCGAGCATCTGGAAGACGCTGACCATCTCACGGACGTCATAGCCATCG
>JBGQJV010000350.1:0-3794 GCA_041499215.1 Gemmatimonadota bacterium | reverse complement strand
GGACGGTCCGATCCGCGCCACGGCTCACCAGGAGCTCGATCATCGCGGAGTCGCCGTTCTGCGCCGCGAGATGCAGCGCGGTGACGCCCTGGCCGTGCCCGGGACCGCCGAAGGTGGCGCGCTGGTTCACGTCTGCGCCGTGTTCGAGAACCCAGGACACGGCGTCGGTGCGCCCGCGAGAGGCGGCCCAGAGGAGCGGCGTCCCCCGGTAAGGATCGGCGTCGATCCGCGCACCGCGCGCGAGCAGCAGCGCCATCGCCTCGAGGCGGCCGCTCTTGGCGGCCCACACGAGCGCCTCGTCAAGCACTTCCTGCGGATCGTCCGATGGTCGCCAGGCGGGGAACCCGCTGTGCGGTCGGTAGAAGCCGCGGCCGACCCGTGCCTCGGGAACCAGCCGGCCCGCCGCGTCAAAACACTCGAGCACGAGGTCGCTGCGGCCCAGCCCGGCCGCCACGCGCAGGTTTCGGGGCACGATCCCCACCTCGGCGAGTCGGTCCGCCGCCTCACGGTGCCCCCAGAAGAGCGCCGCTGCGAGCGGTGTTCCTCCCGCTCCGTGAGCCTCGAGATCGGCCCGGGCGCCCGCCTCGAGCAGCAGGGTCGCCATGTCCGGGTCGTTGCGATACCCGGCCTGATGCAGCGGAGTCCAACCCCGATCGTTGGGTTGGTTCGGGTCGGCCCGGGCCGCGAGCAGGAAGCGCACCGGTCCGAGCCGGTCGCCCGCGAGCAGGGCGGCAACCGGGCCGCTCACCCGATCGCCTGGACAGGGGAGAATGCCGCAGGCGAGGCCCAGGAGCGTGTTCCCGTTCGTCCCCCGGGCCCGTACCAGCTCCGGGCGCAATCCCAGGATCGCAGTGACCCGTTTCCAGTCGGCCCGCTTGCCCGCCTCGAGCAGCTCGACGAACGGCTCGGTCACCTTCCCCGTCTTGAGCCGATCGAGGTGCGAGGCGAGCGCGGCCCAGCTGGGGAGGCCGTGCTCTCTCGCGTACACCAGGCGTGCGTCCGCCAGAGTAAAGCGGCCCTCCGCCGCCGCGTGGCGCAGGCTCTCCTCGTCCGCGTCGGCGAACCGGGGATGCCACTGGCGCACCTGCTCGAGGGTGCTCGGCGCACCGTCGGCGAGGACAGTGAGCAGCCCGCGGGCGCGGTCGTCGTAGTAGGAGAGGTCACGTTCGAGGGGGTACGTCCGGCGGGCGGTGACGACCGCGTCGATGTGAGCCTTGAGCCTGGGCCAGCTGGGGAAGCCGTACTCACGCGCCAGCACCAGCTGGGCGTCGTGCAGCGAGAGCCGGGCGGGATCGAGCCGGGCTGCGCCTTCTCCCGTGTGTTTCGGGTGATGCCTCTGGAAACGACTCAGGGCCTCGGAGTCACCCGAGCGGGCGGCGACGAGCAGCTCGCGTGCGAGTTGCTTTTGCTGGGCCAGGTTGGGAGCGGCAGGCAGGACCCGCGCGGGACGCGAGGGGGTGGACACGGCGGACCTCCTTCGAAGACCCCCGGCGTCCGCATGGTCGGGGAGAAAGAGGTCGATGGCGAGCGACCAGCGTTACGACCGGCAGATGGGCGCGGCCCTTCCCGCGGACTGGGCGCGCCCTGCCGGCGCGCATGTACTGCAGTATACGACACCAGGGTTTCGAGCCGCAAGAATTCGTCAGGGGGACACCCGTGCCTTCCGCGCGCTGATGATTTCGGTGTTCATCCCGCCCCAGTGCAGCGTGCCCGCAAAACGGCCGTGCTCCATCTTGATGCACTTGTCGAGCACCACCGTGAGCCCCGCCTGGGCCGCCCGCTCGGCCGCTTCCCGCGCCTGGATCCGGAGCTGGAACCAGATGGCGGGAATCCCCGCTGCGATGGCCTGTTCCGCCACTCCCAGGCATTCAGGCCCGGGACGAAAGACCACCGCCAGGTCCACCGGCTCCGGCAGACTGGCCAGGTTCGGCACCGTCGGCTCCCCCAGGATCACACCGCGTCTGGGCGTGACCGGGATGACTCGGTACCCCGCTTTCTGCAGGTAGGTGGCGGCGAACGAGCTGGCCTTCTGCGGGTCGGATGAGAGCCCCACGATCGCGATCGTCCGGCTCTGCCGCAGCAGCCGGGTGATGGTGCCCGGATCCTGGAACCGGCGCCGCTCTTCGGGAGTGAGATTCGTGTTCAGCGTGATGTCGCACGCAACGCCTGGTCCAGGTCCCACAGCAGATCCTCCAGGGTTTCGAGTCCGATCGACAGCCGGATCAGCTCCGGGGCAACCCCTCCCGCCGCCAACTCGGCGTCGCTCAGCTGCTGATGGGTGGTGGTCGCCGGGTGGATCACCAGGCTGCGCGCATCTCCGACGTTGGCGAGGTGAGAGAAGAGTTGCAAGGCCTCGATGAACCGCCGCCCCACGTCCCGCGCCTCTCCGGCGGTGGCCTTGAGTCCGAAGGAGAACACGGCCCCGGGACGACCGCCGAGGTATTTCGTGGCGAGCGTGTGATCCGGATGGTCGGGGAGGCCGGCGTAGGCCACCCAGGCCACCGCCGGATGGTCGCGAAGGAACTCGGCAACCGCCCGGGCGTTGGTCACATGCCGCTCCATCCGGAGCGACAGCGTCTCCAGCCCCTGGAGCAGCAGGAAGGCGTTCATCGGCGACAGGCAGGCACCGGTGTCACGCACCGTTTCGGCCCGCGCCTTCATCAGGAACCCGTAATGGCCGAAGGTCTCGTAGAACCGGAGTTCGTGGTACGAAGGGGAGGGCTCGGCGATGGTGGCGAAGTGGCTGTAGTCGAACTTGCCTGACTCGGCCAGCACCCCGCCGATGCTGTTCCCGTGACCGCCGATGAACTTGGTTGCCGAGTGGACCACGATCGTCGCTCCCCATTCGATCGGTCGGCAGAGGTAGGGCGTGGCAAAGGTGTTATCGACGATCAACGGGATCCGGTGGCTGTCCGCCAGCCTGGCCAGCGGTTCGAGATCGAGGATGCTGCCGCGCGGGTTGCCCACGGTCTCGCCGTACAGCGCCCGGGTCCGGGGAGTGATCGCCGCCTCCCACGCCTCCAGCCGGGTGGGGTCCACGAACCGGGTGGTGAGCGACAGCTTCTTGAAGGTATGAGTGAGCTGCGTAATGCTCCCGCCGTAGAGATGGCTGGAGGCCACGATCTCGTCACCGGGAGCCAGCAGGGTCATGAAGGTCACCAGCTGCGCCGCCATGCCGCTCGCCGTGGCCACCGCGCCGGTGGCTCCCTCCAGTGACGCGAGACGCTCCTCCAGAACGGCCGTCGTCGGGTTGCCGATGCGGGTGTAGATGTTGCCGTACTGCTTGAGCTCGAACAGCTGGGCCGCCTTCTCCGCATCGTCGAACACGAACGAGGTGGTCTGATAAATGGGAACGGCCCGGGCGCCGACCGCTGCATCGGGAATGTGCCCGGCGTGCAGCATGCGGGTGTCAAAGCCGAATCGGCGGGATCGGGGCTCGGTCATATTGCATTCGGTTGGGAGGACGGATCGGCCGGGTGACCGAAAGATGGCGGTGCCCCGGCCTGGTGGAAACCTCGCTCGATTCCAGCGCAAGGTTCGGATGGTCGGGGCTGGACGGGGATGCTAGACTCTGAGAGGCGGTCAGGCGGTCAGGCGGTCAGGCGGTCAGGCCCTGAAGGACTCCCTCGCCCTGGGTCGCCCCAAGGCGCTCCCAAGGGGGCTCGGTCGCGGACGGGCGGACGGGCGGACGGGCGGCTGATGGCTGACGGCTGACGGCTGACGGCTGACGGCTACCAGCCAACGACGGGACTGGACGGACGACTATGACAACGATGGCGACCATGACACCCGTG
>JBGQJV010000349.1:0-3860 GCA_041499215.1 Gemmatimonadota bacterium | reverse complement strand
CCTGGTCCTTTCCCGGACTCTGATCGGTGAACGGCAGCACCGCCGCCGAATTGGGCAGCGAGTCGGTCGGAGACGCGGCCTGGCGTCCCTTGCGGAGAGAGTAGCTCGCCACCGCGAGGATCACGACCAGCGCGGCGGCGATGCCGGCTCCCGTCCGCCAGGCGTTCTGCGCGGTGTGTTGTCCCGACGCGGACCCGTCCAGGGCTCTCTGGAACTCCGCCATGCTGGCGTACCGGTCGGCGGGGACGGGCGCCAGCGCTTTGCGCACCGCCTGATCGACCCCCACGGGCACCTCGGGCCGCACCACCCGGAGGCTCGGGCCCGGCCCGGTCAGGCGCTTGGCCATGACCGCCTGCGCTGTGGGCCCGGTGAACGGCGGCTCTCCGGCCAGCAGTTCGAAGAGCACGGCACCGAGGGAGTAGACGTCGGTGCGGGCGTCGATGGTCTTCTCCCCCGATGCCTGCTCCGGGCTCATATAGGCCGGAGTGCCGACCGCGAGACCCGTCTCGGTGAGCCGCTGGTCGCCTTCGCCGACCCCGCGGGCGATGCCGAAGTCGGCGACCAGGGTGTTACCGTCCCGGGTGAGGAGCAGATTCTCGGGTTTGATGTCGCGGTGGATCACCCCGTGCTGGTGGGCGTACTCGAGCGCCTGGGCGGCCTGCCGCGCGATCTGCAGCGCCTCATCGATGGGGAGCTGGGTATCCCGCGCGAGCCGATCGCGAAGGCTCTCACCCTCCACGAAGGGCATGGTGAACCACAACAGGCCGCCATCCTCCCCGGAGTCGTGCACGGTGAGGATGTGGGGATGCTGCAGCCGGGCCGCGAGCCGGATCTCGCGCTGGAATCGCTCGGGACCGAGGCTCGCGGCGAGCTCCGGGTGCAGGACCTTGAGCGCGACCGGACGGTCGTGCTTGAGATCCCGGGCCAGGAAGACCGTGGCCATCCCACCCTGACCGAGCTCACGCTCGATCAGGTAACGGCCTGAAAGGACATGCTGAATTCGGGAGAGCGGCTCGGGCAAGTTGGGCGGCGGTGAAGGCTGCTGGAAGATGAGGCGGGCAGGAGGGGCCGGCTAGTGCTCACCGTCATCCGACGGTGACGAGACGCCGCCCCCTCGCTACGCCCGCTTGGCCCGGGCAAGCCTGGCTTGGGGACGCGGCGCTCCTGGACAGACTGTCTCTCTATCTCCTTCACAGAAGTCACTCTATTTCCTTCCCGAACCGCCCCGCATATTGAACCCGCTCAGCGGCCTCACCACTCCCGCCCTCACTGGCGCTGCCGTTTCCCCCGCGCCCCGGCTGCGAGCGAAGCGCCGCCCCTCAGCCTCCCGAGGTGAACGATGCGATCCTGCCTGCTATCGCTCTCTGTGCTCCTTCTTGCCGTGGTCTCCGGTCGGTCGCGGTCGCTCTCCGCTCAGGAGGCCTCCAGCAGCCACGACCTGGCCGTCGCCCTGCGCGCCGGAACACCCGGCATCGGGCTCGAGGTGAACAAGCTTCTGCTGAGTCATCTCGGTGTGCGAGTTGGTGCTAACTATTTTAGCTACAGCACAACCCGCACCCAATCGGATATCAAGTACGACGCCACGCTGAAGCTGAAGGGCCTGTCCGCGCTGCTCGACCTCTACCCGGGCGCCCGCGGCAGCTTCCATCTGACCGCGGGCCTTTTCACCAACCCGGTCAAGGTGACCGCCACCGGCAAGCCATCCTCCACCGGGGAGTTCAAGATCAACGGCACTAGCTACAACACCGCCGAGGTCGGCACGCTCAACGGAGGGGCCAAGTACCCGGGCGTGGGGCCATACTTCGGGCTCGGCTTTGGAACCCCGGCCAACACCCACCACGGCTTCAAGTTCCTGTTCGACATCGGCGCCGTCATCGGGACAGCCAAGATCACGCTGACGGCCAC
This sequence comes from Gemmatimonadota bacterium, assembly GCA_041499215.1. Classification (GTDB taxonomy): domain Bacteria; phylum Gemmatimonadota; class Gemmatimonadetes; order Gemmatimonadales; family GWC2-71-9; genus JADJOM01. The sequence continues at coordinate 1,955 of JBGQJV010000349.1, read as the reverse complement.
CGGTGCGGCCAGCAACCCTCAGCTCGCGAGCGACCTCAAGGCGCAGGCCGCCAAGAGCCAGGACGATGTGGACAAGTACGCGAAGCTGTACCCGGTGCTGTCGTTCGGCCTGGGGTATCGGTTCTGAGGCAGGGATGCGGCTCGGCCATGGACAGGGGTTGGCCTTGCTGCTCAACTCGGAAACCAGCGGGCGCCGCAACGACTCGGTCGCTGCGGCGCCTTAGGTTATCCCGGCAACTCCGACAGCAGATATCACCCTTGCCGTCCGGATCGCCACCCGGCCAAGCCATTTCCTGGCCGTCGCTCGATCGGACGGGCGCTCAGCCGCCCACGCCAATCTGCTGCAGCATCGTTCCCAGGTCGAAGTACTGCCGCTGGGCCCTGGTCTTCTCACCAGCCATCTCGCAGACGACACAGGAACGCATTTCGATCCGTTTACCGGTGGGCAGGATCGGTCCCTTGGGTGTCGGCAACGGCCCCTGGTGGGTCCCCCGCCAGGTGATCTCGAGCACCACCTTGTCGCCGCTCACAAAGGCGTTGTCGATGGTAGCCTTCGAGTCGGGGAAGGTCCCGGCCCATCCCTGCCACAGGGCGAATACCTCGTCCAGACCCTTCGCTTTCCGGTTGGTGGCCACTTCGTCATAGACGAAATCGGAGGTGATCGCGGCCTTCACGGCATCCCAGTTCTTATCGTTGTACGCGAGAATCGGTGCCTTGGCGGCGGCAATCAACTGTTTCTCTGAAAGCATGGTTGATGGTGCGGACATGATCGACCTCCTGGCGACGCGGGAAGGACCGCGACACTCCGGGCAGACGGGACCCGCTGGAGGAGAAGAAAGGCTGCCGTGCGACCAGAGGTGCGGCCGGGATCCGGCGCGGTTCCTCCCGCTTGGGTCGACTGTGGCTGACCGTCGGCGAGGAGTGGCGGGTTGAACGACGGGGCCTAGGCTACCCCGCGATCCCCAACATGCAGCCCGGTACCGGCCATGTCGACCCCTTCGGAGAATGCCGACCCGGCCATGGCCCCTCCCGAGGCTGACCGGGGGAAAGGCCAGGAGGGTAGGCTAGAGAATGGCGGTGAGGCCGGCCGCGGGTGAGGAGCCTGATAGCCCGGCACGACCTGTTCGAGCATTGCCCTGTCCCGTCCCGCGCGCTATGGTGTAAAGTGCCTGCCGCGATCCTGTGAGGCCACATGCGCGTTGGTGTCATCGACCTGCTGGGCAAGGAACCTCCACGGAACGCGTATTCCCGCTTCATGCGCGCCAACAACACCAGTGTGATGGCGCAGGTGGTAGCGGTCTGGTGCGAGGAGCAGGGTCACCGGGTCAGCATGGCGTATTACTCCGGCTGGGAGCTCCTGGCCGGCGGCCTCCCCGATGACCTCGACGTCGTCTTCTTCAACTCCTTCTCGCAGACCGCCCTGGTCGCCTACGCCATGAGCGCGCGGTTCCGCTCCGCCGGGATCGTGACCGTGCTGGGCGGCCCGCATGCGCGGTCCTATCCCGGCGATGCCCAGCGCTATTTCGACTATGTCGTAGGCTTCTGCGACCAGGAACTGATTCGGGATATTCTCCAGGATCCCGCCCCGTGCCGGCCCCTGGGGCAATGCCTCTCAGCGACCCGGCACCCGTCGGACCTGCCGGGCCTCACCCGGCGGTGGAAGTTCCTGCTGCCGGCGATGGAACGTGCCCGGGTGCTCCGGCTGGTGCCCATGATCGGCAGCCTCGGCTGTCCCTATACCTGCAGCTTCTGCATCGATGCCGGGGTCCCCTATCAGCCGCTCGACGTCGAAAGCCTGAAAGCGGATCTGCGCTTCTTCCGCCAGTACAAGCTGCCCCGTTCCATCATCGCCTGGCACGATCCGAATTTCGGCGTGCAGTTCGACAACTTCCTTGGCGCGATCGAGGAGGCCGTTCCGCCCGGCAGCATCACCTTCCTCGCGGAGAGCTCCCTCT
>JBGQJV010000348.1:0-3906 GCA_041499215.1 Gemmatimonadota bacterium | reverse complement strand
TCCGCCAGTCCCGTGCTCTTCAGCACCTCGAGCTGGGTGTTGACATCACTCTCGTTCGACAGGCGCTTGGTCATCTCCGGCAGGTCGTACTGCTCGTTCTCCACCAGCAGCGAGGCGCCGGCCTCGTAGGTCGGCGGGGTGAGCATCAGGTAGGCCACCGCCGCCGAGACGCAGAGTACCACCGACAGGAGGACCAGCAGCCAGCGCCGCCGCACCAGCCCGGCCACCAGTCCCCAGGACACCACGTCCTCTTCTCCCCGCACCGGGAGCGGCGCCGGGGATCGTAGTGCGACGGGGACAACCCTCGCGCTGGTCATGTGAGTCTCCTTCTTCCTGGTGGTCATCAGCGCGTGAGCAGGAGCGCGGTGGTGCCCGCCACCCCGATGGCGGTGGAGACCACCCAGGTGGCGTTCTTGCTCAGCCAGCTCCGCTCCGGGATGTACACCTGGTCACCGGAGGCGAGCGGCAGGCGGGCGAGCGCGGGGTGGCGCCGCAGGTCCACCTCGCGGGTGGCGCCGTCGCGGCGCAGCTCGATCAGGTTGTGCTTGCTCTCGGGGGCGGTGCCACCCGCCACATTGGGCGCCTCCCCGAGAGTGATCGAGGGATCGATCGGATAGATCCCCGGATTCCGAACCGCACCGAGGATGGCGATGCGCCGGAGAGGGGTGATCTCGATCGACGGGTTGTTGAGGTACTGGCGGTACGCTTCGGTCAGCTGCTGCTTGAGCTGCTCGGCGGGGATCCCGATGACCACCGTGGCTCCCAGACGCGGCAGGATAGCGCGGCCCGTCTCGTCCACCGGGAAGTCGCCGGACAGGTCCGGCTCACGCCAGATGCGGAGCCGGAGCACATCTCCCGCCCGGAGGGAGGAAAGATCCGGCGTCGCGGCCGCCACCGCGGTGGTGGTCGACTCGCTGGCGACCGACTGACCCAGGGCCACGGCGGCATTGCCAGCAGTGAGCGTCACGGCCAGGGCGAAGCGGGCCGGCGCCAGTCGGAGTCGCAACAGGTGGATCGGCGTCATGGAGCCTCCCGGCTCGGAGTTGATCAGAGGGCGCCCCGCCCGGAGAGCACCACGGGCACGGTACGGCAGAGCAGTTCCAGGTCGAGCCACAGGCTCCAGCGGCGGATGTAGGCCGTCTCCAGCCGGATCACATTCTCGAAATCGTGAATGTTGTTCCGGCCGCTGACCTGCCATGGCCCGGTGATTCCCGGCTTCACGTCGAACCGGGCGTAGTGGTGGCTCTGGTACAGTTCCACCTCGCTGGGGAGTGGCGGCCGGGGACCCACCAGCGACATGTCGCCCCGGAGGACGTTCCACAACTGCGGCAGCTCATCCAGGCTGGCGCGTCGAAGCGCGGCGCCGATCCGGGTCACCCGCGGATCGTCGACCACTTTGAAGAGCCGGGCATCGGCGTAGACGCTCTGGCCCAGGAGCACCTCACGCTGCTGCTCCGCGCCGGCCACCATGGTGCGGAATTTCAGGATGGTGAATCGCCGTCCGCCCTGCCCGATCCGGGTCTGGCGGAAGAGCACCGGCCCGGGTGACGTGAGCCGGATGGCGAACGCGATGAGGCCCAGCAGAGGCGCCACCACAAGGAGCGCCGCGGCGGACAGCACCAGGTCGGTGGCGCGCTTGAACAGGAGCTGGGTGCCCAGGACTCCCGGGCGGGTGAGCTCCACCACCGGGTAGCCGTTCCGCCAGAGCACTTCCGGAAGGCAGGTGGCGGTCGGCGGCACCCGTGGGAGTGAGAAGACCTGGCAGCCGGATGCGCCGGCGACGTCCAGGATGATCTCGAACACGTGGCTGGGGAGATTGCCCGTCAGGATCACGGTGTCGATATGCCGCTCGCGGATCAGCCGGGCCAGGGCGGCTCCCTCCTCGCCCGGCACCCGGTGCGGATCCAGAAACGCGTCCAACCGGCACCACCGGCTGTCGGCGAAGGCGGGATGGTCGATGAGCCGGGCGGCGTGCTCGGTGGGACCCACCACGGCAGCCCGGATGACCTGATTCTCGCCGGGCCGGGTCACCCGGACCAACAGGTCGACCAGCCGGCGTTCCGCAATCAGGACGCCCGCGGTCGCGGCCCACAGAAGTGTCACCGAGGCGAGCCAGGGCAGCGGTTCGGCCCCCATCCCCGCCCACAGCGCTATCGCGGCACCCAGCCCAGCCGCCCGGATGAGGGTACCGGCGCTACGCCGCCGGTCGCCGGCGGCGTAGCACCCGAACAGGGCCAGCCCGAGCAGGACCGCCGGCAGGAATTGCCCGGCCGACACCCCGCCCGGGACGCCAGCGCGTCGATGGTCCAGCAGAGTCCACAGCAGCAGCAGGACCGCCGCGTCGGCCGTGAGCAGCACGGAGATCCGGGCCACGTCTCGAGCGAGGTGCACCCGGCGCAACTGCGGGGCGCGCACGGTGACCGACAGCCGGGTCGTGCCGCCTGCCCGCCTTTTTTCCATCGGATCAGGCGGCGCCTCGGTCCCGAGTACTGCCACATCGGAGGCAAACACCGGCGTACTCCTTTCGACGCGTCCTGGCTAGTCGTTTCGTCGGGTGGAGTCACGAGCCCACCCGCCGACCGCAGAGCGAACGACCATAGCCCCTCAATGGGGGCCGCCTCGCCGGCACACTCGTGCCGGCAAGCGATCAGGCTTTGTCGATGGTGGTGTGCCAATCCGCGCCGTCCTGCGGGCGCTGGGAAGACGATCAGTGCGCGGGCGGCATCCCGGGCGGGAGTCACGGCGCCGCGCTCACCTGAAGACACTCTCCTGGCCCGACGAGACGGCCTGCACACACATTCCTCCGCCCCGCCTTGCGGTTAGCATGCTAACAGGAGCGCAGGGTCGGACGATGTGAGCGCAGGCACGCGGCCGTACGCGTGCCCATCACATTCATGTCGTGGGCGTGTCAGAAAACGATACGGGCGGCAACACTTTGGTCACCGCCCGTCACACCGACACAACAGGTGTAGCAACACACTACGGCAAAACCCTCACACTGACCCGCCGTCCTCGCCATACCTCGCCGGCCAAGGTCGCCGCTGTTTCCATGGCGACCTCCTCGACGATATATAAGTAGGACGGCACCAACTTCCGCACCTGCGAGGAACCGGCCAGGGCCGGCCGGCGCGCACGCGGCCTCGGTCCTGGGAGCGGCCGCCGGTCTGGACGTCTCGCGGTTCGCGGTCCAACATCAGGACAGCATCGTCCGGAGAGCCCGACCCATGCCAACTCTCGAGCCCGCCGCCCTGGGTCGGTCGACCGCCAGGCGGTGGCAGCCCCTGCTGATCGGCCGGGAGGCCGAAGACGCGCTCGAGGTCGTGCGAGAGATCCTCGGAGCCGTCGATACCGGCGACGATCCCTCGCTCCTCTCTGGCTCCGCCGGGCTCGCGATTCTCTGCGGATACGCCGCCCGGGCGGGCCTGCGGGAAAGCGGTGTCGCCACCGCGCTCGAACGGCTGGACCACGCGATCGGGGCGCTGGCTGAGGGCGATCTCGACCCCTGGCTGGCAGGCGGGGTTGCGGGGATCGCCTGGGCCGCGGCCCACCTCGAGCGGCGGGGCATCCTGCCCCGCATTCGGGGGAGATTCGCCGAGGTGGACTCCGCCGTCGAAGCCTTTCTGCTCGACCTGCCTCCCGGCACCCAGTTCGAGCTGTTCTACGGATTGGCCGGCCTCGGGGTCTATGCCCTCGAGCGGTTCCCGCACCCTTCCAGTCGCCGGCTCCTAGCGCTCCTGCTGGATCGGCTCGAGAAGATGGCGGTGCACCGCGAGAAGGAGGTGAGCTGGTTCACCGGACCGGGGCTGGTGCCGGAGGATCCGCAACTGGTCAAGGCGCCGTCGGGGTACTACAACCTCGGGATGGCCCATGGAGTGCCCGGGGTAGTCGGACTGCTCGGCGCCATGT
>JBGQJV010000347.1:0-3985 GCA_041499215.1 Gemmatimonadota bacterium | reverse complement strand
TGCAGCACCTTGATCGCGACCTCGCGGTCGTGCTTGAGGTCCAGCGCCAGGTAAACAGTGGCCATCCCCCCCCGGCCGAGCTCGCGCTGGATACCGTAACGATCAGTCAGAGCAGTTTGCAGGCGGGCAGGGATGTCGGACACGGCGCTCGTGCAGTGGGTCGGTGAGGGAACAGGGTGTTCTGTAGGGGCCCGGGCGGATCCGGGGGCTCGCTCGCCGGGGCTCCGCCCCGTGAACAGCGCTTGTGCTGAGTGCCCAAGTATACGGCTCGAAGAGGGGCGGGGCCAGCACTAGCGGAACGGGCAGGAAGGGCGGAAAAGGCCTTCCATCGGCGGCTCCACCGGGTCAGCTTCACCGCACAATGGCTGATTCTCCTCTCCCTCGCACCATCACCGTAGCGGGCGGCCAGGTTTCCGCACTGCTCCTGCGCCCCCGCCATGCCCGCGCCCTCCTGGTCTTCGGGCATGGCGCCGGCGCCGGCATGAGCCATCCCTTCATGGAGGAGGTAAGTCAGCGCCTGGCCGGAACGGGGATCGCCACGCTCCGGTACCAGTTTCCCTACATGGAGAAGGGTCTGTCCCGGACCGACGCCCCCGCGGTTGCCGCCGCCACGGTCCAAGCCGCCTGCGCCATGGCCCGGACCGAAGCGCCGGACCTGCCGTTGGTGGCGGGTGGCAAGTCCTTCGGCGGCCGGATGACGTCCACAGCCCAGGCTGACGAACCGCTGTCCGGGCTCCACGGCCTGGTGTTCTTCGGATTCCCGCTGCACCCGCCAAAGCGGCCGGGCACCACCCGGGCCGAGCATCTCTCGCGGGTCAAGGTGCCGATGCTGTTTCTGCAGGGCACTCGCGACGATCTGGCTGACCTCGGGCTGATCCGGGAAGTCACCGGCCAACTGGGGCCACTCGCGACTCTGCACATCATGGAGGGCGGGGATCATTCCTTTGCCGTGCTCAAGCGCTCCGGCAGGACCGGGGACGAGGTCATGGCCGAGCTGGCCTCGACGACGGCCGAGTGGGTCGACCGCTTACCTTAGCCATCGTCGCCTTGTCGCCCTATTTGCCTTCGTCGCCGGAGCCTGCCCCGACCCTCACCCTGCGAGGGGAGGGGCCGCCCACGTCCCTCCTCTTCACCCCCACTGTCCGGCAGCTCGAGGCCATCGAGGCTCCCCTCGGTCCGGTGCTGGTGCTCGCGGGGCCGGGGGCAGGGAAGACCTTCTGCCTCATCGAGCGGATCCGCTTCCTGGTGGAGCGGAAGGGTTTCGACCCGGCGCGGATCTGCGCCGTCACCTTCACCAACAAGGCGGCAGGGGAGATTGCCACCCGGCTCTCGGGTGCGCTGGGCGACCGAGCTGGAGTGGTGACCCGCTCCACGATCCACGCGCTGTGCGTGCAGCTGCTGCGCCGTTTCGGTGAAGCGGTCGGGGTGCCCCACGGCTTCGGCATCGCGGACGAGGAGTACCAGTTGCAGGTGCTCCGCCGGGCCGGGTTCCGGAAAGAAGGAGCGCGCTGGCCACTGATGCACTTCGGCCGGCACCGGGTGCAGGGAATCCCGCTGGACGACTGGCTGGCGGAGTTGTACCAGCGCTACCGGGAGATTCTCGCCTCGCGGGAGCTGCTCGACTTCGACGACCTGGTGCTCAAGACCGAGGTGCTGCTGCGCACCCGGGAGGAAGTGGCCACCGAAATCGCCCGGCAGTGGGACTACCTGCTGGTGGACGAGTTCCAGGACCTGAACAAGCCGCAGTATGCCATCCTGCGGCGGCTGGCCCTGGAGCACCGGAACTGTTTCGCGGTGGGCGACGACGAACAGGCCATCTACGCCTGGGCCGGCGCGGACCTCCGGGTGCTGCAGGACTTCGCCAACGATTTCCGCATCACCCGGGAGATCGTGCTGGATGAGAATCGCCGATCCTCCCGGCAGATCTTCGAGACCGCCCGGCGGCTGGTCGAGCACAATCCGCAGCTCTGGCCGGAGAAGGAGTTGCGAGCCACCCGGGACGCTCCCTGGCCGGTGACGGTTCAGCGCTTTCCCGACGAGGACCAGGAGGCCCGCTGGATTCTCGCCGACCTGCTGGCCGACCGCGAGCGGCATGGCCTGGCCTGGGGCGACTACGCCTTGCTCTACCGCCGGCATGAGATAGGGGATGCCCTCGAGGCCGCGCTGGTGCAGGCCGGGATCCCCTGCCAGCTCGCCCAGGGCCGGGCGCTGGCGGACGACCCCGTCGTCCAGTACCTGCTGGCCGCCCTCAGGGTGATTGCTTCCCCGGCGGACCCGATCCCGGCCGAGCAGTTTGCCCGGGTGGTGCTGCCGCGGGCACTATGCCAGACGCTGCGCGCCGATGCCGACCGGGAGGACGTGGAGTTTCTCTCCTGGCTCAGGCGGGCAGGCAAGACGACGGCCTCCCGGGACGAGGACGGCCGCAAGGTTCGCCGCTGTCTCTACGTACTCGCCAACCTCCCCGCGATGGCCGATCGGCACCTCACGCTGGGCGGGCTGGTCGAGGAGCTGCTGTCCCAGCGGGTTGGCGAGTACCGCACCGTGCTGGAGGAACACGCCGACGTCATTACCGATCCCGCCGAGTTGCCCGCGGTCCGGGAGCTGGCGGACCGGCTGGCGCGGGCCCGGCAAGGCCGCTTGACCGTGTGGCTCCCCCGGTTGGGTGGTGCGGAGATCGGCGTGGCGGGGATGCTCCTGAACGCCGGGGTCACCACGGTCGAGTACCAGGACCCGGGCGCCGCTCCGCGGGACGACGACATCCAACTCGGCGCCGGAACCCGGCTTCGCCCGCTGGAGGTATTCAAGGCGCTGCAGCTGGCGCGCAGCCGGGAGGTCAGGAGCGGATTCTCCGATTTCGTGGCGGTGGACATCGAGACGAACGATCTGGACCTCGAGGCCGCGGAGGCGGTGGAGCTGGCCGCGGTGAAGGTCCGCAATGGCGCCATCGTGGAGGAGTTCCACCGGCTGATACGTCCGACCCGGCCGGTGTCCGCCGGGGCCCGGCAGGTGCACGGGTACTCCGATGCCGATCTCCGGGACGCCCCGTCGTTCGCGGAAGTATGGACCGAGTTCCGCGCCTTCGCGGGCGATGACGTGCTGGTCGCGCACAACGGGCACGGCTTCGACTTCCCGATTCTGATGCGGCTCTCGCGCGGGCACCCCGCCGGCAACCACTTTGCGCTGTACGACACCCTGCCGCTGGCCCGCTCGCTGCACCCGGGCAGTCGCAAGCTGGGAGACCTGGCGCACCGCTTCGGCATCGAGACCGGCCGAGCCCACCACGCTCTGGACGATGCCCGCACGCTGGCCCAGGTCTTCGCCGGCCTCGAGCGGGAGAAGCTGGCCCGCGCCCGCAAGACCGGGTACGTCTCTCTGCTGGACCACCTCGCCATCGGACTCGCCCTGAGTGACCCGGCCACCCTCGCCGAGGAAGACCGCCTGTTCCTCAACCTCGGTCAGGTCTTTGCTCTTGGACGCTATAGCCAGTGTCTCGGGTTCTACGATGCCGAACGGACCCTGCCTGGAGCCGCCGGTGCGCCGGACATCGAGCAGCTGATCGAACGGCTGGGGGGAAGGAGACTGATGGACAGGGTCCGGCGGGAGAAGAGCGCCGAGGATCGTTATCCGGTGGCGATGGCCCGGCTCCGGCGGCTGCTCGACAGCGTGGGTCCGGGGACCCTGGCCGAGCAGCTCGGTCGGTTCCTGGAACAGGTGGCGCTGTCCCAGTCCCGGGGTGGCCCGGAGGTGGATCGCGACCGGGTGAATCTGCTCACCCTCCATTCGACTAAGGGCCTCGAGTTCTCCCGGGTCTATGTCGTTGGCGTGGAGGATGCCCAGCTGCCCGGCGCGCCGCCGGGCAAGGAGCCATCGAAGCACGACATCGAGGAGGGCCGGCGGCTGTTGTACGTGGGGATGACCCGGGCCAAGGACCGGCTGGTGCTCACCCGGACCGAGAAGCGGAAAGGGCAGGCGACGGGTGGGGAGC
>JBGQJV010000346.1:0-3999 GCA_041499215.1 Gemmatimonadota bacterium | reverse complement strand
CTGATCGCGGGGATGCTGGACGTCAAGCCGATCCTCTCGCTGGACGACCTGGGCGGCATCATCCCCGTGGACCGCGTCCGCGGCCGGCAGAACGTAGTGCCCCGGGTGCTGAGCCTGCTGGAGCGGCGCCTCTCTCCCCGCCCGGCGGCAGTACGTTTCGGTATCGTTCATGCCGAGGCGCCGGAGATGGCCGAGCGGGTGCGGGCGGCACTGGTGGCGGCGTACCAGCCCCGAGACTGCTTCGTATCGCTGTGCACCGGAGTAATCGGCGCCCACGTAGGATTCGGGGCCTGGGGCGTGTTCTGGCAGGTTGAGGACGGGACGCCCGTCCGGCGGCCTGGTGGCGGCGCGGAATGACCGTCCGCACCGAACATCCGATCACTCCGCGCGAGGGGGTGGCGGCGGCGGTGGCGGCAATTGAGGATCTGCGGGGCCGCGAGCTCCGGGTGCTGGATCTGCGCGGCCTGAGCGAGGCCACCGATTATTTCGTGATCGCCTCCGGCACCTCGGATGCCCACGTCCGCGGCCTTGCCGATTCGGTGGTGCTGAAACTGCACCGCCGTGGCGCCCGGGCGCATCATGTTGAAGGCCTCCCCGGAGGCCGGTGGGTGTTGCTCGATTTCGTGGACTTTGTGGTCCACCTATTCCATCCGGAGACCCGCAGCTTTTACCAGCTGGAGCGGCTCTGGGGCGATGCGCCGGAGATCAAAACCGGCGCCTGACCGGCAGGTGTTCATGATCCGTCGTTCCGCGCTCGCGTTGCTGCTCCTCGCCGGCGCCCCCGCCGCCCTTCCCGCGCAGGATTACTTCGGGCAGAACAAGGTCCAGTACCGCGCCTTCAATTTCCAGGTGCTCAAGACTGAGCACTTCGACATCTACTTCTATCCCGAGGCCCGCGAGGCTACCCTCGACGCGGCCCGGATGGCGGAGCGGTCCTACCAGCGCCTCTCCCGGATCCTGCGACACGAATACCGGGAGCGGAAGCCGATCCTGCTGTACGCCTCGCACTCCGATTTCCAGCAGACCAACGCGCTGGGCGGCGAATCCCCCGGTGAGGGCACCGGGGGCGTCACCGATTTCTTCAAGCAGCGGATCATTCTCCCCTTCACCGGCTCCTACGAGGAGCTGGAGCACGTGCTGCAGCACGAGATGACCCACCAATTCCAGTACGACATCTGGAGCCGGGGCCGGGCCGGCGCGGGGCTGCAGACCATCATCAACGTGAACCCGCCGCTGTGGTTCGTGGAGGGCATGGCGGAGTACCTTTCCCTGGGAGGGGTGGACCCCAACACGGCGATGTGGCTCAGGGACGCCGCCATCGAAGGCAAGATCCCCACGATCCATCAGCTGGAGAACGACCCCCGGATCTTCCCCTACCGCTACGGCCAGGCGCTGCTGGCCTACATCGGCCAGCGCTGGGGCGACGAGGCCATTGGCGCCATCATGCAGGGCACCCTGGCGGGCGGCGGTGGCCTGGAGGGCTCCATCCGGCGGGTGCTGGGCGTGGACTACCGCCAGCTGTCGGACATGTGGAAGGAGCACGTCCAGAAGACCTACCTGCCCGAGGTCGCCTCCCGCCAACGCGCCCGGGACATCGGGCGCGAGGTGCTGAGCGAATCGCGCTCGGAGGGCACCTACCACCTCTCGCCGGCGCTCTCCCCCGACGGCAAGCAGGTGGCGTACTTCAGCGAGAAGGACTTCTACTTCATCGATCTGTACCTGGCCGACGCCGTGACCGGCAAGGTCAAGCGGCGGCTGCTCAAGTCCTCCTACAGCAGCAACTACGAGACCTTCCGGTTCATCACCTCCTCGGCCAGCTGGTCGCCGGACGGGAAACGGATCGCGGTGGCGGCCAAGAGCGGCCCGCGTGACGTCATCGTCATCATCGACGTCGAGCACAACCGCGAGGTCCGCCGGATCAAGGTCAGGCTGAACGGCATCACCACCCCGTCGTGGAGTCCGGACGGGAAGCAGATCGTCTTCACCGGCTACGACGGTGGGTTGTCCGACCTGTTTCTCGTCAATGCCGACGGCAGCAACCTCCGCCGGCTGACCAACGACAAGTACGCCGACCTGCATCCGGTGTGGTCGCCGGACGGCCGGACCATCGCCTTCGCGACCGACCGCGGGCCGGCCACCGACTTTACCACCCTGCGGATGGGCAACATGCGGATCGCCACCTACGACGTGGCGTCCGGGCGGATCGAGCTGCTGCCGGGGATGGAACAGGGGAAGAACGTGAGCCCGCAGTGGTCGCCGGACGGCCAGCAGCTGGCCTTCGTCTCCGATCGCGACGGGGTAAGCAACATCTTCCTGTACGACACCCGCGACCAGAACGTCTATCAGCTGACCGACCTCTTCACCGGCGCGCAGGGCATCACGCAGCTGTCTCCGGTGCTTTCCTGGGCGCGCGACGTGGACCGGCTGGCGTTCGTGTATTACTCGCGCGACATGTTCGACGTCTACGAGATCGACAATCCCCGGAACCTCAAGAAGGAACCCTGGCGGCCGCAGGCGATGCTGGCGCTGCGGGATTCGGCCACCCGGCCCATCGCCGCGATCGGCGAGCGGGCGCCGGGAGACACCTCGCCCCCGGTGGTCGTGCCGGTGCCCCCGCGTGACACCGCGCCGCGCCCGCTGGAATCCTCCGGCTCGATCTACGTCACCCGGGAAGGGTTCCGGCAGGCGGACTCCGCCCCCGTGATGTCCGATTCCACCTTGCGCCCGCTGACCATCAACGCGCTGATGGACTCGGTGAACTTCCCGCTCCCCGACACGGCGGAGTTCAGTCAGTCCAAGTACAAGGTGAAGTTCCAGCCGGATTACATCGCCCGGCCCACGATCGGCTATACCCGCGACAACTTCGGCCGCGGTTTCTACGGCGGCAGCGCGATTTCACTCTCGGACATCCTGGGCAACCACACCCTGATCTTCGGCGCCTTCGTCAACGGCCGGATCAGTGAGGCGATGGTCAATGCCACCTACATCAACCAGACCCACCGGCTCAACTGGGCGGTGAGCGCGGGCCAGCAACCCTACTATTTCCTTGAGCCCAGCCGGGTGGTGGTCGACTCACCGTCCACCGGCCAGAACGTGTTCGTCACCAACCTGCGCCGGATCGTGAGTCGCTCCGTGCAGGGCTTCGGGTACTACCCCCTGAGCCGGTTCCAGCGCATCGAGATCGGCCTGGAAGCCACCACGATCAGCGACCGGCTGCAGCAGATCCTCGAGCCGTACGATCCCACCAGCGGCCTCGCGACCGACAACGCGACCTCGCGGGAGATCAGCCTGCCGGGGGCGAGCTATGTCGCGCCCTCCGCGGCACTCACCTTCGACAACTCGCTGCCTGGATGGGTCGGGCCGTTCTACGGCCGGCGCTGGCGGCTGCAGGCTTCCCAGACCATCGGCGCATGGAAGTTCTTCGAGGGCCTGGCGGACTACCGCCGCTACGACCACCTGCTGGGTCCGCTCACCCTGGCAACCCGGGCGTTGTACTTCGGCCGGATCGGGCCCGACGCAGACCGGTTCCGGATCTTCCTCGGGAGTACCGACCTGATGCGGGGGAACACCTCGGGCAGCTACTACCGCAACGAGTGCCGCACGTCCGACCCCGGGACCTATACCGGGTGCATCGAGCTCGACCGGCTGGTGGGCACTCAGCTGGCCGTCGGAAGCGCCGAGCTGCGCTTTCCGATCATGACTCCGGACATGCACATCCTCCCGGCAGCGTTCCCGCCGATCGAGGGCGCGCTGTTCTACGACGTCGGCCTGGCCTGGAACGGCGGGGACAACCTCCAGTGGAGCCGCCACGCCGGCGACGACCCCATCCGGGTGCGTACCCCGCTCCAGACCATCGGTGCCTCGGCCCGGTTGAACCTGTTCAACTTCGTCGTTCTCCGGCTCGACTACTCCATCCCCCAGAATCGCCCTGCCATCAAGGGCGGGTACTGGACGCTGAGCCTGGGACCGGTGTTCTAAGGCGGACGGGCGGACAGGCGG
>JBGQJV010000345.1:0-4008 GCA_041499215.1 Gemmatimonadota bacterium | reverse complement strand
TCATCACGGCAACAGGCCCCCAACCCATCACACCCCACATGCTCGCAGTGAAATCTGAACCCGAGACGATGGGAGCCTGACGGGAAGGGCCCGAGGATCTCCTGATAGCGCAGTGGGCCCACCCTCGAGATGCAGGGCGACAGCCGTACGACCTGCTCCTCGCCATCATCGAGCCGCCAGTGGAGCCGCCCGGGGCAGTTGGTCCGGACCGCGAGGCGCTCACCCTCCTGCACGCTCGGCAACGAGCCGGTGAACGTAAACACCGCCAGATGGGGGACGATGTGGTCATTGAGTTCCATCGGGGGCGGAAGCCCCGCTCCGACGTACACCGCCCGGAGATGAGTTCGGAACAGGTCGTCCCAGACCTCGTCCTGACCACTGTCCTGGTCGTCGCCGAACCACCAGAACCAGTCGCTCCCCTCGGCCGCGAGCAGCGCCCGCCACGCTTCCGGCGCCTCTTCCGGGCTTTTCCCCACCCGCTCCAGCGCGGCGCGGGCGGCTGCCAGCAGTCCCCACGCGCGGTTCTCCTCCGCTTCCCCGATCCAGGTCCCAAGATCCACACCGGGTGCCGAGCCGGGTTCATCGATCCATGACCCCGTGGCCAGATCATGGACTGCAGACAGCTCTTCGACCGGGTGGGCGCGAATGCCCCGGGTGAGGTTACCGGAGAGGTATTCACACGGTGTCACCGTCCGGATGGCCAAGTCATCGGCAAGCAGGCCGTAGAGCGCCTGCAGAAAGGGAACCCCCTCCGAGGGGTAGGATCCCCACGGGTTCTCCCCATCCGATACGATCGTGACCACCCGGGAAGCCTGGTCCGGACTGTTGCCGGCGAAGTGCCGCTTCAGATCCGTCAGCAGCTCCCGCGCGGCGGCTCCCGAGTCCGCCTGATGCTGGAGCCGGAAGCCGATTTGATTGGAGAGCTCCGCGGCCCGGAAGAAGACTGCGGGGCCACCGGTACTGCCTGCCTGTCGATACGGCTGGGCAAGCACCTCCGGGCGATCGGTGCGGTACCCGAAACGTCCGGATCGCGCCAGCACCCCCTCGTCGGTCGCCAGCCATTGAACACCGTGTTCCGCCAACAGGGTGACCGCGCCCGGGCTCACTGCCCCCTCGGCAGGCCAGATCCCGGCGGCCACCCGCCCGAAGCGCGCGCGGTAGTCCTCCAGAGCCGACCGTACCTGCCAGGTCGCGTCTGCGGGCCAGGTGAAGCGAGGGGGCAGCCGTGTTCCGGCCCGGTCGAGAACCGCTGTCTCACTGTCCAGCAGCAGCGGCAGGATCGGGTGAAAGAAAGGCGTGACGGATACCTCGATCTGACCCCGCTCCTGCAGGAGCCGGAGCAGGGGGACGACCGCTCGCAGGATCTTGTACTGTTCGGCGACCATCTCCCGGCAGTCCTGCCTGGTGAAGCCTTCTCCCTTGTCGACGAAGCGCCGGACGCTCGCCACCTCCCCGGTGCAGAGGTGCACCTCGCCCTCCCGGAACGCCCGGGCGAACCAGCAGAGATTGAACCACACCTGTAGATCACGGATGTCGCGGGCGGAGAGTCGTTGCCCGGATCGGCGCAGCGCGAATAGCTCCCGGTATCTCGGGTGTGGCATGATCTGCCGGTGCCAGTCCGCGTCGAAGAAGGTAGCCATCAGCTCCCGCTTCTCTTCTCGATCGAGCGCGAAGAAGTCCGCCTGGGTGAGGTCCAGCGCTCGATCGGTCGCCCCTCGGTCGATGTAGTCGTCGAGTTGCGACAACAGGACCGGGGTCACGTTGATCGTGACGTGTACCTCGGGGTAGTCAAGCAGGAGCGCCGTCTTGGCGTAGTAGTCTCGAAGGGCGTGCAGTCGTACCCATGGCAGACGGTAGCTCCCTGTCGGGCTGGGCTGCGCGAGATCGCGATACAGCGGCTGGTGGTAGTGCCAGATGAGAGCGAGCGAGATCAACGCTTCCACCACGACCTGCCGAGGGAGGGAACTGGTGGCCCCTTCATGGGAATCTCCCACAAATCGGTAGTCGAGCGCTGTGCCAGGAGGCAGGGGAAGCAGCTCTGCTCTCCAGTAACTGCAGCCATCACGATTGAACTGCCAATACGCCGGAACCTCGTCCTGCACTGGAGCGCGGTCGGGAAGCTGTGCCAGGTAGCGCACCGAAACGGATTGTCCTGCCGCCACTGGACGGGTTCCTGCCCAGACGGTGGTCGGCTGACCTCCCCGAAAGCCAGACGGAGTCGGTGGCGTGCCCAGTCCAGCGTGCCAGACTTCCATACAGCGATCCCCCGCGTCTCGACGCCCCGTGCTCGCCGACATCCCTCAGCGTACGGTGGTTGGGATGGGAGCGCCTCGCTGCCCGGTAGAGCGTGACATGGGCTTGGCCGACGGTGAAGCGAGGGAGGTCCGCTCCCAGCGGACACCCCCACTGCTCACCGGTGAATCCTCGTTAAGGCACCGCACTGCGACTCAGCAACGCTAGGGGAGCGGGAGAGGAACCAGCTCTCCCCCCCCTCGGCCCCCGCCGCCTCACGGCCGATTGGTGAGCGGATTGACCGGCACGGATCCGGTTCCTGCGTCCAGTCCGGGCGCCGGCAACACCCGCCAGAAGGCCTGCAACAGCGGGTTCGTCGCCGTGGCGGGCGGCGGAGTCCGGAGATCGACCTCGGTGGTGGGCATGTTTATCCACCCAGGGTGACCCTGGGTCAGCGGATTTGGGTCGCAGGTCGGCTGCTCGGCCGTGACCGGCAGAGGGACCAGAGTGGCCGCGACCAGGAGCGCGGCAGCGGTGAGTACGGTGCGCATAACAACCTCCTGAATGGGGTGAGTCGCTTGTCTGCGCCCCGTTGGTGGCACAGAGGATCGGTGTTGCATCCGCCACTAATGTGGCACTGCAGTGCTGAGAGGAGGCTGACGGCCGAGTTAACGGTTGTTGAGCTCAACGGGGCAGGAGTGATGGGCTGCACGCTCGCCGCGGCAATGATGGGCGCAGTTCTCGACGAAATCCTGGAGCCGCACCGCCGAGGTCTCCTGCGGATCGAACGAGACTCGGGCCGTTCCCCGTGCGAGATCCAGCTCCGCTACCCGCACCCCCGGCGATTGTTGGAGAAGCTTCGCGATGTCGCCGGGCGGGTGAACCCAGAGCAGGGAATGGATCGCTAGTGTGGCGGTGCCCTCCCTGCGCCGCCGTCCGGCGCTCGGCAGCTTCACAGGAGTGAGGGACCAGACGAACAGCATGCCTGCGGCTGCGGCCACGCACCAAAGCCAGTGAGCACCCAGGAACTGCCAGTCCGTGAAATGCATCGCGCCGCTCCGCTTCAGGGCGTTCGACCCGCCCGGGTCGCCCTAGGCGTGACCCGCCCATTGCAAGATCGCGGCACCACGCCGAAGTCGTCTTGAACTCCGCATTAACCGCCGTTGAGCGAGTCCGCCGCGCGACGAGCGGGGCGGCTGTCCAAGGATCCTTAACCTGCCCTTCAGATCGCGGTAATCTGGCCGGCGTAGGTTGTACCACGGCGTCCTGTCTGAACGCCTGTACCACGGACGAGTGTGATCCCATGAGCGGGCTGCCCCTTCACAGCGGGCACCCCTTGCTAATCCACTTCCCCTTGGTGCCGCTCCCACTCCGACCTGGCGCTCGCGGTTATGACCTTTCTCCCAGACGGAACAGGGCCGGACCGCACGCAGAGCCGGTCCCCGACTCGGATCACACCCATGAATAGGATGATTCGCCAACGCGCTGAGGGCGCGGCCGGCTCGTGCGATGGCGCGGGCGCATTAGGCCGCACGAGTCCCGCTCAGCCAGCCGGTCGCTACGTGCCGGGCCTTGGTCTTCCCTGGTTGACTCCGTTCTATGATGGAGTACTGCTGCTCGGCGGGCGGGAACGAACCTTCAAGGGCCGGCTGATCGACCAGGCCGCAATCCAGCCCGGCGAGTCGGTACTCGATCTAGGCTGCGGCACCGGAACCCTGGCCATCCTGCTGAAGCGGCGGGTGCCGACCGCGGATGTCGTGGGTGTCGACGGCGATC